>JAQUBO010000114.1 GCA_028686735.1 Bacteroidales bacterium
GTCCGCTACGTCTTAATACGCCGTTTTCTTTTGCCATTAAGGGGAAAATGTGTCCTGGCCGTCCTAGGTCGGTGGGTTTTGTTTTTTCATCTACCAAAGATTTAATCGTTTTAGATCTATCACTAACCGAAATTCCTGTTGTGCAGCCATCGCCGTTAAGATCAACCGATACTGTAAAAGGGGTTTCGTGTAAGGCGGTGTTTTTACCTACCATTAAATCTAAATCAAGTTCTTTGCAACGGCTTTCGGTTAGTGGTGTACAAATTAATCCTCGTCCGTATCTTGCCATAAAATTGACAATTTCGGGTGTGATTTTTTCCGCAGCAACTACAAAATCTCCTTCATTTTCACGATCATAATCATCAATTATAATGATTATTTTTCCATTTTTTATATCTTCTATTGCTTCTTCAATAGTGTTCAAAGACCTATTGATTTCTTTTTGTTGGTTTCCAGACATTTGTTTTAACTCCTTTCATTGCTTTAAACATTCCTATCAGTAAAGCTAAATTCATTGACATAAAATGTGTGATAAAGCGAAATATTATATTATGTATTTTAAGTTTTTTAAGTAATAAATCAACTACTAGAAGTGTGAAAATAAAAGTAAATACTAGTAGTATATAGAGATACAAATCATATTTAAATGCCAGTATAAAATTAGTAATATACGCAAAAATAATAAATATAGGTGTTAACCAACGTATTATTTTATGTGATAAAAAGCTAAATGCTAGACCAGTAAAGGGTGGCCATAATAGTTTTTTAAATTCCCATAGGTTTTGAAAATTTCCTGTTGCAATTCTAATTTTGCGTTTAAACTCATCTGAAAGATTATTCGAGACATCTTCATAAACTATAGCTTCGAGACGATTAATTGCTCTATATTTGCTTTCCAGAACTTTCATGCATATATAAAAATCATCAACAAGGAAGTTTACGGGTACTGGGCTATATAAATGTTTCCTGATAGCAAAGCATCCGCCAAAAGGTCCCATCATTGTTCCCCATAATAAGCCCTCACGATGTTTTATCATTACCTCTCTTGAAATATATGATTTTTCTTGTATCGAAATTCCTTCTTTTTTAATACCTGTATTTGTCATTCGTGTATCGACAAGACCAATACGATCATCAGCAAATGGCTTAACTAATTCTTTAATGGTATTCTTATCAAACATTACGTTTGCATCTGATAGAATAAGTATTTCTCCTTCTGCCTTGTTGATAAGTGCATTTATGACATTCGATTTACCTTGTCTTTCGGAAAACTTGATGAATTTTATAAAACTATACTTACTTGAATAATTGCTTACTATTTCATTTGTTTTATCTGTGCTATTGTCGGAGCCAATTATAAGTTGCAGTTTATTGGCGGGATAATTAGAATTTATAATACTTTCAATTTTCTCAGATATCACATCTTCTTCGTTAAATAATGACATTATTATTGAAACATTAGGAGAAAAATCAGCTTGTTCTTTAAAAGATGTTGTTTTTTTTCCAAATAGTTTTAATATAAGTGGGTATCCTACATAAGTATGAAAGACCAATGCAACACAAACCCAAAATATAATTTGTAAAACAATCATTTTGTCATATTATTTTGATAAAATTCTGTGAGCCTTTTTGCAATATTGAGGTTGTCAAAGTTTGCACTGACAAAATCAATAGCATTTGATGATATTCTTTGATGAAGCTCTTCATTAATACAAATTTTCTCTAGGTTTTGATAAAAACTTTGAGGGGTGTCTGCGATTAAGATATTTTCTCCATCTATTATTGGTATGCCTTCGGCACCAATTGAAGTCGTAATAATACTTTTGCCTAAAATCATACCTTCGATAATTTTAATTCTCATTCCGCTTCCAGATAGTAGGGGTACAATCATTACTGAATTATCGTTAATGAATTTTTTAGCATCTTCAATTTCGCCTAAATATACTATTTGTTTATCTTCTAAATATTTTTCAAATCTTTTTGGAGCGTTTCTGCCAGCTAAATAAAATTTAAATTGAGGATAGTTCTTTTTAAATTTTATCCACACATTGTCAATAAACCAACGTAAGCCTTCCTGATTAGGTATCCAGTCTAATGCTCCAATATGAAATATGCCTGGGAATTTTGATTTGGTATTATCCCTTTTATAGTTAATCTCATCTATTCCTGTTGGCGTTACGTGAATGGGTTTAATATTTCCTAATTCCTTGTATTTATTTCCGTCTCTTTCTGTTATCGGGACTAAAAAATCATACTTATTTAGGTATTCAAGCTTAAAGTTTTTGATTCTTTTCTTTAAAATATTTTTATATTCTTTTTTTACAAGATTTTTTTCATTTGCGGCAGCTCTTTGCCAAATTTCATGTTCGATATTATGAGAACGAAGAGCAATTTGTGCATTTGAGTTCTGACGAATTGTTTCGATATATGGACATAGATATAAACCTTCGAGTTGAATTAGATCGTACTTTTCTGATTTTAGTTCATTTTTTAGTGTAGTTTTAAATTTTTCGGAAATAAAACGCTCTGCATTATATGGTTTTTTAGAGAAGATTAGATTGTTGAGTAATTTGATAAAACTAATATCTGTGTTTATCGGTTCTACAATAAACTTTATCTTTTTTGTTAAATTGGTAGGTAAATCGTTTTGACGAACAAAATGTTTGCTAGTATTCATTGACATTATTGCTATCTGATTTCCAGCTCTGTTTAACGCTTCGGCTAAGGCAAGACTTGCTATCGATCCTCCATCTTTTGGAGGGTATGGCATTTTATTAGTAATTATCAATATCCTCATATCATATCCCACTTATATCATTTGCAAAGTAATAAAAAATTTTTAAGTATTACGACTTTTGTTTCTTTGAAATATACTTTTTAATTTTCGATAGAAATGGGGACTGACTCTCATCGAGTCATTAGCAGTTCTATAGATTAGAAAAAAACCTACTGGGATTAGCATATAGCTGCTAATCCACATTCCTATTTCAGGTGCTAAAACAAGTTCACGAACAGTTTTCTCAAATGTTATTGAAATTACGTAATAAATAAGGAAAATAAATACCGAAATAATAACTGGCAAGCCAAATCCTCCTTTGCGTATAATTGCACCTAATGGAGCACCAACAAGAAAAAATAATAAACATGCAATCGAAAGCATGTATTTTCTATGCCACTCTATGTCGTGCCTGGCTATCCACCTTTTATAACCCTGAACCTCAATATCTGTAACTTCTACATATTGTTTTGCCGCTCTACTATAATTTAAAGCAAAATCAATAACTTTATTTTTTTGATTAAGATTTAAATTGGCAAAAACACTATCACTATTAATTGCAAATTTAGGGTCTTCGATAAATAATTCTTGAACTTCTATTTGAGCAATTTGTTTTTGCTCTTCACTTTGGTTAAGCCATGATGCCTCACCTTTGAATAGTGAGTATTTTTTTAAGTTGAACCAAATTTCTTGTTCACGCTTATGTAAACTTCTTGATAATGAATCTGCAGCCAAGGTTAATTGCTGATTGTTTAGCATCTCAAACCCATTTTTAAATAAATCTTCGTTACTTCTGTCTAATCCCAAACCATCAAGTTCTATATACACTATTTGTTTTTTATATTTAGATGTCTGGTGTGGTCTTGTTTTATTACTTTTTTTCTTATTCTTATCAAGTTTTAAATCCTCGTATCTAAATCCGTCAAAAAGCTCCATAATCAGAACTGTTTTATCTTCGGTTATTTTAATGTTTCCAGCTTTTGCAGTGGTTACATTGTTGTTTCCAGCAAGGTTCCTATGATCATAAATTAGAACTCCTTCCAATGTATTATTATTACGATACTTTCGATCTACTTTGATGCTTAAATTATCTACTGGCTCGGTGAAAATACCATTACGAATATTTACTTCGGGTCTTTGTTGCTGGATACTAAAAAGCAAAGACCTCATTTTGAGGTTTGTATATGGTAATAAATTATTTGCAAAGTAAAATGCTCCGAAACTGATAATAATATTAAATATTAATAGTGGATACATAATCCTATATAATGAAATTCCACCTGATTTCATTGCGAAAAGCTCGTTTTTTTCGCCAAGACCACCAAAAGTCATAATCGTAGCAAGCAAAATAGATAGAGGTAGAGCTAAAGGGACAAGTGTAAGTGAGGCATAAAATAAAAGCTCTACAATAATATTCCATTCCAATCCTTTGCCGACTAAGTCGTCAATGTATTTCCACAGAAACTGCATTAGCAACAAAAATACACATATTAAAAATGTGATTATCCATGGACCGATAAAAGCCTTAACGATATATTTATGTACCTGTTTAAACATGTTATATTTAATGACATGCAAAAGTAAAAAAAAACGCGGTAATTCTACGCTCCTAATATATGTTTTAGATTATTTATTTGTGTTTCCCAAAGTTCGATGTTCTCTTGCTTCTCATCATCGTGGGTAAAGTCGGTTATAATGAGTACCATCTCATTTGTTATTTCATGAGTTTGAATTCTAAATTCAAAGTATGTGTCTTCTTTGCTGTCTAGCCATTTAAACTTTGCGTAGCATAGATCTTTTTTTCCTAAAAGTTCTGCTTGCTCTTCTATACCTTCCCAAACAAAAGTGAAAATATTATCTTTGACTTGTACATCATCTGCAAACCATTCACTAAGACCACTAGCGGTGCTTAAACGGTTGTATAAAATCCTGGCTGAGGAGTTAAATATAAATTCTAATTCTATTTTTGTCATAAAATCATTATTAGATACCAAATAAATGGTTGATAAACTATTTAATCTGTGGCAATTTATAAAAATAAAAATTAGTTTGCAAATTTTATTTTGATTTTTAATAAAATTAACTATTTTTGCAGTCCGTTAAAAATCAAACGGAATTTGAAATAATGGCGAGGTAGCTCAGCTGGTTAGAGCGCGTGATTCATAATCACGAGGTCGGCGGTTCAAGTCCGCCTCTCGCTACTTAATTGTTCGTAAAAAAGTTATCAAAATCTTCTAAATTATTTATTAACTAGTGTCCGCAAGAACGTAATGTACAAGCTTGCCTCGACAAACCATAAGTATTGCAGCACATCGCAGCTAAAACTACCTTTGTTGATACTTTTTAGTACAATTATTTATTTAATTCTTACTATTTTCTTGAATTAATTCAAAAAACTTCTTATCCAAATCCTCAATTAACAACTTCCCACCATTTTCCCTCATAATATCTTCACACGAAAAAGATATAACTTTATTCAGGTTTTGATTAAGTCTAATTAATGCTTTAAACGAGTTTGAAAATGCATTTTGTCCTTCAGCTGCGAAAGGAGTGGAGACTATTGCTTTTGTGTTCGATTTCTTTACTATTTTTGAAATGCCAGCAATTATACCACTAGCACTGCTATATCTTAAGCCGGCAACAAGAATGGTTTGTTTCGCAGGATGCCTCTTTATAGTTCTTTTGATTAGCTTTTTGTTTTGTGTAATATATTCTAAACCCGATTCAAAATCTCTTTTCCCACAAGAGTACTCTGGTTGATCACCAATAAATATTTTACATTCATCAGGAATTCTCACATTATTATTCAAATGTGATGCATCTGAGTTTATTGCCAGAAAATAGTAATCGCTCTGATTCTTGTTGTATAGTTCATTTAGGACATTTGCACCTAGGTCACCAATGAAGATAAATAAGAACTCTCTCTTCTTTTTTTGTTGGAAATACTTGTTAAGTAAATACATAGATTGAATAATTTCCTACAAATATTAATTATATGCCTGCCATATTTTGTCGTATAAATAATTTTTATTACTTTTATGGAAAAAGAAATCTACATTATGAAAATCTACAGGATTATAAACCGCTACTATCTGATAATAAACAAGATAAGAGCTGCACACTATCCAAGTTTTGAAAGTATTAAAGAGCATTTGGCTGATCATGATATTGAAATATCATTAAGAACACTTCAGCGAGATCTACAAAATATTAGAAACGAGTTTGGTATTGAGATTATCTACAATAAATTGGAGAATGGATACGCCATTGATAAAGACGAAACAGGTGATTATCAATATTTTATGCGATTCTTCGAGATGACGGTTATGTCTGGAACTTTAACGGAAACTTTAAGGAATAATCCAAATATTGGTGATTTTATATCATTTGATTTAGCAGAACCTACAAGTGGAGTTGAACATATTTCTAAAATATTATTTGCGATTAAAGATAATTTTAAAGTCAAAATCGAATACAAGAGATTTCAAGACGACACAGCATTTGAAACCAATATTGCTCCGGGTCTTATAAAAGAGTACAAAAAACGATGGTATCTAATTGCATGGAATCTTGACTTAGAAGAGTTTCGAACTTATGGATTGGAGCGTATTGTAAGCCTTGAGTTAGGAAGTGAAAATTTTGATAAAAAACTAATCAAAGACTGCAAAGAATTGTTCACACATGTTATAGGAATTAGCTCTCCAACCGAAGAGCCAGAACTAGTCGAACTATCTTTTGATGCCTACCAAGGAAAATACATTAAAACTTTACCTCTGCACGAATCACAAACTGTTTTAGTTGATGATGAGAATGAATACCGTATATTAATTAAGGTTGTTCCAAATTTCGAATTAATTCAACTTATATTATCTCATAGAGAGAAAGTTGAAGTGATTAAGCCAAAATGGTTAAGACAAGAGATAAAAGAGATTTGTAAAAAGATTGTAAATAAGTAAACGACGTGTTATGGCGGTATGAGATATTAGGTTTGAATAAAAATATAACGATATGGCAAAAATAATATTACAATTTGAAGAAGAATGTGCAGCTATTGAGCAAAAAATAAGTAAAATTGATGAAAATGCAGCTGTGGATGGAGTAATAAATCCTCAAAAGTACTTTAATCTATCTAATGATAAACCTAGAATACTTTGGGTTTTAAAAGAACCGAATACGGAAGGAGAAACAGGAGTTGGTTGGAGTTATAAAGACTTATTTTCAATTGATAACTTAACAGCGAACCCTAAACTTCTAGGTATACAAACACTCTCTCAAGTTTTTTATGTGTCCTATTCAATCTTAAACAACTTTATGGAATGGGGAGAAGTACCACATAAAAGTAAAATCGAAACTATCAGTATTGGCGAACAGATTGCATATATAAATATAAACAAAGGACTTGGTGGTAAGGGGTCAGTTAATGATAAAAAGATTGAGGATGCGTATCTAATCTATAGAGGTATCCTGAAAGAGCAAATTGAGGTATATAATCCTGATATTATTATTTTTGGAAACACCTTACAGTATATTGATAAAGAAGTCATTGATCGTGATATGTTTAGTGTGAAAAGTATAGATACAGAGAAATATAAAACTACTTACTACGAAAGTGATAAAAGACTTATGATTTGGGCATATCATCCGGGAGCACGTGCAAATACAATTTCGCAGCAAACATACTTTGAGGAAATAGTATCAATTTCTAAGGCTTGGTGGAATAATAGGCAATAGATTTGAATAAAATTAGAAATAAAGAGATTAAAAGAATTCAACAAACATTATTAAAACAAAAAGTGAAACCATGTGACTTTAAAACAAATGGTTGAAGCAATTAAACCCAGAAACATTGTACCTATTCATACATTTGAAGGAGCAAAGTACAAAGATATATTTACTGAACATATTGTAGAACTAAAGGATGGAGAGATCAGAGATATATAAAAGCAATAAAAATTAACACCACCACCGAGGAACGCAAGATAGATTTATTGGTTTACAAGCTTTATGGTTTAAATTATTCGGAAGTATTGGTAGTAGATCCAGATTTTTGGTTGAGTAAGGGAGAATATTATAGGTTTGAGGTGTAAAAAATATTATAAAAGTTAAAATTATGAACAATATCGAAATATTAAGTGCGAATATTATGGAATTGCACAAATTCTTTAAAAGCTATGCAGTACAGCAAGTAAACAATGCGCTTACTATTCGCAATTGGTTGACCGGATTTTACATAATTGAGTATGAGCAAAACGGCAAAGACAGGGCTGCTTATGGAGAAAAAACACTAAAAGTTTTATCTAAAAAAATTTCGGATAAAGGTTTAAAAGGTTTTTCAGATAGAAATTTACGACTATTCAGGCAATTCTGTTTTGAGTATCCTGAGATTTGGCAATTTGTAATTGCCAAATTTAAAAATGCTGATAATCAATTGATTACAATTTGGCAATCGAAAATTGCCAAATCTGGAATTGTTATTTCAGCCTCAAATCAAAACACTGAAAAGACCGATATAAATATATTGCTAACCAAATTAAGTTATACACATTTCATCGAACTATTGTCTGTTGAAAAAGGACTGAAACGAACATTTTATGAAATTTAATCGATAAAAAACAATTGGACTGTGGCTCAGCTTAAGAGACATATAAACAGTATGCTGTATGAACGAGTTGGATTAAGCAAAAACAAATCATCAATGATTGCCAAATTGAAAGACGAAAATCTTATGCAAGTTGATGACTATATAAAAAATCCATTGATTCTTGAATTCCTGGAATTGCCAGAAAAGCATGAATATTCAGAAAGCGAACTTGAGCAAGCCATAATAGATCATTTGCAAAATTTTCTCATTGAACTGGGCAGAGGTTTTTGTTTTGAGGCGAGGCAAAAAAGAATTAGTTTCAATAATAAGCATTACAAAATCGATCTTGTATTTTATCACAGGATACTTAGATGCAATGTACTAATTGACCTAAAAATAGGAGAGTTTGGCCATGTGGATGCAGGACAAATGAATATGTACCTTAATTATTTTAAAGAAAATGAAATGTCCGAATTTGATAATCCTCCAATAGGAATAGTGCTATGCTCCAACAAAGACGATGCTTTAGTACATTATGCCACTGGAGGATTGTCTCAGGAGATATTCGTAAGCAGGTATTTAATCCAGTTACCCGATGAAAAACAGCTAAAACAAATCATTTTAGATGAAATGAATAACTTACAAGAATGAAGAAGGAGTATGAAGGGTAATAAAATAGAAAAGACTTTGGCACATCCTGCATATTTTAGAGTTTCAGATAAAGATTATTGTACATCTATTCATAATGCTGTTAAGAAGTGGGAAACTAGACACAAATAACAAAATCCAAATAACAACGAGCCATAGTAAATTAAAATGCATTTCTTTTAATCGCAAAAAAGGGCTTGTATCTATTTAGAGATAAACTGATTAAACTATTGCAAAAGTATTTTATGAATAGAATTTTTAAATCGTGATTAAACATGAAAGGAATAATTATTGACTACATTGAAGACAAAGGTTTTGGTTTTATTATGGATGAAAATCAGGAAAAGCGTTTCTTCCACATTTCTGATATAATTGAGCGGAAGAAGTTCTTAGATAATATCCCTAATTATTATTATACAGATTGGATCGAAAGAACATGTTATGTTGTTGAATTCACTCCAACTGAAAATCATAAAGGCTTAAATGTGAGTGATGTTAAGTTTTAACAAGTCAAATATTTGATGAGAAAACACTAGGCGTAGAATTTGAAGCAAAAATAGTAGATGTCGAATATTATGTCGATTCATTAACACGGACAGTATTTGGAATTAAAAACGGTATATCAGGACCTGCTGGTTCTACATCTGGGAGTAATGGTACATTTAGGCTAGGCTATCCTGAATATATACGGGAATTGAATATTCATTTCCGAAGAATTGATGATATTGGTTGGGGGACAATAGATGTACGTAAAATTGCATTGACAATTAACCCGCATTATTCATGCGATTAGCTTTGTGTAGATACACCTGTGCTGAGTTTATCGAAGTAAGGCGCCTAACTTTGCAGTTATACAAATGTATTTACTCCCTTTGGTCGTGAGCTAAAGGTTCAATAAGTTAGCAACGCAGTAGATGCACAAAGACAATCGCAAGCAGTACCAAATTTTGGGTGCATTAATGACTTTTGATAAACAGTATAAGTGTTTGACAATCTGACATTTACTTACATATTTTACAAAAAGTGGTGAATAATGCGGGTTAATAATAGAAGAAGTATTACCGAGAAATTTATCAATTCATTGAAAAATAGGCTAGTTGGAAAAATGGTAACTATTGTTTTAGACAAATCACAATGGATAATTAAAGATATTTCTATTCTTGAGATGTAGATGGAAGCATAGAAAGAGAAAAAGCTACAAAAGAATTGTAAACTAATAAACTAGCCCTTGAAGAGTATCTTATACACGAAGTAAAACCTGATCAAAATACACTGGGAAAATAATAATATTTTCATAATTATATTTGCTTTAACAAACTTAATTTGTACTTTTACAACTAGTATATAAATTGCATATTTTTATAAACGAAAGCTGTAAAGTTTTCACATTTTATTTTTTCTATGGATACTTCGGTACACAACAAATTGGTTTCATTTATCTGGTCGATTGCAGATGATTGTTTGAGGGATGTTTATGTTAGGGGAAAGTACAGAGATGTTATCTTACCAATGGTTGTTTTAAGGCGTTTAGATGCATTGTTAGAACCAACTAAAGATGCAGTGATGGAAGAACTTGCTTTCCAAAGAGACGAAGCAGGGTTTACAGAGTGGGACGAGGGAGGATTGCGTGAAGCCAGTGGTTTTGTATTCTATAATACTAGCGAATGGACGTTACAAAGGTTACATAATACTGCAACAAATTCTCAGCAAATTTTACAAGCAAATTTTGAGGATTATCTAAACGGATATAGCTCTAATGTAAAGGTGATTATTGGTAAGTTTAATTTAAAAGCACAAATACATAAGATGGCTAGCAAAGACGTCTTGCTTGATGTGCTTGAGAAATTCACCTCGCCACATATTAATCTCACTCCATTTGAAAAAGAAGATTCAGATGGAAGAAAATTACCAGCTCTTACAAATCTAGGAATGGGTTATGTGTTTGAGGAGTTGATTAGAAAATTTAATGAGGATAATAACGAGGAAGCAGGTGAACACTTTACACCACGCGAGGTAATCGACTTAATGACACATATTGTTTTTAAACCGGTTAAAGATATTCTACCACCAGTGATGACTATATATGACCCAGCATGTGGTTCTGGAGGAATGCTTACAGAGGCTCAGAATTTTATTAAAGAGGAGCATGGTAAGATTAAAGCAATAGGTGATGTTTATCTTTATGGAAAGGAGATTAACGACGAAACTTACGCAATTTGCAAATCCGATATGATGATTAAGGGAAATAATCCCGAAAATATCCGTGTTGGATCAACACTAAGCACTGATGAGTTTGCCGGGATAAAGTTTGATTTTGCCTTATCTAATCCCCCTTATGGAAAATCGTGGGCAACAGAACAAAAATACATTAAGGATGGAAAAGAAATAATCGATCCTAGATTTGTTGTTGAATTAGACGATTATTGGGGCACAACAAAGGAAGTAGATGCTATTCCTCGATCATCTGATGGGCAATTGCTATTTCTAATGGAAATGGTTGATAAAATGAAACCACTAGATCAGAGCCCTCTTGGTTCTAGAATAGCTTCTGTACATAATGGTTCAAGTTTATTTACTGGCGATGCTGGAGGTGGTGAAAGTAATATCCGAAGATACATAATAGAAAATGACTTGCTCGATTGTATTATACAACTACCTAATAATTTGTTTTACAATACTGGTATTACAACTTATATCTGGATATTGAGCAATAATAAACCTGAAAATAGAAAAGGTAAAGCAATTCTAATAGATGCATCAAAAAGATTCACAAAACTTCGTAAAAATCTTGGAAATAAAAATTGCGAATTAACAATTGATCATATCAAAGAAATTTTGGATGCATATACAAAATTCTCAGGTATGGAACGTGAAAATGAAGATGGATTAGCTGTAAAAGTCTTTGATAATAGCGATTTTGGATATTATAAAGTAACAATTGAAAGACCTAAACGCCTAAAAGCACAGTTTACTGAAGATAAAATTGAAAATCTCAGGTTTGATAAAACACTTATTGAACCAATGCAATGGGCTTATGAGAATTTTGGCAACAAGGTTTATACAGATTTAAAAGACATTGAAAAGGAAATACTTGAATGGTGCGACAAAAACGAAATTGAGCTTAACTCTAAAAAGAAGAAAGATTTAGTTTCTCCTAAAATGTGGATAAAACATAAGGAGATTTATGAAACAGCAAGTCTTTTACTTAAAGAGATCGGAAGCGAAGAATATTCTAATTTTAACGATTTTCAAGATATTGTAGAGGCAGAGCTAAAGAAGCAAAAATCGAAATTATCATCATCTGAGAGAAATCTTATTTATAATGCGGTTTCATGGTATGACGAGAGTGCAGATAAGGTAATTAAGAAAGTTCAGAAAATAAATGATAAAAAACTTACAGAATTGCTTGATCATCTAGATTGTAAGCAAGAAAACATATCAGACTACGGTTATTATCCAACTAGCAAGAAAAACGAATATATAATTTACGAAACCGAAAGCGATTTAAGGGATTTCGAAAATATTCCACTTAAAGAAAACATCTACGATTATTTTTTACGTG
>JAQUBO010000115.1:0-4228 GCA_028686735.1 Bacteroidales bacterium
TAGGTGCCAATGCCAGCTTCCCAAAGTTTTTTAAGTTCAGAAATTTCCATGGGAGCTGCATTCACATTTATTCGGCGAATATTTCCATAACCATTACTTTTTGGGGATTTCTCTTGAACAGAATATGCCGCTTTGATAGATTCAACCATATAATCAGCATCGCTGCGTTGATGTTCGCCAAAAACGATAATCATACGCTTATGCCCTTCTCTGGTTATAATTCGGGTTTCTTCACGAATCTCATCCATCGTTAAAATACGACGTTTTTCTTCTGTATTTTCTTTTCTAAAGCCACAATATAAACATGAATTAACACACAAATTGGAACAATAGAGAGGTGCAAAAAAGACGATACGATTATCATACACTTTTTTCTTGACTTCAAGAGCAGTGGTATACATCTCCTGCAACAATTCTTCATCTTCAACGGCTAATAATGCAGCAACTTCATCCGGATTAAGACGTTTAATTGCGAGCGATTTCTGCATTATATCACGAATTTTCTGTTTATCAGGATTTTTATTTTCTTCTAAATGACGAAGTATTTCTTGTTCGTCAATAAAATCTTTGCCATTAATCAGATACTTGTCAATTTCATCTTGCTTAATGACTTGTTCAGCCCAAGTCTTTTTTGTTGTCATTTTCAATATTTGTTTTTGTTAATACTGATTTTACTTGAATATTTTTTAATTTACCTATTTTACCAGTAAGACTACTGATGTCATTGGTGGTACCTTCAAGTACTAAAGAAATAATGTTGAGATTTCTATTGCTTAATGGAAGTCCTTGTCTTGCAATTATAATATTGCTATGAGCATTTAAAACCGCATTAAGTTCAGGAATAGAAGTTTTTTCCTGTATCAGTATTATTGCTGCGCCAATTCTCTTTTCCATCAGATGTTTCTTTAGGTCAGATAATTTAAATTTAAATCAATGTCTTTAAAAACCGATTTTCGCTCTTTTTAGACGAAACAAAGGTATAAATAATTATTCGATTGCAAACTATTTGAATAAAATACTTTACAATCGAAAGAAAACGCCAACTTTTTTGTTATACTTACAAAATTTTACACTCTCGTGGCTTTTCCTTGTTTTGCTTGAGCAAGAAAATAAGAGTTAAGATAAAGAATTTGCCAGTTTCGCTTTTTTTCTAAAAAAAGATATTGTTTTTTAAAATTGGACTTTTATTATTTATTCTTTTCTTTTTTCAACTTGATGAAAAACCATATATTTGTAAAAAAATCAATTTATGTTGTTTTCAAGTTTTCAAGGTTTTATTAACGAACTTAAATATCGCAATGATATTCATGTTATTTCTGAGTTTGTTTCTCCCGAATTGGAGAGTACCGAAATCAATGATAGAATAATTAAAAACGGGGATGGGAAAGCCATTTTGTTTAATAATAATGGAACTGAATTTCCTCTTTTGTTAAATATGTATGGTTCCGAAGAACGCATGAACTTGGTTTTAGGTATTCAAAACATGGATGAAATAGGTGAGCGAATTAAAAGAATGATGGCAGAAGCTACAAAGCCTGGATCTTCATTTTTTGATCAGTTTTCGAAGTTGCCTATGTTGAAAGAAATTGCTTCGTGGATGCCCTCGAGAAGTAAACGAAAAGCTCTATGTCAGCAAGTTATTATGCAGCAAGTTGATTTATCGTCCATTCCAATTCCAAAATGTTGGCCTTACGATGGTGGTAAATTTATTACTTTGCCGATGGTTCACACTCTCAATCCAGAAACAGGAATTAGCAATGTGGGGATGTATCGTATGCAAGTTCTGGACAATCAAACAACGGGAATGCACTGGCATTTGCACAAAGATGGGGCTCGGCATTATGAAATGTATAAAAAAAGAGGTGAACAAATGCCTGTTTCAGTAGCCATTGGTGGGGATCCTGTTTTGGCGTATTGTGCGTCTGCGCCGCTTCCAGAAGCCATTGATGAATATATGTTGGCTGGTTTCCTTCGACAAAATAAAGTGAGATTAGTAAAGTCTTTAACCAATGATATTTATGTCCCAGCAGATGCCGATTTTATTCTTGAAGGATATATAGATACTTCGGAAGATTTTGTAACGGAAGGTCCTTTTGGCGACCATACGGGCTATTATTCTTTAGCTGATTTGTATCCGAAATTTCATATTACGATGATTACGCATCGCTTGGATGCGGTTTATCCTGCAACCATTGTTGGCGTGCCACCCCAAGAGGATAGATGGATGGGAAAAGCTACCGAACGTATTTTCTTGTCGCCCATTCAAATGACCATCAGTTCGGATATTTTAGATATGAATTTGCCTTATCAAGGCGGGTTTCATAATATCTCTATTGTGAAAATAGATCAACACTATCCTGGTCAGGCAAATTCTACTATGAATGCACTTTGGGGAGCTGGACAAATGATGTTTAATAAAGTAATGATTGTGGTTTCTAAAAATGTAAATCCGCATAATGCGGAGGAAGTATTTAAAGCCCTTTCGGAAATTGATATTGAAAATGATATTTTATTTACCAAAGGACCCGCCGATGTGCTCGACCATTCTGGTAGAAAGTTTGCAAAAGGAGGGAAAATTGGAATCGATGCCACCCATATTTCTTCTGATAATTCAGAAATATCAGTCGATTTGGATAAAATGAAATTATTGTATCCAAATTTGAAAGTCAATACTAAATTTGTAGAAAACAAACACCGTATTTTGCTTTTTGGAATTGACGAGAAAGAGAGTGCTAAGGTTTTTGAAGTTTCAAAGAAAATTTTGGACAGCGGAGCTGTAAAAGGGGTGAAGATTTTATTGTTTTTTGATAAATCATTGGATTTGAGCAATTTTGACTTTGTTTTATGGCAAGTTTCTGGGAATATCGACCCTACTTTTGATTGCCAAATTATAGAAGGAGAAAATGGAAAATCTTTGTGCGTTGATGCTTGTTCAAAAATCGATCGAAAGGATTTTACCCGAAATTGGCCCAATGTTATTGTTATGGATGACGAAACCATCAAAAAAGTAGATTCAAATTGGGGAGCATACAATATTGGAACTTTTCTGGAATCGCCTTCTCTTTCATTAAAAGAAATGGTGAAAAACAAAGGAGCGGTTGCAAATAAGAATGTTCGCTAAAAGTGATTTTTCTTTTTTGTAGACTAAATTTTATTGGAAGATAAGTGTTAATCTATGAGGAAAGTCTTTCAATTATAAACAATTCAAAAAAAAGATGTAAATTTGATGTAATATATAGAGAATATGGAAATACTAGGTAACAACAAACATAAAATAATATATGCAGACGCATTGCTTGCGTTGAAAACGCTACCAGATAATTCGGTGGACTTGATTTTTGCTGACCCACCTTATAACATTGGTAAAATTTTTAATGGACAAATCGAAAAATGGGAAACCGAAGAAAGTTATTTAGAATGGTGCTATGAATGGCTTGACTTGTGCATTAAAAAATTAAAACCAAATGGATGTTTTTATGTAATGACTGCAACCCAATTTATGCCTTATTTTGATATTTATTTACGAAACAAACTCACTATCCTCTCAAGGATTGTTTGGTCTTATGATAGTTCAGGAGTCCAAGCGAGGAAGTATTATGGCTCAATGTATGAACCTATTTTGTTTTGCGTAAAGGATAAAAAGAATTATACTTTCAACACAAATGATATTTTAGTAGAAGCAAAAACAGGTGCAAAACGTAAGCTTATTGATTATCGTAAAGCGGTACCGACAGTTTATAATTCTGAAAAAGTACCAGGAAACGTATGGGAGTTTTCAAGGGTTCGTTATAGAATGGATGAATATGAAAATCATCCAACTCAAAAACCAATTTCTCTACTTGAAAGAATAATCAAAGCAAGTTCAAATGAAGGGGATTTAGTTTTAGATCCATTTTCAGGAACTTTTACAACTTGTTATGTAGCCAAAGAGTTAAATAGAAATTCCATTGGTATTGAGTTGCAAGATGAGTATGTGAAAATAGGTCTAAGAAGATTGCAATTAGCAGAAGAGTTTAAGGGACAGAAACTTGAAAAAGAAGTTAGGACTTTTGAAGTTGATAAAAATATAATACATCAAGAATTAACCTTATTTTAGTCAAAATGGAACACGTATTCACGCTCAAGATTAAAGAAGTTTTACAGAAAAATTTTGGCAAAAAATCAGAAGATATTTTTGGGAAAAGCCAACTTATTCAATACATAAATGAGAAAACTTGTTCAGCAGGTA
>JAQUBO010000115.1:4238-12557 GCA_028686735.1 Bacteroidales bacterium
CAGGTAGAGGTACAAAAGCAAGATCAAGTATTGCTAATCTTTATGCTATTTATGTAATTGTTGAGGATTACATAACCCATGGATTTAATAAAAAAGGCAACTATTCTAAATACGAGGGTGCATTATTTAGTAAGCTTTTTGCAAGACAAAGAGAATTGCCTTTTGGAAATAAGTTACAAAATCACGCATTAAATAATCGAATGAATTCTGAATTTGAAAAGTATTTTCCAAGTTCAGATTATAAACCAATTTTAAGAGATTTGTCAACGAACAGATATTGGATAAATGAAAATTTATTGATGATGAAAATTGGTAAAATTAAATATAATATTGCAACTTCTATTATTGAAATAATTGACGAATATGCAAAAACGAAACAAGATTCTTTTCAGCGTTTTGTTAAACAATGCGAAGAACTTCAAAATATTGAAAATACGACATCAGCGAAAGTTGAAGAATTTATTATTGGTCTACTAGCACCAAATGTTGATGCTAGGCTTTTTGAAATTGTAAGTTATTCTATTCTTAAATTTTATTATCACGACCAAAGTATTATTTGGGGTTATGAAATGGATAAATTAAATGTTGAAAATCTTAAACTGTACAAAACAGGTCGAACCAATGCAAATGATGGAGGTATTGATTTTGTAATGAAACCATTGGGTAGGTTTTTCCAAGTAACGGAAACACTAGATTTCAAAAAATACTTTCTTGATATTGACAAAATTCAAAAATATCCAATAAGCTTTGTTATCAAATCAGAAGAAGACGTTGATTTTTTGAAAAAGAAAATTCAAGACAACGCAATCAAAACATATTCAATAAATTCAATAGTAGAAAAATACATGGCTTGTATTGAGGAAGTAATTAATATTCCAATGTTGAATATACGATTTAACGAAGCATTAAAACAGGGCTATTTAAACACAATACTCGATGAAATTGTACTGCAAAGCAAAGTGGAATTTAATTATAATGAAGAAGAGGATGAAGAGTAAAAGCTTTATTCGTTTTTTTTTCAAAAAACTAGAAAAAATTAAGCATTGCTCTTGTCTGTCAGTATTTTTTGAATTAAATTCGAATTCATTTTTGTTTTTGGAATTGAAAAATCGAACCATGTTTGCAAGGGGAAATCGGTTCCATTTTGGTGTATGAAATTATATATTGATTTTCGCAGACCAAAGCTGTATAGTTCATGGTTGCAGCCTTTTTTATCGACATGTTCAACTGCATTTTGCAAAAAGTGATGAGGAGGTAAATCAATTTTTCGCACTCCAAATTTTTCGGGATTTATTCCAATTGGACTGTGAACAGTCATGGTGAATCGATGCCAGAAAGCACTTTGCAAAAGTTGATGGTTAAAAAGCTGACGCACCACTTCCAAAGCATCTATGGTTTCTTGTGCTGTTTGGGTTGGAAAACCGTACATCAAATAGGCGTGAATCATGATTCCCGATTGTTGAAAGTGGGAGCAAGTTTGTGTTACTTGTGCAATGCTAACTCCTTTTTTCATTTTTTGCAAAAGTCGGTCGGATGCCACTTCAATACCTCCGGCTACGGCAATACATCCCGATTTTGCCAATAATTTGCACAATTCAAGCGTAAATGTTTTTTCAAAGCGAATGTTTGTCCACCATCTGATTTTTAGTTTTCTTTCTAAAATGCATTCAGCAAGTTTTCGGAGGACTGCTGGAGAAGCGGCTTCGTCAACAAAATGAAAACCATTCCATCCGGTTTCTTTCATAAGGATTTCCATCCGGTCGCACAACTGCTCAGCATCTGCCATGCTGTATCTTTTGATGTAATCTAAGGAAGTGTCGCAAAAAGCACACTGATGCCAATAACATCCATGAGAAAGCATCATTTTAATCCATTTTCCTTGACTCCAAAGATTGTGCATTGGATTGCTTGTTTCTGTTATCGTAAAATATTTGTCTAGTGGCAGTCCGTGGTAGTTTTGGGCAGGTAATTCGGAATGTTTGAAATCTTCTGATGGGAAATCATCCATAAATAAAATTTCGTCATTTTTTAGAAGAAAAGTGCGTTTTAAAGGGACATTTTCGCCATTAATCTGTTTTAGGATTTGCAATAAAGGTAGTTCGCCATCATCCAAGCAAACAAAATCTACTATTTCAAAAAGTTGTTTTTCTTTTAATTCTCTCAATTCTGTATTTATAAAACCGCCACCAATGGCGATTTTAATATGTGGATATTTCTCTTTTACAAAAAAAGCAGCTTTTAATGCCATGATGAAATTTCCGGGAAAAGGAATGGTAAATCCAATCATTTTTGGATTTTTCTCTTTTAGCTCTTTGTCCAGAATTTTTAGCATTATATCCGTAATAACGGTATCACGAAGAATCGCTTTATGGATTTTTTTGAAAGAGACGTTTTGCAGAACAATTTGTTCGGCATAGCGACTAAAACCAAATCTTGAATCTACATTTTCTGCTAAAAAGTCCCCAATTTCTTCAATAAAAATAGAAGCCAAAAATTCAGCTTTTTGTGAAGATGAGTTTTCAAAATCGGGGAGTGAATGTTTTTGAATATGATAACGATCCCCTTTGGGTAATTTATTTGCTAAAATTATTTTTTCAAATTTAGGATTTAATCCTTGTAAAAATGCAATGACAGCATCAACATTTTGAATGTATTGCTCTTTGTTTTTGAGAAAAGCGACTGCATTTTTTGATTGTTTTTTGGTTTGTATATTTTTTAGTGCCGTTATTAATCCTTTTTTTGAAAAAAGTTCCAGCAAAGTGAGAAGACTAATGTCGCATTGTTTGGCACTAAATCCCTTTGTTTCCAAAAAAGACTTCAACATTGTTGTAGCCGGATACGGACAATTCATCTGAATAAATGGGGGCGTGATAAGTAAAATATCGAGTTGTGGCAAGTCTAACATGTTTTTATAAAAAGGTTTTATTTTGGAAGCATTGCTGCAGCTTCTGCTATTTTTCGATCTGCTTCGTTTTCAAATTTTAATTCAATGCCATGAGGTGCTGGACGAGTGTTTTCGTCCACATGTACAAAACTGATAAATCCACTGACAAGTTCTTGTTGAGATTTGTTATTGTATACTCTCACAAGAACAATCATGCTGCTTTTCCCAACATATGCTAGTTTGCTTTCAAAACAGATGCTATCGCCGCCTTTAACAGGATATTTGAAAGTCATGCCATGAATTTTTAGGCATACTATATTTCTTGGGTTGAGATATGATGAAACAGCGATAAATCCTGATTCTACAAACCATTCTGCGGTTCTGCCCGCAAAAAGAGTTCCATGGTGATTTAAATCTTCGCCTTTTACAAGTCGGTTCGTTGAGTAGAGTTTTGCAATCATTTTGTTTTTTATGCAAAAATAAGGGAAAAAGAGATTGAAACTTAATTTTGCAACGAATACTTTTCTACCTGTCACGAGGAATTTGAAATGTATTCCCTTGAATTAGAATGTATTCTAAAAGCGAATGCTCACTTCAAAATATTTTTTCCGTATAAATACTAAAGTAAGCTGATAACTTGACATTTTTTTGTCTTTTGTTAAGATATAACTTTACTTTTTATTTGTATTTGTCAGCAATTAGGTTTACTTTTGTGGTTTAATTCAATTTAATAAATACGAAATGCGAAAACAGAGAAAACTTCTTATAGAGCAGTTAGACCGGAAACTTCAGTTTTTTAAGGGTGCCGAAGGTCTTGTTATTCCTGATAAGGCTTGGATTAATACTATTAGAATAAGTCTTAATATGACATTGGAACAGCTGGGAAATAAACTTAGTATTTCTAAACAAGGGGTAAAAGGAATTGAAGACAGTGAAGCTGCCGGAACGATAACCATTAAATCTCTCAAGGAAGTGGGTCATGCCTTGGATATGAAGTTTGTATATGGATTTGTCCCGATTGATGGTTCTATTGAGGCTTTAATCGAACGTAAATCAAAAGCACTTGCAACCAAAATAATACTGAGAACCAATCATAATATGGTGCTTGAAAATCAAGGAATTGCCAATGAGCAAATAGAAAAAGCCATTGAGGAGTTAACTTATGAAATAAAGAGTACGGTAAAAAAGAACATATGGGATTAAAATTAGAATATATTGATGGACAAACGCCATTAAATGAGGAAGAAAAAGATGGATTGTTAATGAAAACGATAACCACAAGAGGCGAATTAGATGAACTTGAGCAATTGAATATTGAAAAAACAATTGAGTGGATTTTGAATAATAAATTTGCGAGAAATAAAATTTTAACAGAAGAATTCATCAAAATTGTCCATAAAAAAATGTTTGGAGATGTGTGGAAGTGGGCTGGAACTTTTAGAAAATCTGAAAAAAACATTGGTGTTCGTTGGATTGTGATAGCAATTGAGCTTAAATTGCTTTTGGAAGATACTGATTTTTGGATAGACAATAATACTTATCCTGCGGATGAAATTGCAATTCGTTTTAAACATCGATTGGTAAGCATTCACTGTTTTCCTAATGGAAATGGTAGGCATTCCCGTATAATGGCAGATATTATTGTCGAATCAATTTTTCATAAAGAAATATTTTCATGGGGAAATTCAGTTCTTGTAAAGCCAGATAATATACGAAAGGAATATATCGACTCTATCCGAAAAGCCGATGCTGGATTCATTGATTCGCTTATCGAATTTGCGAGAAAGTAAATTCAGTTTGTCAAGATACGGGTTTACTTATTGTTCGTATTTGTCAACAATTAAGTTTACTTTAATCAAATTCCAAACACATAAATCACCAACTTCTGTTTTTCAAATCAACTAATCTGCCAATCACCTAGTCAGCTTTCTTCCAGTTCTTTCATAATCTTCATGGCTTCTTCTGGATTGTTTCCGCAAATAATAGGGTCGAATTTGAAGTTTTTACAAACTTCGGGGCGTTCTGGGGAATCAATTAGTTTGCACAGTAGATTTTCATCCAGATAATAACATCTCTCGCCTGCTTTTTTCCCATTTTTCAGAATACCAATGGCTGATGAAATAGAAGGAGCAATGCAGCAAGCACCGCATCCTGGGCGGCAATGATGGTTGTTTTTTGTCATTCTAATATTTCTTCAAAACTTGCCAATGCGATTCTAATTTCGTTGTACGAATATTTGTCACCGAGGATTTCTCTGACTGCTGTGGCTGTTTTGTACTGCACATTGCGACAAACATTCAGGATTTCGTCAATTTTGTCTTGAGAAAGAAAATCGGTGACTGGAATTTTTCCTGTTTTGATGTATAAAGCCAGATGTCCGAAAATAGTAGTATGAACCAAGCCTCGTTCCAGAGCAATTTCTTCAATTGTTTTTCCAGATAGATACAGATCGTAAGATATTTGATGAGAAGGAATTTTTGGTTCTTTGGGCTCTTTGGTCTTCTTTTTCCGAGGTTTCGATTTTTTATTTTTTATTTTTTCTATTTCATAAAGAGCACTTATGCGAATAGAATTGAGCTTTTTTGAACGATTTACATGAAATTCAGATTTGCATAATTCTGCAATATTGACTTCCGATCCAAACATAATACTTCTGCAAATGGCTGCACAGGAGATGATTCCTTGAAGAATATCGAAGGTCATTTTTTCTAGATTGATGATTTCTTCGGTATAGTCCACGAGCTCTTCATTGGTGGCAGTTTTATCAATTCTGTCAATCATCAAATTTGATATATTCGAAAGTTTATTGCTGAAATAGCTTTCAGCAGCCAAGCAACGTTCCATAATGCGGTCGAAACTTTGAATGGTTTTGCTTTGTGCATAATTCCGAATCTGTTTGTCGAATTTTTCGGATACATCCAAAAGTTCCTCGGTTTCTTTATAAATCAATTTGCTGAAATCTAAGCATTCATCTTTAAAAAGAGCATTTTCGTTTTCCAGAAAACGCTCGTGATGTAGCTTGATTTCCTGAAATAGTTTCAGCAGTAAAAATTTTTCTAAAATAAGTTTTACAATATAGTGGAATCGCTCATTTTCTAAGATGGGGAGCAGTTTTTCTTCTTCCATTTTATGATTGGAATAATCGCTTATTTTTTGATCAATTTTTAAACTGTCAAAGTTTATTTTGCTTTTTAAAATTAGCCCTTTTAGTCCGGTAAGTCGCGAAAGAGCAACATAAATTTGCCCTGATGCAAAAGATTCTGAAATGTCTAAAACTGCTTTTTCAAAAGTAAGTCCTTGACTTTTATGAACCGTAATAGCCCATGCTAATTTCAGAGGAAAATGAATAAATTTGCCAATCACAACTTCTTTAATTTCCTGAGTTTGTTCATTTAGTTCGTATCGAATGTTTTCCCATGTATATCTTTCTACCTTAATGGTTTCATTTGAATCTTCCGTGGATACTTCAATGGTTTTGTCTGAAAGTTTGCTAATGATTCCAATTTTCCCATTAAAGAAAAGTCCTTGTCCACTGGGATCATTTTTAATAAACATAATTTGAGCCCCCATTTTCAGCGTAAGCCTTTCATCTATTGGGAATTGATGGTCAGGAAAATTATCCTCGATATCCGCATGAAAATGAAATTCCTTACTGATCAAACTGTTCAAAAAGTTTTGATTAATATCATCTGCTTTTTTATTGTGGGTCGTAATGGTAATGGTTTTGTCTGCATGCGTTGTCTTGTGAAAAGGCATATAATGCTGATTGAGTATTTCCATCTCTTCTGCACTAATTTGTCCTTGTCGAATATTATTTAGCATGGAGATA
Organism: Bacteroidales bacterium; assembly: GCA_028686735.1. Taxonomy (GTDB): domain Bacteria; phylum Bacteroidota; class Bacteroidia; order Bacteroidales; family ML635J-15; genus Bact-19. Next base: position 10,952 of record JAQUBO010000115.1, read on the forward strand.
AAAACGGGATCGTGTTGCCGAAAAATCTTATCCAATTCTATGTAAATGGGAGGTTTTTTCTTCAGTACAAGTGAATCAAAGAAAAACATACTATCGTAATAATCTTTTAGAATTCGCCATTCGTTTTCTTTCACCACAGGTGGAAGTTGGAGCATATCCCCGATAAAAAGCACTTGCACGCCACCAAAAGCTTCGTTGTGTCGATGCCGAACGTGTTTTAAAACCAAGTCGATGGCATCAATCGTGTCGGCTCTAAGCATACTTACTTCATCAATAATTAGCAATTCGAGTTGACGTATGATTTGCCTTTTTTTATCCCGTATTTGTAGTTTTTTTATGAGCGAAACAGGATCCGTCATTTTAAAATCAGGAGCTTCTGAAAAAGGATGTGGTTTTGGAATGTAATTTCCAAACGGTAATTGGAAAAATGAGTGAATGGTCACACCGCCTGCATTAATGGCTGCTATGCCTGTTGGGGCAACCACAATGGTGTTTTTATACGTGTTTTGTTTTAACGCTCGCAAGAAGGTCGTTTTTCCTGTTCCTGCTCTTCCGGTAAGGAAGATGTTTCGTTCGGATTGATTGATGAAATCTGTTGCAATTTTTACCGGGTTTGTCATCAAAATAGCATCTTTACTCGTCATATATAATTAAGGTAATAAAATTGATATCACACTATTGTATTTGCAAAAAAACGATAAATCCAACTCAAACTTGATGATGAATTATCAAAAAAAACGGAGCTTTTTGCAGATACTGTTATAAATAGTCACTGCAAGAAAACTGTGTGTTTGATGATTCGACACGCTCATCACGAGTATGAAAACGTCAAATTTTAGGCTTTCGCAGCAACGAATTTAAAGAGTTTACTATAGTAAATGACTTAAATTCGTTGCAAGAGTAACGAAGAAGTTGGCGTTTTCTTGCAGATACTAAATAACAAAAATACACATTTTGTTTAATTCAGAATGAAATATTGTTTTTTATATTTTGTGTTTTTGAAATTTAATTTTTAAAATTGGGCAAGGTATGTTTCTGTCCGTTTTTTCCAGATTTTAAAAATACGTCATGGCAATCAATTATTAATCCTGAAAAATTATAAATCTATGATTTTTGCGAATCGGGAGTTTACTTTTTCTATTGTTTTTAGAATCCTCCCTGTGGTCGGATAAATTTATCGCTGATAAATCCCAAAGGGATTGCATGTTTATGGAAAAAATGTTCCGGAGGAATTATTCGACCCATTCAGGGCCGCATCTTGTTTATTGTGCTATGTTTCTATAAATATGTGAATCCTACGGATTCAGGCTAATTTATTTTGAAAAATATTTATCCAACGGATTATTTATGCTTTTTTACAATCAAATATGAGTTGAGTTTTTTGGGAGTTTAATCCCTAAGGGAAGACAAGATTATAAAAAAGGACATCAATCAACCAAAAAAGAAACCCTGAAAGAGAGGAAATATATTTATGATAATCGAAGTTTTATAGATCTATATCCAATAATTTATTCCGCAAAAGACCTAGATAATACTAAAAGAAGCGGAATTTTTTAAAAACGAAGCAGATTGTCAAAAATAAATGTAAATTTGAGGGACTTAAAAG
>JAQUBO010000008.1 GCA_028686735.1 Bacteroidales bacterium
GGCGCCTTACTTCTCCGTCAGCTGACGGATTAGCACAGGTGTATCTACACAAAGCTAATCGGATGAACGGCGAAGCCCTCACGAAGTAATAAAGCGGGTTAAAAAGCAGTAAGTTTGAGAACAAGCATTGATCAACCAAAAAAAAGGGTCAAATTTTGACCCTTTTTTTATTGCAGTTTTATATTATTGATTAAGTATTAATGGCATTCCATCTGATCCCCCAATAACAACTATTTTTGAGTTTGGAGATTCTGCAAGTTTTAGAGTTGTTTCTATTCCTCGCATTTTTAACAAAGCAGGAGTTAAGCTATTATTTATTATTTGATTTGCTCTAGCTTCACCTTCGGCTTCAATTCTTTTTCTTTCGGCCTCTTTTTCTTCTTTTTCGTTTCTAAACTGGTAGGCTAATGATTCTTGTTCTTGTTGTAACTTTGTTTCAATTGCACTTTTAATTTGCGGTGGTAAATTAATCGATCTAATTAAGACTGCACGAGTTTCAACAGAATTGTCCTGTAATTTTTGTGTTGTCTCCGAAATAATTTCACCTTCAACTTCCGCTCTTTTAGTTGAGTATATTTCTTCGGCGGTATATCTACCCATAACTTGTCTTACTGTTGATCTTACTTCGGGAACAATAAGCTGATTCATATAGTCTTCGCCAAATTGCTGATGTAAAAACGGTAGTCTTGTAGGTATCGGATTAAAACGCACTGAAATCTCAACATTTATTGACAAACCATTTTTGTCTAATACATCCATTGTCTCTTCAGTTTTACGCTCTTTTACGTTATAAACAATAAAATCATTCCATGGTGCAACAATGTGAAAACCCGGTTGACTAATCCTTGAAGTGTCTAACCCTGCACCAAAGGGTCTAAACGTAATTGCTCTCTCTCCAGGTTTTACTATAAAAAACATAGAACTGCCAAAAATGATTAACAGTAATAATAATATCGCTCCAGCGATAATAAACTTTTTGTACTTTTGAATATCCATAATTATAAAATTTAGTTTTAGTTATTAATTTTTTGGACTTACACACATAATAGGAACAGTTGATTTACGAATAAGTTTAATAGCCATGCTTCCAACAAAGAATTTTTGTATTTTTTTTTCTTGTCGAGTCATAATTACAATTAAGTCAGCGTTAATGTCATCAGCATAATCATTAATCTCATTAGCCATTATATCAATATTGTTTCTTGTTTTTAACAACTTAATCTGTGACTTTATTTGTAATTTATCAAATACTGCTTTGACCTGATGCATTTGTTTTTTGATAATATCACACATTTTTTCATCTTCAAAATTTGTTGCCGACACAATATGAACCTCTGATTTATAAATTTTTGCAATTTTAATGGTTTGGTCAATTTTTTGCTTTGTTTCTTTTGTAAGATCCAAAGGCAATACAATTTTATCACATCCTGTTTTGTTAGACCTGTTGGTAAAAACAACCAAGGGGCAATCTACATGGTTTAGAATACGTAAGGTGGTGGATGAATGAGGCTTAGAACTAACATCAGTTCCAATAAAAATATAATCAGGTTTAAGTTCTCGCTCTGCATTAAGTATTTGAGTTATTACCTTCCCTGTTTCAATTCGAGTATAAATTTTACCTCCAGCAAAACCTGACATTGGATCAATCAAACTATCAGCTTTGTTTTGAATAGTTTCGATTGTATTACTTTCATTATCAATCTTTTTAAGACTAGGTATAACATGTAAAACATAAATATCTGCAGTAGTTTTACTAGAAAAAAACACACTCTGTTTACTAGCTATTTCGGCTTGTTTAGAAAAGTTTGTAGGAACTAAAATTCGGGTTTTTTTCATAAATTTACTCTTCACATTTTATAATATCATAATTTTTGATATATTTACAAATATATTATATTTTATTGAATTATGAAAAAAATAGAAAAATCAGAGTTAATAATTAATAATGATGGTAGTATATTCCATCTTCATTTGAAACCGGAACAACTGGCAAAGGACATAATTCTTGTCGGAGACCCTGGACGAGTAGCGTTGATATCAGAGCATTTCGACAAAATAGAGCACAAGGTTCAAAATCGTGAATTTATAACTCACACAGGCACATACAAAGGAAAAAGAATTTCAGCCCTTGCTACAGGAATAGGAACAGATAATGTTGATATCGTATTGAATGAACTAGATGCTCTTGTTAATATTGACCTTAATAAGCGAATTGCTAAAGAAAACCACACAAAATTAAATTTAATTCGGCTAGGTACCTCAGGAGGTTTACAAAAAGATTTAGATGTTGATACATTTCTTATGTCCGAAATGGCAATAGGCTTTGATGGACTCCTAAACTTTTATGAAGATAGAGCAAAAATTGGTAACGATGATATTGAAAATGCTTTTCTAAAACACATGGATTGGAACCCACGTATTGCAACACCTTATTTTGTAAATGCCTCCGAAAGCCTTATGCAAAGAATTGATCAAGGTTTTAAGCGAGGTTATACTATTTCAGCACCTGGTTTTTATGGTCCGCAAGGACGCGAACTAAGATTAAAAATCCAAGACTCTAAAATTAACGATAAAATCAGATCTTTTAGATTTGAGGGTAAGCGTATAACAAATTATGAAATGGAAAGCTCAGCACTTTTTGGACTTTCGGCTCTGCTTGGTCATAACGCAGCAACTGTTTGTGTTATAATTGCCAACAGATATGCAAAACAATACAGTAAAGATTATAAACCTTTTGTCAAAAATCTAATTAAAATTGTATTAGACAATTTGGCGAAAAATGACTGATAACAACTAAAAATAAATTACGAATTATTGACAAAAATATTTGCGATAAAGAGTAATGGCAACATAAGGATATATCTGCAAATTTTGATGTCTAGCAGCTACACAAAACTAATCGTATGAACTGCTTTAGCCCTCACTGGAAGTAATAATGCGGGTTAACACTCCTTATTTTAATTGAATAGCACTATTAATAAGGCTTCTAAACTCAAAAACATATCGAATATAGGCTTTATGTCAATCGCCTAAAAACATGTGCAAGTTGCAAACCATACTGTTCGGATAAATAGAGGTTTGTATAAACAAAACAAAATATATTATATTTTTACATAATTTAATGACTAAAATCTTAATTTATACCCAACTTTTAAGTATTTTTATCGTTTAAATACTATAAAGTATGTTATGACACTTTTTATTTATGTTTAAATTATGAAATTAAAATCTATTCATTTTAAGATATTATCTTTACTACTGTTGTTATTATTTAATTCAATAATTGCTTATGAAACTGAATTAAACCTTAAGAGCATAAATATAAGTTGTGATGTTCATATTAAAGGTGCATTACTTCAGCCAGCTGGACCTTTTTGTATTACAGATGCTCCTGAAGATTTAATAGCCTCTATTCCTGGTGGCACTTGGTCTGGAAATGGGATAACTAATCCTGTAAATGGAACATTTGACCCCTCTGTTGCTGGAGCAGGAACTCATACAATTACTTATAATTCTGCAAGTGGGAGTGAAACTATGACTATACATGTTGATGCTCTTGCAAATGCTACAATAACTCCTGCTGGACCTTTATGTGATAATGATTTTGTCGTGTATTTGACTGCGGCAACTAACGGCGGTGTTTGGTCTGGAACAGGAATAACAAACCCAACAACAGGTGAATTTGATCCAAATATTGCTGGAGCAGGAACTCATACAATCCAATATACGGTTAGTAACGGAGCTCGTGTTAGTACCGAAACCGAAACCATAACAGTCTATTTAAGTCCAGACGCTTCTTTCCCTCCTATTCCAGATGTTTGTGAAACCGATCCAGCCTTTGATATTATTCCTGTAAACTCTGGAGGGACTTGGTCTGGAACAGGAATCACCAATCCAACAAATGGAACTTTTGACCCTGGTATAGCAGGCCCTGGAGCTCACCAAATTTCATATACTTTAACAAATGCTAATTGTACTTCGGTTGCTATAAGAAGAATAAATGTTGACACACTTGTAATTGCAACTATTACACCAATAGGTCCATTTTGTGATGATGACCCGTCAGTAAACTTGACTTCTGTACACATTGGCGGAACATGGTCAGGAACAGGAATTACCGATCCTGTTAATGGAGTTTTTAATCCTGTAAATGCTGGTGTTGGCACTCATACCATCACTTATAATATAGTTTCGGGTGCTTGTACAGATACTGACAATATCGATATCGAAGTATTAACAGCTCCTGACGCTACCATAACTGATCCAGGGGAGTTTTGTAGCGATGATCCTCCAATAAACCTTGTTGCGGCAACTCCAGGAGGAATATGGGCAGGTTCAGGAATTACAGACCCTAATTTAGGAATATTTGATCCATCTATTGCAAACGATGGTGGAAATAATATATCATATACAGTAAGCAATGCCGCATGCACTAGAGTAGATAATATTACAATATTTGTTTATGATAATGCCGTAGATGCAAGCATTATTTCTACAGGTCCCTTCTGTATTTCCGAAGGACAAATAAACTTAACTGCTGCTAGTCCAGGGGGAACATGGTCGGGGACTGCAATAATTGATTCCAACAATGGAACATTTGATTTAGTGCTTGCTGGGATAGGGTCGCACAGTATAACTTATGAAGTTGGAAACCCACCATGTTTCGACTCAGATACTCAAATTATACAAATAGACGATACTTTAAGTGCAATTATTAATCCCGTAGCACCTGTTTGTGAAACAGATGCGGCATTTAACTTTACTGCTGCAAATCTGGGTGGAGTTTGGACTGGCAATGGAATTACAGATCCTGTAAATGGCTTATTTGATCCAAGTGTTGCAAGTGCAGGAGTTCATACTATTACATACACAATTACCCAAGGTGCTTGTACAAATATTGATAATTTTAATATGCAAGTTGATGAGGCTGTAGATGCAACTATTAATCAAACTGGTCCTTTTTGTGAAACAGACACTGATGTAACATTAACGGCTGCTGATAACGGAGGAATATGGTCAGGAACTGGAATTACTGATCCTGCAGCTGGAACATTTAATCCAAGTAGTGTAAGTCCTGGTATTTATACAATAACTTACTCAATTTCTAATGGTACGTGTTCCGATTCAGATACAGAATTATTTACCGTTAGCACAAATCCTGATTCAGATTGGAGCATTATTGGTCCTTTTTGTGAGCAAGATCCCTCTGAAAATATTATGCCTGCAATAGCAGGAGGTGTTTTTTCCGGAACAGGCATAACCGATCCTGTAAACGGCACATTTAATCCTCAAGCCGCTGGTCCTGGAACTCATAATATTACATATACACTTATAAATGGGGGTTGCACTTCCATTACAACTAAACCAGTTATTGTCTATGATGATGTTGATGCAACTATTACATCTCTTGGTCCATTTTGTGATAACGATTATGTTCTTATTTTAACTTCTGCTGAGACTGGAGGCTTATGGTCGGGACCGGGTATTATTAACCCTACTTTAGGAGGATTTGATCCTGAATTAGCTGGTGTAGGAACACACGAAATAGTGTATAGTATTAGTAACACTAATTGTAGCGATAGCGATACTGCTTTAATTGTAGTTAATGCAAGTCCGGATGCAGACTTTACTCCTGTTTTTGACATTTGCGAAACAGACCCTCCATTTAATTTAATCCCAACAAATGCTGGTGGTGTTTGGGCAGGAGTGGGTATAACTGATGATGTAAATGGAACATTTGATCCATCTGTTGCTGGAGCTGGGCATCACATGATTTCATATACGCTTTCAAATGCAAATTGTACATCTGTAAAAATAAGACGCTTAGACGTTGACCCTCTCGTTGATGCAAGCATTACGCCTGTCGGTCCATTTTGCGAAGATGAAACCGAATTAATATTGACCGCTGTTGATCCTGGTGGGACATGGTCGGGAACAGGTATTACAAATACTTCTACAGGTGCGTTTAATCCTGCTATTGCTGGAGTAGGTTTGCATACAATAACTTATGGACTTGCTGTTGGTGCTTGTGATGATACTGCAAGTATCGATATTCAAGTTGATACTATTCCTGATGCCACGATTTTTTCAGCTGGTCCGTTTTGCGAAACAGATGCTGCCATTAATTTATCTTCATTATTTCCTGGAGGTACTTGGTCTGGTAATGGAATTACCAATCCTACCAATGGAACATTTGACCCAGCAGTGGCTGGCAGTGGTGATTTTACAATAACTTACGATTTAACCAATGGAGCTTGCTCATCACAGGGAACTACAGTAATTCATGTCGATGCCCAAGTTGACGCAAGTATTACAAGTGTATCTCAGTTATGTGAATTTGATCCTGCATTTGATCTTGTGGCTGCAAGCCCAGGAGGCGTTTGGAGTGGAGTAGGTATTACTGATGTAAATAATGGAACATTTGACCCAACTATCGCAGGAATAGCATTACACACTATAACATATTCAGTTATAAATGGAACTTGCTCAGATACTGATGTAATAACTATAGATGTTAGTGCTGACCCAGATCCTACAATACTTGGTGCAGGTCCATTTTGCTCTGATGATCCAGCCCTTAATCTTGTTCCCGTAACTACTGGTGGCTCGTGGAGTGGAGTAGGAATAACAAACTCATCTACTGGTACTTTTGACCCTTCTGCTGCTGGTGGGGGAGATCATGTGATTACCTACAATATCGCAATAGGGTCATGTTCAAATTCATCAAGCATTACTATTCATGTTGATGCTGGTGTTGATGCTACAATAACTCCTGCTGGACCATTCTGCTTATACGATCCTGAAATTAATCTAACAACAGCTTCAGCTGGTGGCGTTTGGTCTGGTGCAGGTATTACAGATATAAATTTAGGCACTTTTAATCCCAGTGTAGCTGGAGTAGGAACTGTTAATATTACATACAATATTGTCAATGGTCTTTGTTCTGATTCTGATAATATTAATATTGATATTTTTGATGCACCCGATGCTACTATTACAGATCCTGGAGAATTTTGCAGCAATGATCCTCCAATTACTCTTACGGCAGCAAGTCCAGGTGGAATTTGGTCTGGCTCTGGAATTACTGACCCAGTTAATGGAATTTTTGACCCATCTGTGGCAAACGACGGAGAAAACAATATTATATATACAGTAAGTAATGCAAATTGTACATCTGTAGGGAGCATTATAATATATGTTTATGATGATGCCGTTGATGCTACAATTACTAGTGTAGGCCCTTATTGTATAAGTGAAGGAGAAATTACTCTTTCAGCCATTAGTCCTGGCGGAGTTTGGTCAGGTAATGGTATTATTAATGCCAATACTGGTGTTTTTGATCCAGAAATTGCGGGTGTAGGAACTCATTTAATAACTTATGATGTTGGAAATCCTGCATGCTTTGATACTGACACACAAATAATACAAATCGATGATACTACAAGTGCAATAATTAATCCAGTAAGTCCAGTATGTGAAAACTCTTCGGCATTTAATTTTACTGCCGCTAATACTGGAGGTGTTTGGAGTGGAGCAGGAATTACAAATCAAACAAATGGAACTTTTAACCCCATAACTGCAGGAGCAGGAATCCACACAATTACTTACACAATTACTCAAGGAGCTTGTACAAATACTGATAGTTTCGATATGCATGTTGACGCAAGTGTAGATGCAAGTATTACGCCTGCAGGACCATTTTGCAATAATCAACCAATTATTAGTTTGCATGCAGTTGATAACGGAGGAACATGGTCGGGTAATGGTATTGTGAACACTTCCACTGGATTATTTCACCCTGGTTTAGCTAATATAGGAGATAATATCATAACATATTCAATAGTAAACGGAACATGCTCAGATACTGACACAGAAACAATCCATATTGATGCTTTACCAAATACAACAATAACACCAGTAGGTCCATTTTGCGAAAACGACCCAGCAATCAATTTAACAGCAGCAACATCTGGCGGTTTTTGGTCAGGAAACGGCATTACAGAATCTTTTCTTGGAACATTTGATCCTATAACTGCAGGTAGCGGAAATCATATTATAACTTATGAAATTATAGATGGAGCATGCTTTAATTCTAGTACATTAAATATAAATGTTGATGCATTTTATGATGCAACTATTACTCCAGCAGGACCATTTTGCAATACTGATTTACCTGTTAATTTAAATGCAGCTTCAACCGGAGGAGTGTGGAGCGGGACAGGAATTACAAACCCAACAACAGGTGTTTTCCATCCTGGAATTTCGGGACCTGGCGATTTCACTATACACTATGAAACGAATAACGGTTTATGCAGCGATTTGAATAGTATAACTATTCATGTTGATGAGTTTGTAGATGCTGTTATTAGTCCTATTGCTGATTATTGTGAAACGGATCCTTTAGTAAATCTTGTTGCTACCAATCCAGGAGGCTTATGGAGTGGAAATGGTATTATTGTTCCTGCCATGGGTACTTTCGACCCGGCAACTGCTGGAAGTGGAGATCATTTAATAACTTATGAAATTACTACTGGTGCGTGCTATTCAATTGACACTGAAACCGTACATATTGACGCTCAACCAGACCCTACCATTACTCATGTTCCCTTCTTGTGTGCTAATGAACCGCCATTTAACTTGACTGCTGCACAAGGTGGTGGTGTTTGGTCTGGTAATGGAATTACGAATTCAACTAATGGAACCTTTAGTGCTTTTGTAGCTGCTGCCGGAGATCATATTATCACTTATAATATCATTAATGGAGTATGCTCTGCTAGTGATACAGAAACAATACATGTTGATGCTTATCCAAACACTAATTTGTTGCCAGTTGGACCTTTTTGCGAAACAGATCCTGATGTTAATCTTGTAGAACCCTCATCAGGTGGTTTATGGACGGGAGACGGGATTACCAATACATTCACAGGTGTTTTTAGCCCAATAGTTGCCGGAGATGGAACACACGAAATAACCTATACAGTTATTAATGGTGCCTGTACATCAGCTGGAACAACTAATATTATTGTTAACGGTTCTGTGAATGCCGAAATTACAGATGTAGGCCCGTTTTGTGAAACAGATGCTGCTGTAAATTTGGTAGCAATTAGTCTAGGCGGAACATGGTCGGGTAATGGAATTGTTAATTCAACAACAGGATTATTTAATCCATCAAATGCAAACATTGGAAATAACACTATTACTTATTCTGTTCAAAATGGTGTTTGTAGCGATACTGACAACACAAATATAGTTATAGATGCGGCTCCTGATGTGTCAATTTTAACAACTGGACCATTTTGCGAAACTCAAGGAAATCAATTGTTCATTGCCAATATTGCTGGCGGTGTCTGGAGCGGTAATGGTATTGATGTTATGGGTAACTTTAACCCTGGTATTGCTGGTGTTGGAACTCATACAATAACATATACCCTTAACGCAAGTGCTTGCGTCGTTATTAAACAAGTTGATATTACTGTTAATGAATTTATCGATGCCGAAATAAGTTCAACAGGTCCATTTTGTTATAACGACACACCATTTTATTTATCTGCAACAAATTCTGGAGGAGAATGGTCGGGGAATGGCACTAATTTAGACGGGCTATTTTCTCCAGCTTTGGCTGATGTTGGTACCCATACAATTACTTATGAAATTACAAACGGAGCATGTTTTGATAGTGATAATCAAATAATTACTGTCAATAGTAATCCTGATGCGACAATTAGTGGGCCTTCTGATATTTGCTTAAATGACCCTATTTTCAATTATACTGCCGCAGATAATGGCGGAACTTGGTCGGGTGCCGGAATAACCGATGTTGTTGCAGGCACTTACAATCCTGCTGTTTCGGGGTCTGGTAGCTTTTTGATAGTCTATGAAATTACTGTAAATGGATGTTCGTCAATAGATTTTGACACACTAACTATTCACGACATACCTGTTGTTACAATCTCAGGACTCAATCAACATTACTGCCTAAATGATGAGGGCCACACTGTTAATGTCTCTCCAACTGGTGGAGTTTTAACTGGCGATGGGATTGCTGGTACTTTGTTTGACCCTCAACTTGCAGGAGTAGGATCACATCAAATTACCTATGTCTATTCTGATATAAATGGCTGTTCAGATACTGCTTATTTTAATCTTGAAGTTCATGATATGCCAGTTACAAGTATTTCTGGAATAGATGACTATTATTGCATTTATGCAGATACTGTTTATCCTGTAGTCTTACCTCTTGGCGGTACTTTAGTGGGACAAGAAACTTTAAACAACCTATTTATTCCACAACTTGCTGGAGCTGGTGAATTTGAACTAATGTATCATTTTACTGACATTTATGGATGTTCGGACACCTCTTATATTAATACAAGCGTGATAGATTATTCAACTATCGAATTTGATATTACTCAGCCTTTATGTTTTGCAGATTCAAATGGAGTAGTAATAGCAAATATTACTGAAGGGATTACACCTTTTAGCTATTTGTGGAGTGATTTTGATGCTAGCACTACTAATGATATCACAAACGTTTCATCAGGATGGTATCATTTATCTGTAACAGATAGTTTAGCTTGCATCACTGTTGATAGCGTTTTTGTTGACCAACCAGACGAACTAATTGTTGATGTAATAAGCCATTCTAATGCACGTTGTTATGGCATCGAAGATGCGTGGGCATTAGCAAGTGCAAGTGGAGGAACTCCTGAATATCAGTTTTTATGGAACGACGCACTGTCAACCGATTCAACATTATTAGAAAATATACCCGTAGGAAATTATATTGTAACTGTAACAGACAATAACCTATGTCAGGCAACGGATACAGCTTATATTAGCGAGCCAGATACCTTATCTTTGAGTTTTACAGATATTTTAAATCCTAGCTGCTATATGTATAACGATGGAGTAGTTACTGTTATTCCAGAAGGAGGAACACCAGAATACACCGCTGTTTGGAATGATGCTGATACAACTACTGGCTTTACTGTTTCTAATCTTTCAGCAGGATATTATTCTGTTACAATTACCGACAATAATAATTGTCAAATTTCTGATAGTATTTTAATTACTCAACCTGACTCCTTATATCTCGAAGCAATTATAAATCCTGTAATTTGTACTCAGCAAACAGGATCTGTTGTAATTACAGCACATGGCGGAACAAGTCCTTATAATTATTACTGGTCAAGTGGAGATACATTGGCTATATTAAACAATGTAATCTCACAAACTTATGGTTTAACAATTGAAGATGCGAACTCTTGTTCAATTGACACATCATTTTTTGTTCCAGCCGAAGGTAATATAAACGCAAGTATTACACAAACATACCATAATTTATGCTTTGGAGATAAAATAGCTGAACTTATAGCTTTTTCAAATCTTGCTGCTATGCCGATTAGTTATCAGTGGTCTAATTTTGTTATAGACTCTGTAAATCCTAATTTACCAGCTGGTGAATATTTTGTTACCATTACAGATGCTTGGGGTTGTTCGGGAATAGATTCTATTATCGTGTCGGAACCTGAAAAACTAATTGTGGAGGTAACTTCACAAGATATTAAATGTAAAGGTGAGCTTACAGGAATAGCAAATGTAGAAATTCAGGGAGGAACACCATTCTATACGGTTGAATGGCAAAATGGAGATAGTGGCTTTATAACTACTGGATTAGGTCCTGGTCCTATTTGGGTAACAGTAACTGATGCAAACAACTGTTCCGAAAGTGGACATTCGATTATATCAGAACCACTAACAGGCATTACAATTGATGCAAATGTTAAACAAGTTACTTGTTACGGTGCCGAAGACGGCGAAATTAACGCATTCGCAAGTGGCGGAAATCCTCCATACTGGTTTACTTGGTATATAAATGGAGTTGAAATAAACAGTGCTACAATCAGAAACCTAGACCCTGGTTTTTACACACTTATGGTAAGCGATAATAACGGGTGTACTAAAGATACTGTAATACAAATTTATACAGTAAACTCTTTAACTGCTACTGTAGAAGTAGGCAAAACATCGTGTATTGGTAATTATGATGGCTATATTGCAATATATGCAGAAGGAGGAACAGAACCATACTCTTACTACTTGATGGGTACTCAATGGAATTCAAATATTATCGATTCGTTGTGTAGTGGAGAATATTACATAAGTGTCTTAGATACAAATAATTGTGAATTTAATTTAGGACCTATCATTGTTGAAGATACCGATGAGGATTGCCTTAGAATTCCTGCCGCTTTTAGCCCAAATGGAGATGGATATAACGATGAGTTCTTCATAGAAAATCTGCATTTATATCCTCGTGCGGTGGTGCAAATCTTTAACAGATGGGGGCAACTTCTTTACGAAGAACCTGGAACTAAAGGCTTTTGGGATGGCACTTATAAAGGAAAACCTGTACCTACGGGGGCTTATCTATATAATATTATCTTAAATATTGATGAGGATCCACGAGTGGGTACAATAACTATTATTAGATAAGATATTCTCGCTTTAACTTTTCTCTGATAATTTTGTGCTAAAAGTCTCATCTTATTTAAAAATCTTATCTTTACTTATTCAATATTTGATATTATGAGAAAACGCCTTGTTCTGTTGGTAATTTTAAGTGTGAGTTTTAGTATTAATAAAATCTTTGCCAATGAATTACATAATTACCTAATCCCATTCCCACAGCAAATTAGTATTGACACTTTAGAAATGTGCAATCTTAAAACTGAAACAATACTAAAACTTGTTGATGTATTGCAAGAAAACAATAAACCTGTTAATTTTATTCTTTTTTCTCCTGTTTATGGGATTAACAAGATAAGAACAGGTTTCAATAATGAAAAGCTTACTAAGGGTGGCTATCGCCTTAAAATTGATAAAAACAAGATTTCGATTTTAGCTTATGATGAAGCGGCTCTATTTTCTGCATGGCAAACATTAAAACAAATATTAGCCTATTCAATATCTGAAAAAAAGGCAGTACCATGCTTACGAATTAACGATTTCCCTGATTTTGAGCGAAGAGGTTTCATGCTTGATATTAGCCGGGATAAAGTTCCGACAATGGAAACCTTATATCAAATAGTTGATTTCTTGGCAACTTGGAAAATAAATGAATTTCAACTTTATACAGAACATACTTTTGCATACAAAAATCATCAAATCGTTTGGGAAAACAGCAGCCCCATGACAGCAGAAGAAATTCAAATACTTGATGCGTATTGTAAAAATAAATTTATCGATTTAGTCCCTAATCAAAATTCATTTGGACACATGGAAAATTGGCTTAAACATGACAAATATCTTGAATTAGCAGAATGTCCAACTACATGCCAAACAATTTGGGGTCCTAGCAAAAAACATAGTCTCGACCCAACAAATCCAAAATCTTTTGAGTTAATGCAGGAATTATATCGTGAATTATTGCCAAATTTTTCTAGCAATTTTTTTAATATCGGCTGCGACGAAACAATGGAACTTGGACTTGGCAGATCTTCGGAAACGTGTAAAAAATTGGGGAAAGGTCGAGTTTATCTCGATTACCTAATCAAACTTAATAAAGCAGTAAATGAAAATGGCAAAACTGCTCAATTCTGGGGAGATATTATTATAAATCATCCCGAGCTTATTCCTGAATTACCAAAAAATATGATCCCAATGGTATGGGGATATGATGCAAGTTTTTCTGCTGGTAAAAACTTGCAAAAATTCACAGATGCCGGTTTTGATTTTTATGTGTGCCCTGGTACCTCTTCGTGGAACTCATTAATTGGACGCAATAAAAATGGATTCGAAAATCTAAAAAATGCTGCAATTATAGGAAAAAAACATGGAGCTAAAGCTTATCTAAATACTTGCTGGGGAGATTATGGACATTGGCAACCCTTATCAGTAAGTATGCCAGCTATTATGTTGGGAGCAGCATACTCGTGGAATTGCACTAGTAAATCGCTTAATAATCTTGAATTCTTGCTTAACAGTTATGTATTTAAAGATAAGACTGGAAACACAGCTAAAGCAATTTTAAAACTTGGATATGCACATAATAAAACAAATATCCCAAATGGAAATGCAAACGCTTTTCACTTATTACTATATCGTTATAAATGGACAATTGATGGGTTTTATCAAACAAAAGAACTTAATATAAAAGGACTAGAAAATGCTAAAATCGAAATTATTGCAGCTTTAAACATTTTAGAGTCAGCGAAACCTCAATGTAAAGATTCTACAATTGTTATAAGTGAAGTTAAACAAGCTGCAAACTTAGCATTACACTCCATAAATTTAGGCATTGCCAGACTTACAGCCAAAGATAAGGATATTAAGCATATCTCTGCCGAAGTAAAAACAGAACTTTATAATGAGTTAAAACCTATAATAGAAAACCATCGAGATTTGTGGATTATTAGAAATCGTGAAGGCGGTTTAAATGACTCGGCAGGTAAGTTAGAGAAATTGCTGCAATATTATAAATTATAAAATTATAGAGAATGTAAACCACTCCCCTGTCCTATTTTATATTAATTAATAATTAACCCGCATAAATAGGAATTTCTATTACAAATTCAGTTCCTATATCTTCCTCAGTATTAAAGAGAATTGTAGCATTATTGCTAATTAATATGCTTTTTACCATACTTAATCCTAGCCCTGTTCCTGATGACTTTGTTGTAAAATTAGGCTGAAAGATTTTATGTATCATCGTCTCACTTATTCCGCAGCCATTATCAATAACTTTTGCAATATAAGAATTATCAGTCTCTTCGAGGCTAATAATTATTTTGCCGTACCTGTCGTCCGGAATTGCTTGGATACTATTTTTCACAAGATTGGTAAACACTCGTATCATTTGTTCTTTATCAGCATATATTAGTCCTTCCGTTTTTATTCTTAATTTTGTACCAATATCAACATCCTCTGTTGTCTCGTATAGTTGAGCAGTTGTTAAAATAACATCTTTTATATTAATTATTTCTTTACGTGAAATTGGCATTTTTGCAAAATTACTAAATTCAGAGGCTATTCCAGACAAGACATCTATTTGTTCAATAAGATTTTTTGAGACTTTACGGTAAGTTTTTTCCCAATTTTCATCTTTTTTATCATAAGCTCGTTCAAGATATTGAACACTTAATTTCATTGGAGTAAGTGGGTTTTTAATTTCGTGAGCAATTTGTTTTGCCATTTCTCTCCACGCCATTTCACGCTCCGACTGTGCTAGTTTACTTGCAGATTCGCTTAACTCGTCAACTTTACGATTATACTCTCGAATAAGACCTCCAAGTTCATCGTTTTTTGTATAAATAATCTTTTCGGCTTTCTTTTTTATATCCATTGAGCGTATTTTGTCTTGTATTATAACTAATGGACGAGTTAGTTGGCGAGAAATAAAAATCCCAATTATAATAGAAATCAATATTAACGCAAGAAAAACATTTGAAAATGCAATCACAAAATTTGAAATTTCTTTTTTAAACTCATTTTGACGAGCAAAATATGGTAAATTTAAATATGCAATTATTTCATTATCATAATTTCTAAATGGGACATAAGCAGATAGATAAGAAATATTATCAACACTCTCATTCATAATAAGATTCCCTGCATTATTAATCTTAAGCTCCTTGTATGCCATATAATCTAAATATCGACCTTTTAATCCTTTGTCGTATAGCTCTATTCTTGATGAGGAAAGTAAAATTCCATTAAGGTCATAAATATTTATATCTGTATAAAAAACATTAGAATACTTTACCAATAATGAATTTAAAAAATCTGCATCTGCGTAATCCAATTTTTGTTGATTACCTACATTCTGTTCTAACTCAACTAAAACCGAATGTACCTTATCTTGAACAGTTTCTTTCTGCTTATTTTTATACCCTTGTACAATAAATAATATGGATATAGTCCCTGTCAAAATAAGCGAGAGTATTAAAATTGTAATAAATGATACTTGTATCTTTGTTTTAAGATTAATGCCCCTTCTAAAATTGCCCTTAACGATATTAATAATCAGCCATATTATGTTGAGAATAAAAAACAAAAATGATGAAATATAAGTAAAAGCAACTAGTTCATTTGAATACTGAGTGTCGGGTTTGCTCAAAATAATAAGATTCTCATCATCAGGACGATACTTAAAGTGAATATACCCATCTTTTACATTGTAAGAATATTCGCTAGTGTCGTTTTCTTGTGGTTTAAGAGTAAATCTGTATTTGTAATCACCCTTACTACTTATAAGATGACCTTTATTATATTTTGCATAGTTGTAGGCTTGTGAAGTTTTCTTTACTGAGAGCTTTTTATCTAATAATAATTCGGGATAACCAAGGCCCTCACTGAAAATTTTAGAATTCAACTCTATATAAATATTTATAAATGTAGAATCTGACAACATTGAGCTTATCTCACCCATATACGATATGCGTCCATTATAATTATCGAGAAAATAAAAATTCGATCCCGGAATTATCACACCATAACTATCTATCAAATTACGAAAAAAACCAAAACACTCTACCGAAAGCATCTCGGGTTCAATAAATAAGCTATCATTACATTGACAAATTGTGGTTTGTATTTCATATTTATTAAAATATCTTTTTGATAAAAGAATTTTATTTACAATTGACTCAATTTGTTTAAATTGTTGATTAAAAACTGCATTATTAAGAGCCTCATTTGTTTTAATTTCATCATAAGTTTGTTTAAGAAAAAACTCTGCCCCAACATCTCTTTCGGCTGCAAGATTGTAGGTAATTACCTTATATGTGTCAATTTCCTTTTTATTACTTAATCGTGAAAAATGCTCCGAGGTTATCAAAGATACAGGAAGCAAGATAATTACACTTAAAAAATAGCTTACATTTCGCTTAACACTAATATACGCTAAACAAATCCATAAAATAAGAAAAAGCAAATTAAAGATAATAATAGTACTATTTGTATAATCGCCATTGATTGCTGTTAGAATGGAACACATATATAATACTATTAAGGTAATCATAATAGTAGCAAAAGATAGTAGCGATTTAAAATTTCGCATTAAACGGAAAAGTATCAATAAAAAACTTATTATTATCAATATAATAATTGACGTACCAATTATACTGTATATATCAAGGTTTAAAATATTCTCGAAGCCAAATGAGATAGATGAATTCCAAACTAATCCGTTAAATAGTTCGGATATTAGTTTTCCAGAACAAAACATAACCAATGCAATTGATACACTAAAAATTTGTTTTGGGAAAGCAGCTATTTTTATATTAATTTTTGGCTTAAAAAACAAAAACAAAAATCCAGCAAAAGCAATAAAGAAAAAAACATTTATAAGATAATCTCCAAGTGAAGGCAACCAAAATGACTCTGCAAATAACTCAGGACTAAAAAGATTATAACCAACAAAGTTTTGTGAAAATTTAAACTTAAGCAATAAAAAGCGAAAAACCGATAATAAAACTAAAAATACAAGTGTAAATAACCCGTTTAGTTTTTTGTATTTCATTGATAATGCGGCTAACAGTAAAAATAAAAAAACTACAGTAAAAAACACATTTAATAAGGATGTAAAATGCCGAAAAGTAAAAGCTTGCTCATCTTCATTTACATTTTGGGGTATTCTAATGTAAAAACACTCATCGACCTCATTTACATTAAAACATATTTTCTTGCTATTGCTTAGCGAATCAAGATTGATAATAGCTTTTGGATGAATATTAAGCTCTGGATAGAATTCATTATTAAGAATGTCATTTTCATACGAATATTCTTTTTTTATTCTAAATAATCCTATCAGATGCCAGTTGTTTCCCTCTATTGAGTTACAAATATACCAACCATTATTAAGATTAATAAGACCTCTTTCAAAAAAACCGTATGTTGCACTTGTTGGTAATGGAATATTATTAGTCGTCCAACACTTTAGTTCGTTATCCTGATATAAAAAGTATCCTGTCCCGTCTTCAACAAAAGTATCATCCGATGCACCATAAAAGTGTTTTTCAATATTATTATTATCTTGAGAAAACTTTTTTGATAAATATTTGCAATGAGCTTCGAGAATATTAATTTTTTCACTAATTACGGTTTCGATATGTTCAACATTTACCTGCTCGTGGATATTTGTTTTTGGCAAATTGCCGATAGTAATACTAAGCAAGTACGAAATTGTCAGAAGAGCAAAACTTATAATAATATGTAGAGGTTTGATTTTCATTTTTAATCGTGATGATATGGTTCGTTGTTTAAAATGCTAAAAGCTCGATACAACTGCTCGGCAAATATTATTCGGACTAATTGATGCGAAAAAGTCATTTTTGATAAAGAAACTTTTGCATTAGCACGAGCATAAACACCTTCCGAAAAGCCATAAGGACCTCCAATAACAAAGATAAGGTTTTTGGCTCCAGAAACAAGTAATTTGTTTAAGAAAACTGCAAAATCCTTTGAGTTTGTTTGTTTGCCCTTCTCATCTAATAGCACTACTTGATCAGATATAGAAACCTCAGCAAGTATTTTTTCGCCTTCAAGTTTTTTTTGAACATTCGCACTCATATTTTTTGAGTTTTTTATGTCTTTGATAGTTTTTATCTCAAACTTGCAATATCGGTTAATTCGTTTAACATACTCGTTAATGCCAGCTTCAATATGCGTTTTATCTGTTTTTCCTATTACTAATAGTTGTATTTTCATAAATATATTGAAAATTTTGGTTATAAAGATACTGGAAAGATTTAAATTATTTATATCTTGCGGTTTAAATGTTTGGTTTAGTTTTTGCAAGCAATAATAATTGCAAAGTAAAACGATAAAAAATTAAATGATGAAAAAAATTAAAGTGTTACTAGTTATGATTATGAGTGGGCTTGTATTAGGTGCAAATGCTCTCCCAATTTTTGATATCCCACCAAAGATTTTTGATGCCATGAAAGTCGGAAACGCTGTTGAGTTATCTAAACATTTTAACTCATCGGTAGAGTTAGTTATTCTTGACAAAGAAGATGTTTACAGTAAACAACAAGCAGAACAAATATTGAAAGGGTTTTTTGATAAAAATAAATCTAAAAGCTTTTCTCTATTACACCAAGGTGGTAAAGAGGGGGCTCAATATGCTATTGGAAACCTTATAACTGCAAATGGCAAAACATATAGAGTTTATTTCCTCGTTAAAGAAAGTGCAGGTAAACCATTAATTCACCAAATGCGAATCGAAGAAGAATGATTACTAAAGAGTATTTAAATTCTCTTATAGAAAGAGCATATAAGGAGGATGTTGGTGATGGAGACCATTCCTCCCTTTGTTGTATTGACAAAAATGAAAAAGGAAATGCTTTTTTATTAGTAAAGCAAAAAGGTATTATTGCTGGTGTTGAGGTAGCAAAAGAAGTTTTTAATTATTTCTCAAAAGATATCAAGGTGCATGTTTATTTTAATGATGGACAACTTGTTAACCCTGGAGATATTGTACTAGAAGTTAGTGGCCCGCAGCTTGAAATACTAACAGCAGAAAGAACTGTTCTTAATTTTATGCAACGCATGAGCGGAATAGCAACAGAGACAAATAGGTATGTGCAAGAAACTAAAGGATTTAAAACAAAAATACTAGATACTCGTAAAACAACTCCAGGTTTACGGCTAATAGAAAAAGAAGCTGTTCGTATTGGAGGGGGACATAATCATCGCATAGGACTTTATGATATGATTATGCTTAAAGATAATCACATAGATTTTGCAGGAACTATCGAAAAAGCTATTATCATGGCTAATGATTATCTCAAAATAAAAAATTTAAAACTTAAAATTGAAATTGAAACACGCTCAATAAATGATGTTGAAGAGGTGTTAAGAGTCGGACAGGTAAATCGAATAATGTTAGATAACTTTAGTCCTGAACTTACACGAAAAGCTGTTGAACTTATAAATGGGAAATTTGAAGTAGAATCAAGTGGAGGAATAACAATCGAAAATATCCGAACTTATGCCGAATGTGGAGTAGATTATATTTCTGTAGGAGCTATTACTCACCAAATAAAAAGCCTTGATTTAAGTCTTAAAGCTGTATGATAGAATTTGTACAAACACAAAAACAGCGATTAAAAACATTTGGAGTAAAGCTAAGTAAAAAAATAATATTACCTGGCTTTAAAGGATATTCACTTTTTTACGTAGGTTCGTTCTTTTTTAAAGGAATTCAACATGGAGCTGTTACCATGAGGGCATCAAGCGTAGCTTATAATATGTTTGTTGCAATATTTCCTGCTTTAATTTTCTTCTTCTCCCTTATCCCATTTATACCAGTATCAAACTTTCAATATGAACTCTTTAGTATCTTAGCCGAGGTCTTGCCCGACTCTGCATACAGTCTGTTACACGAAACAATATCTGATACCATTCTAAATCAACGAAGCAGCATATTGTCTTTGGGGTTTTTTCTAATGTTATTCTTTGCATCAAACGGAGTGTTGTCTTTTATCGAGGCTTTTAACAAATCATATCATTATGTCGATTCCCGAAATTGGATTAGTAAAAGACTTATCTCTGTTTTATTAATCCTTATTGTAAGTGTCTTACTGCTATTGGCTATTTCGTTAATAGTGGTTGGTAGTAATTTCTTTTTTGAGTTTATGGGTGCCCACAATTTTAAACAGGAATATAGAAAGATTTTATTTATTGGTATTGGTGTTCTAAAATGGATGCTCGTAATTGGACTATACTTTTTAGCAATCTCGTTTCTTTACTACCTTGCTCCTGCTAAAAAAAGCCGCTTTAGATTCATTACACCAGGAGCAATATTTGCAACTATTTTGCAGATAGTATCATCTTTAGGCTTTGCATATTTTGTGAATAATTTTGCACGTTATAATAAATTATATGGGTCTATTGGTACAATTATCGTTGTAATGTTATTGTTTTATATTACAGCATTAGCTCTAATCCTTGGCTTTGAGTTAAATGCAAGTATTTTTTCGAATAAACAGAAACAGAACTTTTCTATAAAAAGACTGCAAAAATAAAACTTATATATGTTTTTTTCTTATTTTTGAAGAATAGATTTACAATAACAGTAAACCTTTTATAAACTTTATCGTCTTAGTTTACAACTAAAAGAAAAATTATGAAACTTCAAATAATGAAAAAAACAATACTATTATTTAGTTTGATTGGAATATCTTATTGTATGTTTGCCCAGCCAACTGAGGCAGAAGACTTTACTGTTACCGACATAGATGGGGTAACATATAATCTTTTTGAGATACTTGACCAAGGTAAATATGTTTATCTTGATTTTTGGTTTGAGACCTGTGGAGGATGTCAGGCTGCTGTGCCAGATGTTAATGCAATTTACGAAGGATTTGGTTGTAATGAGTTTGAATTGGTAGTACTTGGTATCGGTTCTGTGAGTAGTGATCCAGTTGCAGAGAATTTTCGAACAGATTTTGGTTGTACCTATCCATTAATTACAGAACAAGGAGGAAGTACTCCTGTCATAGTTTATTATGGAGTAGAATATTATCCAGAGTTTGTACTTATTAGTCCTGATCGTAGCGTTTCCTGGGATGGTGATGACGGAGATTTTCATCAAATATCAAGTATTGCTGCTTTAGGACCAAACCAAAACGCATGCCCAGACGATTGGCCTGTTGCTGGCTTTACTGGTGCACCATTAATATTACCTGTAGGATCTGGGGTAACATACATCGACGAATCAATCAATAATGTAAGCCAGTGGCTGTGGTTCTTTGAGGGCGGAGAACCCGAAACCTTTAATGGACAAAATCCACCTGAAATTATTTATAACGAATCTGGTTGGTATGATGTTACTCTTACTGTGCAAAATGAGTTTGGAAATGAAAACTCTGTAACGTATCAAGATTACATTCAAGTATTTGACATTGCAGATGACACTATTGTTGCCTACTTCTCTGCTAATCAGGTGGTTGTGGTTGCTGGATATAGCATCGACTATACAGACCTTTCGCATGAGTTTCCTTATGAATGGCATTGGGAGTTTGAAGGTGCTGTCCCAAATACATCTGACGAACAACACCCACAAGATGTTGTATATGATAATGTAGGAACATTTGATGCTCAACTTATTGTTCGCAATTCGGTCGGTTGGGATACATTACTCATTGAAGATTATATTACGGTAATACCAGATCCTGGAGAAGAAGCTCCTGTAGCTAATTTTAAATCACGAAACAGACTGGTTAAACGAAATACTCCTGTATATTTTGATGATTTGTCAACTAATTATCCTATGTCGTGGTCATGGCAATTTGAAGGTGGAGACCCACAATACTCCGGCTTTCAAATTCAACCAGAAGGGGTTATCTATGAAAATACTGGTTTTTTTGACGTAACTTTGAGTGTATCAAACATTAATGGTTCTGATGTGCTTACTAAACAAGAGTATATTGTTGTTTACGAAACAAGTGTGGGGTCTTTTTGCGATACAATTGGCAATTTGTTAGAGGATGAAATCCCAAATAAACTTTATATTAATGGAATGACAGGTTGCTTAGGAGGACAAAATTCTGATAATATAAAAATGTATGCTGATTACTATGATTATCATACTTTCAATCAAGTGCATGGCATTATAGTACCAGTAATGGATCTTTCTTATGGGTCGCACAACAATTCATATATCCGCTTTCTAACTTGGGACGGAGTAGATGATAAACCAACAACAATACTATCAGAACAAAAGGTATATTTGCGTAATTTAAGTGGAAATTATATCCAAGTAATCCTTTTTGACGAACCGCTCGAAATAGATGGACCGTTTTACTTGGGCTACAGTATAAACTACGCAGCTGGAGACAAATTTATTGTCGGAATGTCTCCAAATAGAGGAAATGGAGGACTAAATACTTTTTGGGTAAAAGATGGAGAAGAATGGAAAAGTGCAGTAGATGCTTATGATGTCGCTGTATCGTCTGGTATTAGACCTGTTACATGCCTTGTAGGGATTGAAGACGAAGAAATTGAAAAAAATATTAGCTTATATCCAAACCCATGTTCACATTATATTACTATTACCAACGAATACACTTTTGATACAGGAGATTTTGTTGAAATTTTTGATAAAACTGGTAGAACAATACTTATGAAATTTATAGAACCGGGGTTGAGTGAGATTTCAATTGATGTTTCACAATTATCTTCTGGAGTATATTTTACAAGAGTATTTACTCAAGGTAAACTTATTGTTGATAAACTTAATGTTATTCGATAGCAAAAAGTTTGCAAGCTTCGATTAACAATTTGTGGTAATCGTATCCTAATAACATATAATCAATAGCTATTTGTTTTTACTTTATCTTTGATAGTTACTTATATTCATTTATATTTGATGCACGCTAAATAACTAATATTTAATAGAATAAACTCAAAAAAATGAAAAACCCATTTAGTAAGGACATATATCTCAAGAGAAGTATTGAACGTGAAACAGATGTACGTGGTGATTATTTTAGGGATCAAACCGCTATTATTCACTCAACAGCTTTTAGACGTTTAAAAAATAAAACTCAGGTGTTTTTTGCTCCAGAAAACGATCATATTTGTACGAGAATTGAACATGTTTTGCACGTTGCAACAATTGCTTCGTCAATATGTAAAGGATTAAATTCTTATGATTGGGATCTTAGTGTGGATATGGCTTATGCTATTGGTCTTGGGCATGATTTGGGGCATACGCCCTTTGGTCATGCAGGTGAAATGGCCTTAAATAAAATACTTGGAGGAAACAATGCATTTGTACACGAAGTAAACTCTTACAGACAGGTGCAATATCTTGCAAATAAAGGAAAAGGGTTAAACCTGTGCTATGGAGTAAAAGATGGTATAATTTGTCATAATGGAGAAAAAGATGAACAAAAACTAACTCCAACATCTAAACTTAATGTACTTGATAACATTAAAAACCGTAAAGTAGTCTCAACGTCGTATGAAGGGTGTATTATGCGATTTGCAGATAAAATTGCATATCTTGGAAGAGATATAGAAGATGCTTATGTTGCTGGATTTATTACCGATCAAGATATTCCAACGGATGTAAAAAATATGCTGGGCGATAGAAATGGGCAAATTATAAATAAACTAATATTAGATCTTATTAGTAATTCGGCTGATAAAGATTATGTTGGATTCTCTGATGAAACTTATCAAATAGTAACAAAATTAAAGCATTTTAACTATAAAAATATTTATGAACACCCTGAACTTAAACGTTATGACATATTTTGTGATCGAATAATTAGTAATCTTTTTGAATACCTTATGGAAATCTTTACAAAATCAAATTATGATTATCTAAAATACAATGAGAGTCGAATTGAACTTGATGTTAATTTTGCTGACTATTTAAAGGGGATGGCACAGTTTTATCAAAACAATAAAGATGACAAAAAACAAATTATTACTGACTTTATATCGGGAATGACGGATGATTATGCTTTAGAATCTATCAAACAAATTACAATTCCAAAACCCATACACTTTAACTAATGAAACATGATAATAAAATATTGTGTCGCTATACTATAACCGAAAACACTGACTCAAGTGATTTTATTGACATTTGCACTGAGCATTTGAATGGTTTAAAAACAACAATTAAGAAAAAGATTATCTCTTCTGCATTAGAACTTTTACAAAATAATCGTATTTATAATAATAAAAATGAAGCAATAATTTTGGTAACAGAAACTACCTTTTATTATGTAGTAGAAGTAAAACAATATATGGAAACTGAAATTCTTGAAGATGTAAGTAGGTGCTTAAACAATATTAATGAAATAAAACTCAATGATTTACAGACCATCTATAACAAGAATCTTTCAAAAACATCAAGCACAACTGGAAATGGCCATATTCTTTGTCGCATCAAATCAGGGCATCTCATTGATTATTATATAAGTGATTCTAATATGTTTATTATAAAACTAAACTTTAATAAATTATGAAAACTCTATTTGAACAGGGCACAAAAACTCCAGGAGTATATGTGGATGAGCACAAACATTTAATTATGATAGAGGGGCGTTTTATTCCAGAGAACCCTCAAGATTTTTTTACTGACTTCAAAACTGCAATCGAAAAAATATATGCACAATATAGAGAGATGTGGTTAAAATTCAATCTTGAGTATTTTAATACAGGAGCAGCAAGATGCTTATACAGTTTCTTTATAAGTTTACAAAACAAAGAAAACATCAATATAATTTGGGTTTATGAAGAAGACGATGAAGATATATTAGAAAGTGGGAAAGAGTATGAAAATTTAACAGGGTTGACTTTCAATTATGAGACTAAATAATGCTAGTTCTTAATTATCAACATTTTTATCTCAACAAGCTTATGCCCAACAACCCACTGATTACCAAAGACTTACTCCAAGTCGTTTATAATAATTAAAAGTAGTATGCAATTTTATGAATAGCAGACGGTAATGCAAACAAGACTACTTTATCGTTAGGTTTAATTTGCGTATCTCCTAATGCAATAAAGCTTTTTTTACCTCTAACAATACCAGCCACAATCACACCTTCAGGTAAATCCACATCTCTTAGTTTATTTTTCGTAATAATTGCATCGCGCGAAGTAATAAATTCAAGTACTTCTGCATCAGTACCTGTAAGGCATTTGATTGATGACACTTCAGCTTTCATTGTAAGGGTATATATAGCACTTGCTGCACTAAGTTTTTTGTTTATAATAGTATCGATACCCATTTTTGTGGCGATATCGATATAGTCAAGATTTTCGATAATCGCAATAGTTTTTTTTACGCCATATCTTTTAGCAAGTAAACACGTAAGAATATTTGTTTCTGCATCCCCTGTAACTGCGACAAAGGCATCAGTTTTTTCAATTCCTTCTTCCATTAAGACATCTACATTTCGCCCATCGCCATTGATAATCATTGTTTTTGGCAAAAGATCAACTAGTTTAAAACTTTTTTCAGCATTAAATTCTAATAATTTTACATTTAAATGGTTTTCAAGAAATTTTGCTGCTTTAATTCCTATTCTACTTCCACCAAGAAACATAATATTATTTAACTCAAGTTTTTCTTTCCCTGCAGTTTTTAATAAACTTGAAATACCATCAGGATTTGTAATAATATACATAGTGTCTCCACTTAACAGCATATCATCGCCTCGAGGAATAATAGTTTTTTCATCTCTTGTAATTGCTACTGCTCTATAATTTTTATTTTTTGCAATTATTGAGGCCTCGCTTAAACTCATATTTACTATTGGTGAATTCTCATCTAGCTTAATTACAAACAAAGTTAATTTTCCACCTGAAAACTCAAATATTTCTGTTGTTCCAGTTTGCTTAATAACTCCAACAATTTCTTTTGCTGCAATATATTCGGGGTATATTAATCTATCAATACCAAGATTTATAAACGACAGTTTATTTAATGGATTAAGAAACTCCATGTTGCCAACCCTTGCGACTGTTTTTTTTGCCCCTAATTTTTTTGCAAATACACAAGCTAAAATATTAGTATCTTCAGAGTTTGTAACAGCTATAAATAAATCACAAGTTGCTGTAGTGGCATCTTTTAGTACCGAAAACGAAGTGCAAGAGCCCTCAATACACATTATATCATACGAATTATCTATTTCTTTAAGCAATTCTGCTTGTAGATCTATCATGACAATATCGTGATTTTCTTTTGTTAACATTTTTGCGAGATATGTACCAATATCACCTGCACCTGAAATAACTATTTTCATATTACAAATTTATGTTTTTTAAAATGCTAGTAATCCTATCTGCATAATCTATTTCAAATCCTTTATGTTTGTTATGCTTGAGTGCTAATATTCTTAATTTAAAAAAGAAAGCTAAACAATCGAAATAGGTTGTAATTTTTATTTCGTTTAAATTTTGTTTAATTTTTTGATCTGTGATGTATTTTTCAATTATTTGATGATTTATAAACTCTCCTTGATCGTATGGGTATATATAAAAAACAGAACCATTATTACTATCATCAAACACTGCATTTGCAAGCTCTTTATCAACATAGCTTAAAAGAAAAACACCTGATAAATCTATAGGGTATAAAGGTAAAGAGGTCGCCTGAGCAATTATGCAATATAGTAATGCTATACTCGGGGCTACATATTTTCGATTGGTAACACAGTTAGTAAAACTAAGATAACTTGGTTTAAACTCTCCTACGGGATGTTTTTTAAATTTTAATTGATCAAACAAAACGTTTCCAATTAATTTTACTTTTTCAATTCCTGTTAACTGATCATTGAGTTCAATCCAAACAGATTGTATTATTTTATTAGTTTCTTCTTTAACAAAAATGGTATCTATGTCCCGATTAAAAAACTCTTCAACAATAAGTACAGCATCTAATAAATTATGTTCTTTATTATCAACAACTTCTTTTAAGCGTTTTTCGAGATTCTCAATAAAGATTTCATCTAAAATTAATTCAGATCTTTTTAGTGCTAAATCGTTTATAGATAAAGCGTGATAGTTTTCTAAATATACATGAAATAAGTCTGGTTTATTTAAAATTTGCTCACGTAAAATATTAAACACATTTTCGTCAGGGTCTTCTAATAGTTTTAATAGTGATATAATTTCTGTTTTATTCATTATCAGTTTCTTCGATGCGTGTAACATTATTTACCCCTTTTACCCTTATTACTCTGGCTATAAGTTCATCTAAATCTTGTACATGATGTACATATAGTTTAATTTCCCCTTTAAAAACGCCATCGTTAGTTTCTATCGAAATAGATTTAATATTTACATCTGTTTCTTGGCTAATAGCTTTAGTAATATTATAAACAATTCCCATTTGATCAACTCCCTCTACTTTAATTGTTACTAAAAAAGATAAAAGTTTATAACTTGTCCATTTTACTGAGATTATTTTTTCTCCTTGTTTGGCTGCTAGATTATTTAAAATTGAGCATGTTTTTTTATGAATAATAATTGAGTTATTTGGATTGACAAAACCTGCAACCTCATCTCCTGGTATAGGATTGCAACATGTAGCAAGTGTAAATTTTTGATTTTCAATATCATCAATAATATATGTATTCTTATCTTTTTTTTGTTTTTTTGTTTTTGGTTTATTAAAAGTTAATTTCCAATATTTTGCAAAAATATTTTGAGAGCCTTTAAGTAGTTGTTTTTCAAGATCATCAATTTGAATACTCCCTGCACCAATTTTGCGATAGAACTCTTCTTTGCTAGGGGCATTATAATCTTTGCGTAGTTCTTTA
Source organism: Bacteroidales bacterium (assembly GCA_028686735.1). Taxonomy (GTDB): domain Bacteria; phylum Bacteroidota; class Bacteroidia; order Bacteroidales; family ML635J-15; genus Bact-19. The sequence goes on from JAQUBO010000008.1 coordinate 28,293, forward strand.
AAAGTTTTGTGGTTAAGTTTAAGACTTAATTCGTGTACTTTAGCTATAAAGGCTTCTTGTCCTTTCTCGATATTGTGCAGCCTCTCTTCTTTTAATGAGCTCTTAATTTTCGCTTTGGCTTTTGTTGTTATTGCAAATTTGAGCCATTCACGTTTAGGGGCTTGTTTCGAGGAGGTAAGTATTTCGACTTGGTCGCCACTATGTAAGACATGTGAGAGTGGCTGTAGTTTATGATTTACTTTAGCAGCAATGGCTGTATTACCGATTTCGGTATGTATTTCATAAGCTAAATCTATGACTGTTGATGCTTTAGGTAATTGTTTTATCTCCCCTTTTGGAGTAAAAACGTATATTTCGGTTGTAAATATATTTAATTTAAAGTCGTCAAGAAAAGCTAATGAATCTATTTCATGATTTGATAAGGAATTTTGTAGCGTGCTAATAAGTACATCAAGGCTTTTATTAGAGCCAGTATCATTTGTTTTGTATTTCCAATGTGATGCCAATCCTTTTTCTGCTATATCATCCATTTTTCTACTACGAATTTGCACCTCTACCCATTGTCCTCTAGGTCCCATAACGGTAACGTGTAATGCTTCGTAGCCATTTGCTTTGGGGTTTTTTACCCAATCTCTTATCCGTTGCTCATGATGTGGATATATGTCTGTTATCAATGCCATGATATGATAACATTGTGTACGGGCTTGTTTATCTTGAAAATCGTCTGGGTGGTCAAAAACTATCCTAATCGCAAATAAGTCGTATATCTCCTCAAAAGGAACTCCTTTGCTTTGCATTTTATTCCAAATAGAATAAATAGATTTAAGACGACCTGTAATGGTAAATTTTATCCCTTCATTTTTTAAAACCTTTTTAAGAGGTTCGATAATTTCTTGAGTGTATTTTAATCGTTCTTCTTCGGTTTCTTTAAATTTCCTCTCTATTTCTTGATAAATAAGCGGATGTTCATATTTAAGTGCGAGATCTTCGAGTTCGGTTTTAATTGAATATAATCCTAGACGATGTGCAAGAGGTGCATACAAAAATACCGTTTCGCTACAAATTTTTATTTGTTTATACTCTGGCATGGAGTCAAGTGTACGCATATTGTGTAATCGATCGGCAAGTTTAATAAATATAACTCGTAAATCTTGCGACATTGTCATAAGCATTTTACGAAAATTCTCAACTTGTAATGATGCGTCTTTATCTAAAATATTTGAGATTTTTGTTAATCCATCTATCATACTTGCTATGGTGGCTCCAAACATTCTTTCAATATCGACTAATGTATGATCTGTATCTTCTACAACATCATGCAAAAGAGCACTAGCTATTGATTTTGCACCTAAACCAATTTCTTCGGATACTATTTTTGCCACAGCAATTGGATGAGAAAAATACGGTTCTCCTGACTTACGCCTCATCTTAGAATGGGCCTCATTAGCCAAATCAAAGGCTTTACGCACTAAGGCCTTATCTTCATCCGACTTAATTCTCTTACTTACTTTTATAAGATCATCAAATTGATTCTCAATCCATATTTTCTCTTCTTTTGTTAGACTCATACAAAAATATACAATCGTTTTAATAATAATATTAATCTACAAATATACTAATTACAATGTAAAAATAGCTTGGAAATAACAACTTAATAAAAAAACCAGATTGTGATTTTAATATAGTCTGTTCTCGGTCAGTAATCCACACTTAAAATTAAGTATGCATAGAATTATTTTTGCATAACTGTATCTTAGCTAAAGTTTTGTAATATAAAAACGTTTTTACAAATTTTGGGATTTTACAGCTACAAAGAATGATTGCATAAGTTTCTGATAATAAAAAATACAGTTTAAACTCTGTAATTCACGCTTAAAGAATGATTTATGCTATTTTTCTAAGTTATTCTATAAGCAAGAAGAAAGTCCCCGTTTTAATATATTCAGAGTTCTTATGATCATAATATCTCATAAAGTAAGTATAGTATTGCGAAGGGGCTAAATGTGAGTGATCTATAGTTCCATCCCAACCTTCGAAAGTATCATTTGTTTGAAAAATTTGGCATCCCCATTTATCATAAATAATAAATTCATAAGGTTCTTTTTCGACAAATGACAATACAGGTTTAAATACTCGATTTTCAGCACTAATCGAAGTCGCATTAAATGCTGTTGGCATCCATGCAACAGGATAATGATTTACACATGCAATATTAGACCTGCTTATTCCTTGCGATCCAACAAACTCAGGGCTTTCGCTCTCGTAAGCTTCGACATAATAGCAAAATTCATTTGTCATGTTTATTTTTCTGGCATGGCAATAGTTAACATACCACTCAATATTATATGAGTAATCTAAATCACCGGCAGAGTTTACACCAATTTCGGTTCGCGTATCATTAAAAACTCTATAAACCTTAAAATTACTAACTCCATTTGGCCAAGCGTAATAATTTGTCCATAATATGTCGTGCATTAGGTTATCACTTGCCAGAACATCAAGTACAATATTTGAGCAAATATTCGAATAAGATGAGATAATTCCACAAGGATTTACGGCAGCAAGCCTATAATAATATCTATAATCATTTACATTAACATCATAATCTGTGTGAATAATTTCGGATTGTCCAATATTTTGATATGATTGTATTGTTGCGTAAGTTCCATCGGCAGTAGCCGATCTTTGCACTCGATATTCAAGCACTTCGGCTGTATTATCGATGGCAAAATTAAGATTTATATTATTACCATCAACACTAGCGTAACGAGCATACAAATATTGTGGAATAATAAACGCATTTGTCGATAATTGAACAGAGTTTGAAGTTGCTTTTAGGCTTGAACTACTAGTAGCCTCGATATAGTAAAGATAAGTTTGGTTAGGATCTACATCCTCATCTATGTATGTTAGTTTATCTGCAGACAAGCTTTTGATCATTGAATATTCTCCATTTTCGGATCTACGGTATAAGTTATATGATTTAACGCCATCCGTCCAGCCTTTATAAGATGTCCAATCTAATTCTATATTAGTATTACATTTATCAAATTCAATACTCAAAAACATTGTTGTGTGTGGGTTAGTAATACTGCTTTTAAAGTATTCGTCGTCAAAAGCAGCTAATCTGTATTGTTCGGCTTTATCAATTATATTGGTTAAATCATAACTATAATTGGTGGATAGGCGACCATATACTGTATCAATAGTTTCTGTAATTCCACTAACAACTTGATATATAATATAACCTTCCACATCAAGAGAATCGCTTGGTATCCAATTAAGCACTACAGTTGTTGGGTTTGATTCTGGTATAATGCTAGCAGAACTAAATACTGGGGCATCTGGAATTTCTGTTTGTGCAGTAATTGTATGTGATAAAATGACAGTTAAAATAACCGTCGGTATGTACTTAAACAAATTCATAATATGTATATCTTCACTAATTTAAACGTTAATAATATTAAAAAGCTGCTTTTAATCAAGATTTTTTACAAAAAACAATTGATTATCAATATTTGCTTGTTCAAACCCCATTTGTTTTAAGAATTTACTATGTCCTTTATGAAAAGATTTTGTAATTATTTTTGTAATTCCTATTTTTTTAAAATAACCTGGGTTTTGTTTGTAAATGTAATTTCCAATTTCTTTATCACGGTATATTGGTTTAGTATAATCAACTTCAATGGTAAGTTCATTTCCTGTTTTACTTCCAATCATTATACCTGCAAGATTCATATCTCTCATTACAAGGAAACATTTGTGTGATTCTTGTGGCTCATAAAAAGGAAAGTAATTATAAATATCTTTTTTATAGTTTTTTATAAACTCACGAATATAGTTGTTATCGTATTCTACTTCAAGTAATACTATTGATGCTTTACTTTTTTGCAATTTAACAATTTGCAAAATATAAAAAACAAGCACTGAAACCATCAAAACTGCAAAAGGATAAATAGGCTTTAATAAACTATAAGTCAATAATAAGACAATAGCGAGTATAATTGTTATTTGACGCTGAACCTTACCTGTGGCAAAGAAACCCAACATACTAGCTGCTACGCCAATAAAACCAATGATATCGATATATTCCATAAATTGCAAATCCAAAAGTATTATTATAATTTGTATTTATAAATAAAATATGTAATAATAATACTTTTGGAATATTCTCATATATATAATCTATAGTTTAACTATTTTAATTGTATAAACTTTTTGGTTATTTAATAATCTAATAAAGATATTACCCTGGCTAAGTTTAGAGATATCAAGTCTCTCAACTGAGTTTTCGAGATTCCCTTGATCTATAATTCTGCCTGTAATATCGACAATTTCATATCTTGACTCTTGACAATTTAACAGATTAATTAAACCACTACTTGGGTTAGGATAAACTTCTATACTTCCATACCCAAAATCAACAATATTATTGGCACTAACCTGAATTCTAAAATTTTGTTCGTCTGTAAACATCCCATCGCTAAGATTTAATACGACTTTAAAGCCAATGGAACTTGTTGAGGTCGGAATTCCAGTTATTTGTCCTGTGCCGTCACCATTATCCACAAAGCTTGCCCACTCTGGCATAACAGTAGCTTCAATTATTAGAGCATCGCCTTGATCATCTTCAGCGGTTATATCATAAGTGTAAAGTGTGTTTTGAACATGTGGAGTAATAGGAGTGGATGTAAAATAAGGTGCAGTATTAGATGGGTTAACAGTAATTACAAAACTTTGTACTGCATTATATTCTCCATTTGAAGCGTCTAATACTATATTAAAATTTTCACTTATCCCTGCTATCTCTGTGGCTATTCCAGTTAGAGTAGCAGTACCATCACCGTTATCTGTAATAGTAAGCCAATCTGGACAAGTTGGAGCAGTAAGTGTCAATTCAAGACCATTCGGATCATTAGCAACAATATTATAAGTGTAAGTTTCAAATTCTGTTACTCCTAATTCTGGCGATGATGTAAAGAATGGGGCATCAGATGGAGCAAGTTCTACCCATTTATAAATGCCTCCTAAATTTTCATCCATATTAAAGCCACCTGCCCATCCAGTAGATGCATCAAGCATTTCAACATTTGTGTACTGAACTGAGTCATCTAGCATTGTCCAAGTTGTGCCATAATCAAGAGTATAAGCTGAAAAGTTATTTTCTGTTACTTGAGATATTTTAACACCAACATACATTCCTGGAGTATTTGGAACAGCAGATACGTCAGACAGATACTGGTCTTCAACAGAAATTGTTGTCCATGTCTCACCACCATCATCAGTTTTTTTCATTGTCCAGCTATCAATTGTACCTGTTGTTTGGTTCTGCACTTGACAAATAACCACACCATTTAATTCATCTGCAAATGAAATTTTACTCACATTTCCTTCTTCTGTGCTATGAACAGTCCATGTTGCGCCCTTGTCAATTGTTTTGTAAATTCTACCAGTACTAGTACCAAACCATGCTATATCGCCAACAGCATAAGCTACACCTGTCCAAGCTCCTTCGCCAGAGACAGGATCAGGAATATTAGCACCATCTACTGGTATCCAGTTTTCACCACCATCCGAAGTAGTGTATATTTCAAATTCACCATCAACTGGATCTCCTTGACAATATCCATCGTTCTCATTAAACATGTGAATAACGTTTGCAAAACTAGTAGAGCCTTCAAATAAAGCAGTGGTTTGGTGTGTCCATGTTTCACCAGCATTATCAGTTTTAAAAATTCCTCCATTAGTACTAGTAACATTGTTATAAGCTGCAATCCAAGCAGTAGTTGCACTAGTTACTGAAAGGTCTCCAGGAGTATATTCAGTTGGGATACTCAATGTTTTCGGAGTCCATGTTTGTCCTGCATCCGAAGTAATTGCAAAATCACGTGTTATGCTTCCGCCCGTACCGTCATAAGTTAATATCCAAGCTGTATTAGCATCAGCAATTTTAGTTAACCAAACACCACGATAAGGACTTTCAAAATGAGTATGTTGTTCTATCCATGCAGATTCGGCAAAGCTACCCGTTTGACCAACAATAATAAAGTATGTTTTTGTTTCCGTATCAGTATTTGTTCCATCACTAGCAGTAAGAGTAACTTCAAAAACACCTTCGGTATTATATTGAATTGCTACAGGATTTTGCTCAGAGCTAGCAGCAGGAGTTCCACCTTCAAAAGTCCAAGCCCACTCTGTTGGTGTTCCTGTAGTTAAGTCTGTATAATCAACTGTTTCACCAACTGCGATTACAACTTCACTAGCAATAAAATCAGCAACAAGAGGAGCACCTGCGGCTTGTGCAGCTGTTACTGCTGCTAATGCGTTAATACGACCTGCTCCAATAGAGTCTATAAACTCAGTATTTTCAGCGTCAACATCGTCACAAGTTGATTTTAGAATAGCAGTAAGCTCTTCGGGTGTAAGGTCTGGATTTGCCGAAAGTATCAAACCACATAATCCTGAAGTAACAGGACAAGCCATTGATGTTCCTTGCATAAGATCATACTTACCTTCAACACCAAAGCTATTAGCTCCTCCTGTTGATCCGTCTAACATACCTGTTACAGGACCCGCATCATTATAAGTAGTACTAAGTACAGCAAAAGCACCAATACCAACCAAACCTGCCGTAGCATATCCACCTGGAGCAAGTACGTCAAGCCAAGTTCCATAACAAGAAAAATCGGATTTATTATCACCAACATCACAAGAACCAACAGCAATTACATGTTCTAAAGCTGCTGGATAGCCCATATAATTAACTGGAATATCCGGATTCATTTGTGTCTCCATACCATTTCCATTATTACCTGCAGCACCAACTAAAACACAACCTTGATTATAGGCATAATTTACTGTATTTTGCATAGTTTGGAAAAACTGAGGACTTCCCCATGACATATTAATAACATCTGCACCATTATCGGCAGCATAAACTATACCTTCGAAACCAGCAGCCATTGATTGTCCATCGCTTGCATCATCACCAAGTTTAATGGCCATAATACTAATTCCGTTACCAATTGAGGCAACACCTACACCATTATTAGTTTCAGCACCAACTAAACCAGCTGAGTGTGTTCCGTGAGACCAAATATAAGTTGCCTCTGGTGGATTTGGATCGTCATCACCATTACCAAGGTCAACTGCATGAGAAATTTGATTAACTAAATCTGGATGATCTATCCAAATAGCATTATCAAGAACTGCAACTACTATATCTGAACTCCCCGTTGTTACATCCCATGCCTCAGCAGCATTAATGAGATTTAAATGCCATGAAGAATTTGCACTTCCAAAAAGAAAACCACCATCAAGCTCAGCATTATAATAAGGATCATCAGGAACCATTGAAATGAAAAATAACGGAGCAGGCTCGGCATATTCAATATCAGGATGCGAGTTTAAAGCTTTAATCAAACTTGAAATATTTTCAATATTTTCAAAATCTAATCTAAAAGTACGTTGCAAAACATCACTTTTAGCAGTTTTAAAAGGCATGCGCATTTCAGTAATTTGATATTCATTCATCAAATCGTCTAAAAAATAAACATCTTGAGGATTAATAAGCCCATCATCATCAGCTACATTTAGTGATGCATGATCGGAAATTTTAAAATAAATTCGTCCATCAACCCATAAAGAGTTTACTGTCTGTGCATTTAATAAAGCCACAGTAGATGTAACGAAAACAAACGATAAAATAAATTTTGTAAATGTTCTCATAATTTGATTTTGTTAAAGTGTTAATAGATAATAAAAATCAAAAATAATAAATGTTTTTGAATATTAAAAGATATTTTTTAATGTTTTATTGCTCGTACTATATGCCTTTTACCTGGAGGACCGGAAAAACGCTTTAAATCCATACCCAAAGACCGCAAGTTTCTTTTTAAATCCCCTCTACTGCAATAAGTTACAAAAACGCCATTTACTGATAACCGATTTATTATTTTTTGTAATTGTTCATAAGTCCACATTTCAGCTTGAGTATCAGGAGAGAAGGCATCAAAATAAATCAAATCATAATTTATTTTTGGTATAAAATTTAGAAAATCAACATTCTGTTTTAATAACTTAAAATTTTGGCTAATTTTAAGTGATTTATCCCAATCTTTAGAGAACATAATACTTTCTTGAGCGGTTAAATTAAAATATTCAATATATCCCATATCCTTAAATGTCTCATTAGTTATTGGAAATTTTTCAATACCATGGTATAAAACCTTTTTTGGATTCTTTTCATTGGTTTTATATGTCATAATCGCATTTAGACCTGTGCCATAACCTATTTCTAAGATGTTAATTTTCGGCTTTTCAATAAACTTAAAACCTAAATCAATAAATATATGTTGTGACTCTGTAAACGCCCCATTTTTGCTGTGATAATGCTCTTGAAACTTTTTAGAATATAAAGTTTTACTGCCATCAAGAGTTAAATATGTTTCAAGGTTCATAATCTGAATTGTTTTTACAAAAATACAATAATTTTAGTCTTGTTCATATATTACAATTCTAGATTATGCTAACTCGCATCATACTGAAAGAAATAATACGGGTATATTAAGATTCTACACTAGTTTTATCTTTTTGATGCATCTATTCTATTTTTTTTGGTAATTTTCTTGAAACTTATAGCAAGTTATTTATGGTAAAACTAAAATTATTGTATTTTTGTAAAAAATGAATTAAAATAAAAACTCATGAAAAAACATTCTTTTATTATTATAACAATTATAATCTTAGCTTTGAGTCTTAATCTATCTGCTCAAACTAATACTGGAAACATTCCAGAAAGTTTTAAACAAAATGTTTCTATCGATAATATAGACCATGTTCAGTTACCCCCTCCATCAATGGATTTAGTGCGAGCTGAAGATGCTTTTGACGAAAAAAATGGGCTGCCAATGAAAATTTCTCGTTTGTTGCCAGTTAATGTAAATGTCGAAAATAGTGGAACTTGGAGCGAGTTAGAAAATGGAAAAACGATTTGGCAATTACGATTATCTAGCGAGGGGGCTGTTGCAAACGCTTTACATTTCGATAAGTTTATATTACCGCAAGGCTCATCAGTGTTTGTTTATAATTATGATAGAAGCATTGTTATGGGACCATATACAAATGAGGATAATCCAAAGAGAGAAGAGTACGCAATTGGTTTATTTTCTGGCGACGATGTTATAATTGAATATACTGCTGCTAAAGAAAAATCTTTAACTGGAGATGTTGAAGTTGTTATTCCTGAAATTCAGATTGCAGCTTTTTCTTTTGTTTATCGTGGTGCCGAGCAATTTGGTATTGGTGCTAAAAACACAGGATATGGTGCTTCTGCAAGTTGTCAGGTTAATGTTAATTGCCCCGAAGGCAATAATTGGAGAACTCAACAAAAAGGTGTAGCAAGAATATATTTTATTGAAGGACAATATGGCTACTTCTGTTCTGGTTCATTAGTTAATAATACCCGTAATAACCAAACTCCATATTTTTTAACTGCAGATCATTGCGGTGGCGATGCTACAACAAGTGAATTTAATCAGTGGATATTCAAGTTTAACTATGAAAGTTCAGGATGTACGTCATATAGCGAGCCGTATGGAAATAATATTACAGGATGCACCAAAAAATCTCGTGGTCCTTTAAATGGAGGCTCTGATTTTTTATTACTTGAACTTAATACAACACCTACTAATATTAAAAATATTGGTGGAGTATATAATGGCTGGAGTAAGTCAACAAGTGCTAGTCCAAGTGGTGTAAGTATTCATCATCCTAGTGGAGATATTAAAAAGATTTCGACATATACAACTGCTTTAACAACTACTACATATTATGGAGGTACTGGAAATACTGGGGCTAATTATGCACATTGGAATGTAAAATGGGCTACAACTGCTACTAGTCGTGGTGTAACAGAGGGAGGCTCATCAGGATCTCCTATTTTTAATAGTAATGGCCTTGTTGTAGGTACTTTGTCGGGCGGACTTTCTGCGTGTACTGTTGGTGGTGCTGGTCCTGGTACAGGTCCTGATGAACCAGATTTATATGGTAAACTTTCTTATCATTGGACCTCAAATGGTTCGTCTTCATCTCAACAATTAAAATATTGGTTAGACCCTGATGACACAGGAGCAACAACTTGCGATTTTTTAGACCCCAACAACATTGGATTGATTGCAGATTTTAGTGCTTCAACAACAACTGTAGCTACTGGTGGTCAAGTAAGTTTTACTGATTTATCTATGGGCGGTTCTATTACTAGTCGTAGTTGGTCATTTCCTGGTGGAACACCCTCAAGCTCTACAGCTACAAATCCAACAATCACCTATAATACAGCTGGGACATATAACGTAACATTAACTGTTAATACAAGCTCAGACAGTGATACTGAGACTAAATACGGCTATATAACCGTTACCAGCGGAGGAGGTTTTAGTTATGATTTTGAAAATTGTACAAATTTTGATGTTGACAATTTTTATCCCTGCACTACCTATGATGGCGATGGCGCTTCGAGCTATGGAATGCAAGACACTGAATTTACTAATGAAGGCTATACTGGAGCCTTTATTGCTTTTAACTCAAATGAAACTGTTCCAGCACTCGGCGAAGCATGGGCTGCACACGGTGGAGTAAAAAATGGTGCTTGTTTTGCTGCAACAACTCCTCCAAATAATGATTGGTTCATTACTCCTAAAATAACTTTGCCGAACAACTCGTTTTTTACGTTTTGGGCAAAATCTGCAACTGATCAATATGGTCTTGAAAGATTTAATGTACTTATATCAACTACTAATAATTCACCCTCAAGTTTTACAAAATTTTCTTCTGCTGAATATATTGAGCCTCCTATAACTTGGACAAAATACTCAGGTAATTTATCAGCTTATAACGGTCAGTCGATTTACTTGGCAATACAGTGTGTATCAAGTGATGCTTTTGCATTTTTAATTGATGATTTATTAATTCAAACTAATTCTGATGTAGATGTGGAGTCTGAATTGTCTAAGCAAATCCATATTTATCCAAACCCTACTGATGGTATCGTTACAGTTAAATTACCTGAAGCAAGTGCTAATATTTGTGTTAGAAACATTTTAGGACAAGAAGTTTTAAAACTTACAACAAATTCTGTAGAAACAAATATTGATTTGACACAACAAAAAGCAGGTATTTACTTTGTAGAAATTAAGTTATCACAAGAAGTAATCACTAAAAGAATTACTATTAACTAAAAGATGTTTATTATATTTTAAAGCGGCTTAATTTACTTAATCCGCTTTTTTATTTTTGTAATCATTGTTGTCTAATTAAAATATTTTTAAAATCATGTAGGGCTTGCAATATGTCGTCCCTAAAGGGACTTTTCAAATATTGACTTAGTTTTACTTAACGATATTTAACCCCTAGCGGGATTTGTCCCTTTAGGGACGACATATTCTTTTTATCTAATTCAATTATATATATATTTGTCGGACAATAATAATTTGTAATATGAGAAAAGTAAACAATGCCTTTGCAGAATCAATGCCCGATTACATGTGTTTTGGGTGCTCTCCTAAAAATAAGCAAGGCTTACAGATGGAGTTTTTTGAAAAAGATGAAATAGTGTGGAGTGAATGGCAACCTCGTTCCGAATTTGACGGCTGGAAAGGAGTTACTCATGGTGGAATTCAAGCAACACTTATGGATGAAACTGCCGAGTGGTATATTTTTGTAAAACATGGCAGATCGGCGGTAACAATGGAGCTTAATTGCAGATATAAAAAACCATTAAGCTCAGATAAGGGAAAAATTACTATCAAGGCTAAAGAGCTCTCTTTTAACAGAAATATTGCTGAAATTAAAATTAGTATTTTTAACACAGATGGCGAACTTTGTAGCCAAGCAGTAGGAAAGTTTTATTTGTTTTCAGAAGAAGAATCAAAAGAAAAGTATAAATTTCCAGGTAAAGGTAAATTTTAAGAAACTAATAATAATCAAAAACCTAGTATAAACACAGCTTATAGTTAATCCGCATCATACAGCAAGTAATAACGTGAATTAAAATCTCATAATTAATTTTAAGTTTACCCTAAGTCCTGTAAGATAATTTGGTACTCCATATTGCCAGCCTCTAATGTCAGTAACATAGGTGTACGAAATTTCATTATTTATATCAAGTAAATTGAAAACCTCAAGTGTTAACCAAATATTTTTAAAATGCCTAAATGGATTAGATTCAGGCAATATTTTGTAATCACCTTTTAATTGTTTTGATATGCCTATGTCAACTCTTCTGTATGGTTTAAATCGAGGATATGGCTTATCGGCTTTTTCAACTGGCAAACCTGTTCCAAATAAAATATTAATATACGCTTGCCAGGTTTCATGTTTAGGAATATAGTCTTGAAAAAAGATTCCGAAATTTAATCTTTGATCTGTTGGTCGTGGTATCATTCCGAGATAGATAGTGTCGATATTTCCTTGAGCATCTTTGGATTTATAAAAATCGCCTTCAATATCTTCCATTGTTTGAGATAGAGCAATACTAATCCATGATTCAGTACCGGGGACAAACTCTCCGTTAACTTTTGCCTCTATACCAGTTGAGTATCCTTGTGCAAGATTTTCGCCATAATATCTAATTTTTACATTATCGATATCATAGGGAATTAGATTGTACATGTATTTATAAAACACCTCAGTAACTAATTTGAATGGTCGATTCCATGCAGTAAATTCGTAATCAGATCCTAAAACAAGATGAAATGACGATTGTGCTTTTATGTCTCGGTTAAGTGTACCGTCTAATTTACGAACTTCTTTAAAAAATGGCGGCTGATGATATAAACCTGTCGAAAATCTGAAAACAAAATTTTTCTTCCAATTTGGTCTAAAACCAACACTCATTCGTGGACTTACAAGAAACTCATTATTAAAATCCCAATAGTTAAATCTCAATCCACCACCAAGAGATAGCTCTGCACTATCAATTTCTATTAAATAAGCATCTTGAAAAAAGGCATTAAACCTATTAGATGCCATGTTAATTTTTGCAATATCGGTAAAGAACAAAGGAACTATCTCTCTATTGGCAACTGCTCCCAAATAATTATATGGCATTGAGTATCCTGCAGAATCAACCATTTCCCACTCGTGAACACCATAATCAAAGAGTTCATAATTATGCTGTACACCCCAAGAAAAATCATGATTTTTATATTTATAATCTGCTAAATATTTGGAGCTTAATACATATCCGTTTAAGTTATTACGGGCATGATTTAAGTAAGAACCAACACCAATATTTGCAACACTATCGCCCATATTATCAGATCCAAGCTGTTTGTCTAACTCATTTAGATAGTATTGTCCAAGAATATCGTAAGATTCCTTTTCGGAGGTATAATATCCTGAAACTATAAACTTCATTGTGAGGTCTTGATTTGCTTTATAAGTACCAGTAAATGCTGCCGTAGAGTTTGTAAATTTATCTAATTCTTGACCTTCGAAATACATCATTATTTTTAGTGCTTCGTCCATTGTGCCCCATGATGTTTCTCGGTCTTTAGGGATAAAGCTGTAAACATTATTATTTATGTTACCAAGAAAAGACAATTCTAGTTTTTCGCTAATGTCGTAGGTTACAAAAGCCTGAAAATCGAGATATGTTGGGTCGTATTGACCAGCCATATCCATAGATGACAAAAGATATTTTGTAGTTTTGTATCGTAAGCCTGTGTTGTATTTTAAAAGGTGGTTTTTACTGGTTCCCTCTATGTGTATGTTTGCACCTAATAAACTAGCCGAAACTGTACCGCCAAATTCTTTAGGCTTACGATATTTAATATCAAGTACAGATGACATTTTATCTCCATATTTAGCATCAAAACCACCGGCCGAAAAAACTATTGCAGAGACCATATCAGAATTGATAAAACTAAGCCCTTCTTGCTGTCCAGAGCGTATTAATAATGGACGGTAAATTTCAATATCATTTACAAATATTAAATTTTCATCAAAATTACCTCCTCTTACATTATATTGGCTGCTAAGTTCATTATTTGACGACACTGATGGCAAGGCTTTTAAAATATCTTCAAAGCCTCCAACAGTAGGGATATTCATTGATATTTCGGGGTTTAAACGAACAGCTGGAGCAAACCTTTCGGTGTTGGCACCAATATTTGCCTCGGGTAACACTGTATATGATTCTTTTAGGTATATTTTTAGCTCTTTTTGCTCCCCATTAACCAGTTTAAGTTTTTCGGTGTAAGTCTGATAGCTTAAATATGAAACTTTAATTGTAATTTCTTGATTTGAAGGGACTGAGAATTCAAAATATCCATATTTGTCGGTCGATGTGCCGATAGATTGATTTTCAACACTTACGTTAGCAAATTGCACAGGATTTGATTTTACATCATACACAAAACCATTAATAAAAGCTGTCTGTGCATTTGTAACAACACTCAGAAAAATAAAAAACAATATGTAAACGCATATTCTCTTGTACATAAGTTATAAAATCATGTTTATAACATAAAGTTTGCAAATATATTGTTTTTATTAATTCTTATTCTCATTAATTTCAGGATATACAATTCGAGAATGATAAATGTTACCAATTTTTTTTGCAAATATGGTTTTCGCTTGTGATATTTGTTTCAAACTTATATCCACATTATCGTATTGACCATCGTTTAATTGTGCTTCAATTATTACAGATACTAGTTTATCTATTGACTCGGGGCTGTAAACATCAAGCGTACGCGAAGCGGCTTCAATTGCGTCAGCCATCATCATTACAACTGTTTCGATACTATTTGGCTTAGGCCCTGGATACTTAAAATTACTAATATTGGGCCTTATATTTGGGTTTTGATTTATCCATGAATTATAAAAGTATCGAGTAAGACTTGTTCCATGATGCATAGTTATAAAATCAATAACTTGGGTAGGAAGATTATATTTTTTTGCAAGTTCGACACCCAAAGATACATGAGAAATAATTTTTTGTGCACTTTCTTCGAAATCAAATTGGTCGTGAACGTTAGCACCGTCTTGATTTTCGATAAAGTATTCTGGATGAACAGATTTCCCAATATCATGGTAAAGTGCTCCTGCCCGTGCAAGTAAGTAGTTACCCCCTAATTCTCGTGTAACCGACTCTACTAAATTTGCGACTTGTACAGAATGCTGGAATGTTCCAGGAGTTTTTTCAGCTAGTTCGCGTAGGGCTGGGTTATTAGTATCACACAACTCCATTAAAGTAAAGTCGGATAAAAAACCAAAAAGTTTCTCATAAAGATACACAATAGGCAAATATAATATTAACAAAGCCGAGCTAATACCATACATATAAATATCATGAGACATTAAATTCGTAAAATCTCCTTGTTTCGTTAAAATAAAACCAAAGTGTAAAATAACATAAGCGATAAAAACATAAAATGCAGAAATAAAAATCTGACTTCGTTTACGTGTATTTCGCAAACTAAATATTGCAATTAAACCTGTTATTGTTTGAATAAAAATAAACTCAAAACCATTAGGAGCAAAAAAACCTGCAATAATTATTGATACTAAAAATACTATAAATGAAACATTAAACTTGTAAAAAGTGTAAATTAATAATGGGATTAAAGTAAACGGAATAACATTTATACTTATATCGGTGTACTTAAAAACAATTAATACGCTTACAATAAGTATTAACATTTGCAAGGCAATAAATGTATTAGCCTTAAAACTATTAAGGATTTTCTTGTCGTGATAAAAAAGGTATAAAAATAAGATAAAGTAAAGAGATGAAAGTAAAATGGCAATACCAAAACTTATTACTATATGATTTACATTGGACGCATCGGTTTCAATCTCTTTTTTTAGTGATAAAAGAACTTTATTCTCGTGCATTCCAACAATATGACCTTTTAAAATTATTAGCTCGCCTTGTTGTATCATCCCACGTGAGGTAGAAACGGCTTCTAACTGAGTGGAAAGAACATTTTTATTCATCTCTACATCGTACACAATACTAGGACGTAGTTGATGAGAAGTAACATAATCTCTAATTTTAAAACCAGTTAATGAATCGGTTTCTCTTAACCCCGATTTATTAAATATATCATTAAGTTTATACTGGACATCATCTAAAAATATATAAGAAGATGCGTAACTTAGTTTACTTATTTTTCCATCATGTAAATAAAATCGAAAATTATCTAATCCTGTAACACTATCAGAAAAGTCAATTACTCCTTTTTGAAAAGACTCTCTCAGCAAATCATCAGCAAGACTTAGATAAAAATCGAACTTCTTTTGAAGTAGATTTTTTTTAAATTCACCAATATCATCAACATTCGGGATAACTTCATTCTGCCATTTTTCTTTAAGCCTAACCAAATAATCTTCTATTGCTGTTTTTATTGCTACACTATCATATACATAATAAGGAATAAAATTATTTCTAATACTATCTTGCTCTTGCTCAATTTCCTTATCAGACTTATAAACAGGAAAATCAAAAGGAGCCATCAAGTTTTCGTGCAACCAGGGGCTACCTTGTGTAAATGAATATTGAAATTTTTTCTCTTTTGGAAAAATATAAACAACAAAAGCTACACTTAACGAAAAAAGTGTAATAGCATATATTATTACAGAGTATTTTTTAAATTTCATTTTTAATGTTTTTGTAAAGATATATAAAAGACCTAATAATGAACAAAAAAGAAATAAAAAACAAGGAAATAAAGCCCAAAAGTTTGTAATTTACAAGCAATTGTTCAAAAAAAAATATTTCTTATGTTTGTAGTAGTTTATATGTATGTAAATTTGAAAGATTAAATATATATCAAATGAAAATTGGAATATGTGAAATAAGTTACATTCCTCTTAGAGGTGGAATGTCTCATAAATCGGAGATGCTTAATCAAATATTATTTGGTGAATGTTACGAAATACTTATACATAGACACGACTGGACAAAAGTCAGGCTTGTTCATGACGGTTATGAAGGCTGGATAGAAACAAAAACTATTTCTTATATAACCGAAAAAGAAGATATAAGTAAAGATTATGTTTTTGAGGGATTAATTTGTAGTGAAAATCAGACAGAAATTAAACTTGCGTCTAAGCAATCAATGAAAATTCCTACTGGAGCTCTTATCCCTGTTGCTAATAAGAAATTAAATGAATTTACAATTGGTCAAAATAATTATGGCTTTGATAATTCGCAATTTAAAGCAATTCCAAAAAACAAACGAGAATTTATCATTAAAAAGTCGATGGAGATGCTAAATACCCCATACCTATGGGGTGGACGTACAGCTTTCGGTCTAGATTGCTCTGGATTTTCTCAATTATTATATCGTTTAGTAGGTCATAATATTCCAAGAGATGCCTCTCAACAAATCAGTTTAGGAACTACTCTTAGCTTTTTATCAGAAGCTAATCCTGGCGATCTTGCTTTCTTTGATAATGAAGAGAGCGAAATTGTACACGTAGGTATAATTATTGAAAGTGCAAAAATAATTCATGCTTCAGGCAAAGTGCGAATGGACACAATCGATCATCAAGGTATTTATAATAAAATTGATAAAAGATATACTCACAAATTAAGACTTGTAAAATCAATACTATAAGGCTTTTGTTTTGACAAAATTTACAACCCCAAGCCTAGCTCACATTACCTTATTCTATAAGTCCTTTGTTATCAATCCATTTAATTGCTTCACGTTTACTAAATGGCTTTAATTCAGAAGTGTGAATTACAAAATTCAAAACCCATTTATAATCAGTTTTTGAGTATTCACGTAAAGCCCAACCTATTGCTTTTTGGATAAAAAAGTCGTCATGTGAAGCGTTCTCAAGAATATGTCTTGTAAGTATCTCAAGATTAGTTTTTTCTTTGTATGATAACTGGTATATTATGGATACCCGTTTAAGCCAAATATTGTTAGATAAGCTCCATGAATCAGTCATAGCCAAAGCAAGATTTGGGTATTTTTTAAAGAATGGACCTATAATTCTACTGTTTATAAGATCCACAGTATCCCACCATGAGCTAGTAAGTATCAAGTTTTCAAAATATATAATATCGGTTGGAGCCCACTTTTTTTTATGTTTAGTAAGCAGTTGAATAGCAAAATAATGAAACTCTCTCTCTGGTAAATTAAATAACTCTTTAGCAATTATTTTGGAATTATCTAAATCAGGAATTGGGAAAGTATTAAAAAACACCCTAAAAATATCTTTTCTTTTAGAAGCAGGAATTCCAAGAAATGAAAATTGATTTTTCATATATTTTGACATTGGTACAGCCGCCGTCATATCCCTATGTTTCTCAAAAAACTGTTGTGCTTTGGTTACATAATCACTCATTTCTTTAGCTTTTAAATATTTGTATTTTGTTTATGCAAAATTACATTTTAGTTTAATAACAACAAAGTTATTACGTATAATATTAACCTATTAAACGGATAATTATTACACATATTTTGGTAATCACCATTTTTTATATAATTTTAGGTTTCTTTTAAAAAAAAGATATGAAAGAACTCTTAAAAATATTAAGATGTTTATTATTATTCCCTTTATCATTAGTGTATGGATTGATAATCTCTATACGAAATTTTTGTTACGAAAATGGCATATTAAAATCAAAACAATATAATATTCCTATAATCTCCATTGGTAATCTTAGCGTTGGTGGAACAGGCAAAACCCCCCATACCGAATTTTTGTTAAAAATGCTTAGCCATGAGTTTTCTGTAGCAGTTTTAAGTAGAGGTTATAAACGAAAAACCAAAGGATTTAGGTTAGTTGAAACCAGTAATACTCATTTTGAATCTGGCGATGAGCCACTACAAATAAAACGCAAACACCCAGACTCCATTGTTGCAGTTAGCGAAAGTCGAACAAAAGGAGTGGAAGAACTTTTAAAATTATATCCCGATTTAAATCTTATTATTCTTTATGATGCTTTTCAGCATCGTAAAATAAAGCCAGTGCTTCAAATTTTATTAAATAATTACAACAATCCCATAGCCAAAGATTATTTAATCCCACTAGTAATGTGACGTGAACCTCGTGTAGCA
>JAQUBO010000339.1 GCA_028686735.1 Bacteroidales bacterium
AGTTTATTTAGATCTATGGAACTATATATATATATATCTTTATTTGAAGATTTGAGCATTTCGACTCAAAGTGGCTTGGTAGCAAAATTTATTAAAAAAAACGGATTGGACTGGCAATTAAAATTTGCACTATTAAAGATTAAGAGTATTTTTTCTAAAAAAACTGATCATCAACCTGACGAATTCGATTGTATAGCATTATGCGATGTAATGAATTTCGCAACAATATCCTGTGTAAATTCAGTCGGGCTCGAATTAGCGGCACAGCAAATTAAGTTTATATATATATATGCAGATAATAGATTAAGTAAGAGGAGTTGTTCAAACTATACAAGCAATTATGCAGAATTGTATGGGATATTCGATGAGTTTGAAGCGAATGCTCTTTGGGGTAAATATAAAAACAGTTTTGTTGAGACTCTTCGTACAATTAATGCTGATATAAATTTTTTAAATAGCGAGTTAGACATTAAGCTCTTATCAAGAATAGCAAAACAGACAATAAGAGAAATTATTGCACTAGATAATTTTTACCTTAAGTACAGTCCAAAGCTGGTTTTTATGGGTAGCGATTCTCACAAATTAGCCCGTATTACATCGTTACTAGGTAAAACTAGAAAATTCAAGACATTAGTAATTCAGCATGGTGCCCCTATATTGCCACATGCTTACGTTCCACTTTTTGCTGACTGGATTGCAATCTGGAGTGAGGGTATAAGGCAGTGGTTTATTCGAAATGGAGTATCAACTGATAAGCTAGTTGTAACAGGAAACCCTAGATATGATAAATTCAAGTTCCAGTGTAATAACAATCAAAACAACAAAAATCATAAAAAGAAAATAGTTTTACTTACTAACCCACTTGGAGCAGAAATCAATTACACAATACTAAACTTATTACTACCAGCATTAGTCTCTGCCAAATTGGACTTCGTAATTAAACCACACCCAAGCGAGCCAGCAATAAATTATGATTTTTATTTTAATGAACTAAATAATGTTAATTGTACCATTGAAAGAAACAAGGCCATAGAGCAATTAATTAACATAAACGATATTGTAATTACAGTAAATTCGACAGCCGGAATAGAGGCTTTAATGTTAGGTGGTATTATCCATATAGTTAATATTACTGGAATTCCAAACTCTATCCCATATTCTGAATTCGATATAGCTAATGATATATTTACGTCTGATGACGCAACAATTAAAATAGGCAACAGCATAATTAATTCTGATGGTTATTCTAATAAGGTAGCTGTTTTTTTAAAATGGTATGCCGGTGAACTGGATGGAAATTCTAGCAAAAGAATTTGCAACTTTATTAAAGAGGTTTTAAATTGATTCACTGTAGAGGTTTTCAAATTAAATACTCAGTCTTTTTCCTATTTATGCTACTGAGTATTAATGTGGCATATTCTGAGACTACAAATCCAAAAGATTTCGGGTTTTTGCCTGAAAACACTTCGCAGTCGAATACACTTGCATTACAAAAAGCAATTGATTCTTCATCCAAAAATAAAAAACAACTCATACTTCGTACTACGGATAAAAATTACTTCATCAGTAGTACTATTAAAATACCCTCGGACATTGTAATAGACTTCAACAATAACACCATATACAGAGATACTAAATATGGTGTGTTTGATATGTTCACCAATAATAACCACAGGATAGGCAACAAAAACATTAAGTTTATGAATTTAAAAATACATGGCAATAAAGATGTTGATTCAAGAAATGCGACAAATTACAAAGATCGGTTTTCAGGTATTTATTTGTACAATGTTACTGATACAGAGTTAAATAAGATTGAAGTTTCTTATACAGTAAATGGCGAAGAACAGAAAGATGGAAATAGAGCAGGTATCATGTTTGAAAACTGTTCTAATATTACAGCAAAAGACCTTGATGGTCATCACAATGACAGAACTGCAATTTATATTTTGAATAGTAGTGTAAAGATATATGGGAGCTACACTCACAACAATAAGGGCTCTGGTATAAGTGGGAACAATTCCTACAATTCTGAGTACTCTAATATTAAAACACATAATAATGGTTACTCACAACTCTCGATTAATGGCAAGAACAACAAAGCTTCGTTTATTGACGCATATAATGGAGCAAAGGGTTATTCCAATATAAATATCGGTCATAATATAAAGTCCGCAGATGCGTCTGGAACATTTATTAGCAATGTTAATTCGTATGACAGTGAAGGTTGGGGTTTAACAGTGTCTGGTAGCAACAATGTAACAATATCAGATGCAATCATTCATGGAAATAAAGGTAATAATATTTATATAATAGATAACTCGAATAGAGTAACAATTTTAAACTCAAAAGCTTTCAACGGTAGTTCCACAGGTGTCTATTTCAAAAATGGTACTGGTCACATAATTAATAACTCAGAAATATTTGATAATGGATCCCATGGAGTAGAAATAGCTGCATCTGCTTCAGTTTATTTAGGCCCATCCGTAAAAATTTACAATAACGGGAAAGTCACTGCTTCAAATTCGGCAGGGGTTGCGGTTTCTGGATATGCCAAAATTGAGGGTGGTTACTATTATGACAATCAAAATAAAAAAACTCAGTCCGCAGATGTATGGGCTGCTGGCGGAATAATAGACTTAATAAATTTCAACATATTAATGAACAGTGAATATTCCGTACGAAAAACGTCACATGGCATAATAAATATTAAGGTGTTACCAGAATGACCAAAAGATTTACAATCGCTCTCATTGGCACCCGCGGTGTACCCGCCAACTACGGTGGCTTTGAAACATTTTACGAAGAACTTGGTAAACGACTGGCAGAACGAGGTCACAAAGTGACCGTATATTGCCGGGACAGCTATTATCCTGAAAAACTTGACGAATATCTCGGGATAAAGCTTGTCTATCTTCCCAATCTTAAAAAAAAATCCCTTGATACTCTTTCCCACACTTTCTTTTCCATTCTTCACGCCATCCGCCAACCCTACGAT
>JAQUBO010000116.1 GCA_028686735.1 Bacteroidales bacterium
TTATTCGGTTAGAATCAAATAATTTAAATACTTCAATTTCTTTTTCAAGAAATTCACCTAACTCGTTGATATTGTCAATTGTGCCAATTGCTTTATAATCTGAGTTCAAAACATATACAGTATCTACAGTATATGACCCGGGATTATTTAAGTCCTCTGAGATACGAGGCTCCTTTACATATGATTTAAAATAAACAACCCCATAAAATGCATTATCAAAATTATTTCTTATTTTTACATATGCTAAAGGTATTGCAACACCCTCGTCATTAACGCAGCCATAGGGATCAAGATCTGCATCGATTATTTCTATTGGTTCAGGCACAACACAGGAAGATGTTACAACATCTTCGCCTGGCACAATTACTGATAAATTAAAGGTGTCACTTACCTGTGCAACAAAATTTGACACATACAATCCCTTACCTTGATGCGTGAAATTAATGTTTTCCAAATTTTGGTTAGACATGGAAATTACAGCATTTTCAATGATTTTAAGTGGATTTCCATTGAGTTCGTCTGTGTATGCTAAATAAACTTTTACAGTATCTCCAGCGCCAATAAGGGTATTTACATTTACTGTGTTTTCGAAATCAGGAAACTCGTCTTGCACGAGTTCACGGCAAGACGAGCATAACAAACATAAAAAGATAATGTAATAAATTGTATATCTCATATTTAGTAAATATCATACTTTGCTGGACCTGCATCTGGTGAACTTCCCCAAAAATGACACCAATCAAATTCAACCCAATATATATCTGAATATCCTCCATGATCTAATCCGTGATCTAACCATACAGACCAGGTGTGAGATCTATATGAAGCATTTACACCTGATTCATTTTCATCTATGAGCCAGCCAGCCCAAATATCATCACCAAAATGAGCAACAAGTTTTGCATCAATGTCCCAAGACAGTGTGCGTGAACAATAATACCAAACCCATAAGGTTTTATGATAAGGACGTACTACAAAATCACTTTGCAAATATGTATCATTTTGTTGAGAATGATCATAACCCCATGTATTCATAAAAATTTTAGTTTTTTCATTACCATTTATTGCCTCTCGATCAATGTCATAATATTCTGCAGTTGTTTTATTTTGTGGCTGTTTTACATAACTAGGAATCATAATAGTAGAATCTTCAAAATAATTTTGATAGTTTAACGCATTTATTCTTTTAATTTTTTCAATATTATTATTGTTTGTGCAAATTGTAAAATTATCAATAACCTTATATAGATTATTTGAAATTCTAAACAGACCATCTTCTCCCACTAGGTATCTATTAGAATTAAATCCTGATTTTATTTCAAGAGTTAATTCTTTGTTAGAATCAGTCACCAACTCGATATATTCAGAGTTGCTTTCCACAAATTGGACAAATTCTTCTCTAGAATTAAAATTCTTTGGATTCGCTTGAGAATAAATCTCATCACACTTTCGTCCAAGAGAGTAAAACCCTTTACTATTTTCGTATTCACACAATTCTTCATAAGTCATATTTGCAACTTTATTTACTTCTACAGCATATTCTTCTGCGGAACTAAATGTTTTAATGTTATTACCTGTTGTGGTTTGCAACAAACTATCCTCTTTCTCACACCCAACTACCATAAACATAGCCATAATTACCACTATTCCTGCAAATAAGCTACTAATTGTCGAATTTACGACATTTTTGTTATTTTTCGTTATCATTTTACTTACTTTTGTGAAGTATAAACTTCGGTTTAACGTTCGGGCAACACAGTTCTTTTTGCGGAGGCTGTGTTGTCTTTTTTAATCACTAATTTTTAATTACTCTTTGTTACTACACATAAAATTTATGCTGCAACAAATTCTTCGCTATTCTTTACCTTGCCTGACACCTCCTTTCTTTTTTTTATAATTTATCTAACAATGTATAACACAAAACTACTTTTAAATTTCTAATAATTTCATCTTAGTACATGACAAAAATTCTTAACCAATTATAAATCAAGCACTTATTAACAATTCACTATTAATAAGTAATGCAAAAAACTCTTGCATAAAACTCTGGCAATCAATACATTAGATGATAAATCTTCACATCTAAAACTAATGTATATGACTACCAAAGTTGACAGTAAAAATAATAATTTTATCATTATTGTCCGATAAAAATAATAAATTATTTTTATATTTAGTTATATTACTGATTAGCAGTATATTGAGATTTTGATAATGATCTATTTTAAAAGTAAGCCCCCCTCAAAATAGTGCTAATTGATTAGATTTTATTTGCTCTTTCTGCCAATCTTTATCAGGATTCTCCAAAAAATTGATGAGATGAATGTAATTGAATAGGTGTATTTTACAAAAACTCACCAAATTTGAAAATGCCCATGATCTTTTAAGCCTTTTTTGGATCACCGTCATCAATAAATTTGCTATCAATGCGCAATATATTTGTATTTTGATTGCATTCTCATTATCACCTAAGAAATACTTTAATGGAAAATTTTGTTTTAATTGCTTAAACAATAACTCTATTTGCCAACGCAATTTGTATAATGCAGCAACTAAATCAGGTCGCATTTCAAATAAATTGGTTAAAAATTCAAACTCTCTTTTGAGTTCTCTGTCATAAAAACTAATTTTACGAAGCCTCAATTTGTTTGAATGGGACTCCTTTTTAACAGTAACTTCTATGATTTCATCTTCCAAAACACCCGAATGGATATCTTCGCTAATTATTTTATTTTCGATGGATTCATAATCTGCATTATCCTTAATTCTAGTTACAAATCCGGTTTGATTTTCGCTAAACTTTTCGAACGCCTTATAATCATTGTAGCCTTTGTCAAAAATATAGATGGTGTTGGAATCCATTTTTAGCTTTTCCAATAAAATATGATCGTGTTTTGCGGCTTCAGTAAACCACAATAATCGAGGAATTTTTTCATCTACATTTATAACGGTATGCACTTTTATACCACCTTTTTTCTTGCCATTTTGAGGATTCCGTCCAACACATTTAAGAATATCTTTAAAAAGGCTAATGGTTGTACTATCAAAAATCTCTATTTGCTTGTTAATAACGTCTTTCACACGGCTGTCCGAGAAAACGTGACTATATTGTTTTAGTAATTTATTGTAGATTTGGCCAAACACATCACAGTCTCGCCTCTTATTCGCATCTGCCAAGGTGCTTTTTCGCGGGATATGATTTAACTGAAAATGTTTTGTTTTGCCAGCTAATCCAAGCATTGCCCCCGAAACTTCACGCAACGATGAACATTTTGCAAAAGCACAAAAAACCATACTTATTAGGTGGTCTTTTGTTTTAAATTTCTTGACATATCTGTCTGATTTAGTCGATTTTGCAGAATCACTTATGATTTTTGAGTCAATTAAAGAAATCAGCTGTCCGAAAACAGAATTACCGAAAAAATGTGTAGTTTTGTCCATAGTAGTTTAGTTTTGTCGTGAAACAAAGCTACAAAAAAAGAGAAAGGAAGATCTCATTATCTTCCTTCTCTTAAATTTTTATCGGACAACAGTGTAATTTTATCTCAATATTGAATAATCATTTTCAGGGAGAAGTAAATTTATCGAGACTAAAACTTCTTGAAATGTTTGTTCTGGCTCTCTGCAAAGTTCAAACAGTAGGTTTTGAAAAACTAGCCAACGCTTTTGACAGTAAGGCAATGGCCGCTTCTAGTTTACGTCGTATTCAACGTTTTATTGCCCAATATACTTTAAACTCCGACTTGGTTGCAAAACTTATATTCGGGCTTTTGCCACACAAAGAGAATTTACAGCTTAGTATAGATAGAACCAATTGGAAATTTGGACAAACTAACATCAATATTTTCATGATTGGTGTAACATATAAAGGGCTAGCTTTTCCTTTGTTATTCAAGATGTTAGATAAACGAGGAAATTCAAATTGTAAAGAAAGGATTGATCTGGTCAATCGCTTTATTCAACTTTTTGGAACCCATTGTATCGACTGCTTAATGGCAGATAGGGAATTCGTTGGGGACGGTTGGATTAAATTTCTCAATGATAATAAAATTAGATATTATATACGTATCAGGAACAATTTCAAAGTATTTATTCCGCATAAAAACGAAGAAAAAACGGTTTCATGGTTATTCAGTTCATTAAAATACAATGAGTTTTTACATTATAAACGTATTGTGAAAACAGGAACTCAATTGTGTTATGTTTCTGGCTGCAAGATAATTAGCGAAAAGAAAAAGACAGATTTTTTAATAATAATCTCTTTCAATAAACCCGAACAAGCCCAGATAAATTACAAAAATAGATGGCAAATAGAAACTTGTTTCAAAGCAATGAAATCTAGTGGTTTTGATATCGAAAAAACTCATTTACAAGATATCGAAAGAATTGAAAAACTAACTCTTATTGTAATGATAGCATTTGTATGGTGCTACAAAACAGGAATATTTATACATGGGAATATTAAAAGCATCGAAATAAAGAAACATGGACGAAAGGCGAAAAGTATTTTCAAATTAGGGCTTTCTTACATAGCAAACGTATTGTTAAACTCTAAAAATCAAACAGATATAGATGTTTTTAAATTTTTGTCATGTACTTAGTAATTTCATATATATAATAAATATGCGAGCTTATCCAAATTGCAAATTTTCAAAAAAAATAAAACGTCCTAAGCATATGGTAATCTGAGCTTCATGCCCATTATAACAGAATCCGCTTTTATACTTTAGCACATTAAAATCATACTACATTAGCTCTTATGCATTCATAACCTACTTCAGTGACTGCTGGTTTAATTATGTTTTTGTAAGTCATATCTAAGTCCAAAGTACGTCCACTTGCGTAATCAGTTTTTTTACCAAAACCCATTATTACAAAACATATTCTATTCTTTTACATAAGTCAATATGGTTGTGTAGATTTTTTTAACATTCCATTAATTCACTAACCAATTTTCTATAATTGTTAATGTTTTTATTTAACGCATTGTAAAGCCATTGATGAATTATTCTATTTAGCAAATTACAAATATGTATTACGCATGTTTCAAAATAATACTAAAAACTTCCTCTATAATAATTAGTTCATACATTCATTTATTGCTTACTTTAGTTTTATCGACTTGAATAACACAACTGCAAAAAGTCATACTATACTAATATAACAATCCCATATTTCAAACTAAAATTAAATATCTACACCCATGAGTTTTATCTCCTTTGTTTTATCTCCCACATTATCAGCATATTACAAATATAGAGGATTCTACAAATCATTATTTTTAAGTGCAATTAGAGGAATTGCCCTATAGCAAAGCTTTAACAAACTACTAAGGGTAATGAGAGTTTAATATCGAATAATGCACAAGTTATGGAGTTTCTGTTAAATTCTCAGATGCCATTTTTACCCAAAACGTCATTTTTTTGAGAAAACCAGAAAAAAGAGAACAAATTTATCCCAAAAACTCTTTAATTCTTTTCACTTGTTTTGGAAGTAAAATTCTTAATCTCTTTTTCCCAGGATTCATAGCCAAAAGTTCATCTCTAATTGGAAGTATCCAGGTGAAGACAGTTCTGGTTGTAGTTTCGTAATAATCCGCGAGCTCTTTTAAGGTATATGTCTGTTTGTTTTCCATACTTACAAAAATACAAACTGCTTTTTTAATAAAGAAATGCAAAGGAAAACCAAATACTGCAAAGCAATCAAAATTAATGTTTTAAAACTTAAACACAGTAATTTTATTGAAAATAATTTCAATTATGACTGATCTTTATATGGACCTCGAATGGTTTTTTAACCAGGAACTTTATCTTATCGGATATGCTTATTCTGTAACAACTGTTAATCTGCTTTATGACGAAACTCTGACAATGGAGAACATCTTAGCCATGTTAGAACCTGTTGACGGTTACATTTACTTTTATGGTCCCGATATTGGGATGCTTGAAAAATCTACTGGTTTGGACATTCGAAATAATTATAGGTGTATTAATCTCTTAAAAGTCTTTCGTGATATTATGCCAGGAATGGAATCATACAGACTTGCTGCATTTTAGGAAATGTTTGAAATCAAACGTTCTCAAAAACAATATAAAACTAATATCTGGAAACTTGTAGAGGACTGGAAAAACCCATACAAAAAGCAAAATGTCCTCAAATATAATTATGAAGATGTTGCTAATCTTGTTAGGCTTAAAAAGGAGATATTTGGACTGTATGGTGTTGGAGAGGAGTATTTGGAGGGGGTGAGAATGAAATAACATTAGGCCAACTATTCGCTCATCTAATGCTTATCAAACAAAAGGATATCAACCTTTAAAATATATCTAAACTCTCATTTATAGTAGAAAAATCGTACATGCTAATTTATCTCCTTCCTAATATACTCTTCCAACTCCTCTTTACTTGGTAATGCCACCATGTATTTTTGCACAAAAATGTTCTTTTCTAAACCTGCAGTTGCATATTTTACCATTGTGTTTCCTTTGTCGGTACAAAGTAAAATTCCAATGGGAAGGTTGTCGTCCGGCAGCATTACCTCATTTTTGTAATAGTTTAGGTAAGTATTTATTTGTCCTGCATGGCTGTGTTTAAATTTCTCTGTTTTCAAATCAATAAGCACATGACACTTTAAAATGCGATGGTAAAAACCAAATCGATGAAATAATATTCGTCGTCAATTAAAATTCGTTTTTGCCGATCTTCAAAACAAAAACCTTGTCCAAGTTCTCGAAGAAAGAATATTAAATGATCTATAATGGCTTGCTCCAGATCGCTCTCAGTTACCATTGCGTGAGAGTTTAAACCAAGAAACTCAATTGCAAATGGTGTGTTAACTATATCTTTAGCTTGCAACTGTACTGCCTGCTGCTGAACCATTGCCGACAGTTTTTCTTTATCTTTCGATAATCCGCTTCTTTCAAAATAAAGACTTTCAATTTGTCTTTTAAGTTCCCTTATCGACCATACACCTTTGGCACATTCTATTTCGTAAAAAGCACGCTTTAATTCATCATCAATTTTAATCAATTCTACAAAATGAGAAAAAGAAAGATGTTTTAATATTTTGTTGGGAGATAGCCCATATTTTTTAGCTGGGGCATTAGCTTTTTCAATACTAGCAATAATATTCGACATTTCAGGTATTAAATCGTCAGACACTGTCTGACTAATTTGCAATTGTTCAGACGCTGTCTGAATAATCCGTGTTTTTTTCAAAAAGTCAGACACTGTCTGACCAATCTCAGGATAAGTTCTGTAGAACTGTCGAAATATCTTCAGATTTGTTTCGGAAAGCCCTTTAATATCTGCTTTGTTCTAAATGTCTTTCAATAAATTCTCGCCATAAGTTGCTCTATCCTCACCATTTTGCTCAAATTCAACAATATAATAACCAAAAAGCCAATTGCGTACTGTCATCGGAGTGTTTATAGCTTTTACCGCAACTGCCTGCAAATAGTTGTGTGTTCCCTGTATGTTGTTTACTAAATTATTAAAATCCATGTTTCAAATTTTATATCCATGAGGTTATCCAGATTTTTTTTAGAGTTTGCTCTATATCTTTCGCTATTTTGAAATTTAAAGATACGTATTTTAGTTATTTAATTTCATTTCCAAAATTACTAATAATCTTCATAAAGTCAAATAAATAATTCTTGTATAATACCAATTTGATGTCATATTGGTATAAGTATGAATTTAAATATGTTTTTACAAAATGCTTCTGTAGAAAATTTAGATTGTAATTTATTTACTTAAAATTTGCTTTAGTTTTTTTTCTTACTCTGCTTACTAGTTTTATCGAATTATGTCCATTTTTTTATCAAAACTTTAATAATCTAGTGATTTTGTCAATTCATATTATTACGTTTTTTATGTAATTCTTCCTAAAATCAAATTTTTAGTCCCAGAATAGATTTACAAAAAACATCGTTTTCGTATAAAATTTTTTTTTCGCGTTTTTCTCCTTCAAGCCTACAATAAAACGCTATACGGCTTATGGTTAAAGCTGTTTAGCATTGCAACTACCTTTATTTTTTACATAAAAGAGTTACAAGTTTTCATGTTTCCATTGAACGCTTGTAACTCCTTGTAATCTTAAATAATCAAAGCTTACAATGCTCTATCTATTTATTATCAACGATTATAGAGTATTATTGAAAGCTTGTAAGTGATTTTTATTCTTTTTTGTAAATTCCTTCAACTATATAACCATATTTTGCATTTCCATTTATAAATTTAGCTTTTCGAGTAAATCCAAGAAATTTTAATTCTCGGCCTACCTGTACTGGATTTATTCTTATTGACGAATATTGTGATATATATTCTATCATATCAGTAGAGGACATAAATAATCCGCTTGTTTCATCGCCTGGTTTAAAAAACTTCTGGATCAAATCTCTTTCTGGTGAACTAACCTGATATTTCTTATTGATGTAGTCATTTGATCTAACTGTAATTTCTTGTTGTTTTGCGTAATGGAACAATGTTTTAATGGTAATGCCTGAGCTGTTATTTTTTACGCATTTATTGTACTGCTCATTACACTTTTCATAGTTGTAGTTATCACTAAATTGACTAACTGAATGATAATAGGACCTGCCAGATTCTCCAAATTCACTTTCGATTGAAAAACCAATTTTTAGCCAGGTATCATAATTATTTGTAATGTCAATTCTTTTTTTTTAATTATTGAAATAAGTTCCTCAATATCATTTTGTAATATGTCCTTAAAGACATCAACATCAATACTCCTATACGACTCTATACCCATAATTTACACTGCCCAGCTTTAAAAACTTACCTATTTTGTAGTGTAAAAATACATTCTATTGTACTAATTTTTTGTCATTGTCAATAAAAAATTTAGGAGTTTTTATTAACAATGTGGGAATGATGGGCGTTGTAAATTAACGATGGTTATAGAGCCTTAATAATTATTTTCTATGATCTTAAGAAATCTTGAATTTGACTATTTGAGGAACCATAACTCACAATTTTTACATCTAATGGTGTTTTAGAAAACTTTGAAATTGATTTTCTGATTGCATCAAGAATCCATTCAGGTTTATTTCCAAATACTCCTCCACCAACGAGTGTTAAATAAAGTTTATTATTTTTAGTCTTTTTAAAGTTTCGCAAAGCTGCATAAAATGTTAATTCATATGTTGCTTCAAGAATTAAACGTGCAAACTTTTCCCAATATGAGATTGGGATATTGGAATAACCAATTGGCAAAGCTGAACAATAGCATTGTGTAACTTTAAACTTGTCAGTACTAATTGTTACTTCTGAATCTGTTTGCACACCAATACGTAGTTTTCCTTTTAAAACCTCATATTCAATTTCATTTAAGCGTTCTAATTCATTGGTAATTATTTCTAATCCTTCGATATTCGTCAAAGCATATCCATTAGCCATTGTCCATAATCCTTTCTCGTTATTGTTCAGAATATTTCCAATGTCATTTAAACAATCTATTTGTTTGTGTTTTGTTTGTCCAATTTGAGTTTCTAAATCAACAAAATCGTTTCTGTAAATTGTTCCTGCACCACAGGCGATAGCACAAGCGGGGCCTTGTGTCATATCGTAAGAGTATGCACTTATTCCTTGTTCTGGTGTTACATCAGGGCTTGTCATTTCTAGCAAGTTAAACTGTGATGCAACTTGAAATGTAGCTCCATTATTTTCGGCTTGAATATGTAATTCTTGAACATCTGCAACAACTTCAGAGACCTTGATGCAATCATTATAATTGTCTAATATCTCTTGATTTCTAAATTCTTCCAAAGATGGTATCTCAAGCAGTCCAGAAGAAAAATCAGAATTATTTACTTTTGATATCAGTTTATCACCTTTAATATATAGGTGCTCTCTTACTTGTTTTGGATTTTCTTCTTTGAATCCTGTTATTTGTTCAAACCAAGTTTTCATTTCTTGAAATTTTAAATCTTAAGATAACAAGGTGTTTAACCTTAAAGAAACAAATATTAATACAGTCAAGCAAAAACTAACAATGACGTATAGTATTAGAAGCTCCCACCAATTTAACACTTTATGAAAATTAATGAAATGATACTTAAAGTTTGATAATATCTTTGCGTTTTTTTGCATAAAAGTCTGTTATTAATATTCTAGTTTTTAGAAGAATTGAATATACCCCGTTTAAAACGTTATATCCCATTTTATTGAGTTTAATCTATCTGCAACTATCTTTAAAGTTTTTAGTATTTCTGTTTCGGGTGGAACTTCACCAAAAACCAATTCGCTAAAACTGCTTGTGTACACATCTTTGATTTTATTCCAGGTATCTTCCGTGTTAGAAAAAATCATTGTTGTTATTGGGTGATTTGCTAGCCACTCGTTATTATTCTTGAAACTTGCAACATCATCATTAGCAACTATTAATAACATTTTTTCAAACTCTTCTGATTTGAAAAAGTCATTAAGTTTGTCATCTTTCAACATTAAATGAATGTCGTAAGTGTGTCGAATTTTGTTTCGTAAATCGATAATCGGTTCTTGGGTTTGTGAAAAACGAACCAAACTCATAATTTTTTCGCACAAGGTCCTTTTGGGGTTCAAAGCCAATACTTCAAACGGATTCATTCTGTATTCCTCAATGAGTGCTTGCTGATTATTTTGCAACATCATTTTATAAATAAATGAACTTACTGTTGCCGTTGTATAAGGTTCAAAATTTCCTAGCCAAGTGGATTCTACAATAATAATATCACGAATCTGACCAAAATGCTCACTGAAAAAGTGAGGATAAGTATGTGCTGTTTTACGAATCATCCCTACTTTATTAGTAATACCATCAACTTCTATTTCAGGAAGAACCTTTGAAACAGATTTCGAAATTTTTCTAATTTTATTCTTGAGTTGGTTTCCTGTTTCGTTTCCATTCCGCAACACGACTAAATCAATGTCTTCTGAGAATCTTTGTATCAATTCAAAGCATTTAG
The DNA here is from genome assembly GCA_028686735.1 of Bacteroidales bacterium. GTDB lineage: Bacteria > Bacteroidota > Bacteroidia > Bacteroidales > ML635J-15 > Bact-19. Next base: position 10,968 of record JAQUBO010000116.1, read on the forward strand.
ACAAAGCTGTTCCTCCTTTGAAGATAGTTTCTTTACCAATTTCACTATTAAATATAGTGTAAAGTGCGAATGTTACCCAATAATCTTTTTCAATATAAATTTCTCGTATGCCTTTTTGTTGCGATGTAGCAATTATAGCATCTTTAAATAGTTCTTTGTTTTCGTGTAATCTCATTTAATGTTCCAATTTTTCGAAGTGAGCAATTGTTTTTTATCAATTCCATATTCATATTCTGAAAACGGATTTAAACTCTTTTTCAATGCTGTCAAATCGCTTTTTGTTTCTACATTTTCTAATAAAGCTCCAAGAAAACCCCTTACTCTTGGAGGATAAGCCAAACCGCATTTTATCAAAAGTTTTATTTCAGTTGGATCGAATTCTTTTATTTTATTTGAAAGAATCTTAATTCCGGAACTTTTATCCAAATCAGGAATTTTTTTGAAATCTTTTAATGCATCTAACAATTCCAACAAATAAAAATTCTTATCTGTTACATCAACATAGCTCTTTACTGGTGTTGCTTTTACAATATCGTTTAAAACAGTAATCCGCTTATTTCTACTTGCAATTTTTACACTTTTAGGAACTTGTGTTGTTAAGCCTAAACGGTTATAAAGAGAAGTTCCAGTTATGTATGCTATGCGCTTACCCTTTTCATATAAATAAGGTTTTAATATTTCTTCTTCGTTTGGTTTCAGTTCACCAAATACGGTTTGCTTAGGTTTATAAAATACACCTGTTGAAACTCGTTTGATTATTCCTTTGGTAATCAAGCGTTCAATTGCCTTAGCTGCAGCTACGAATTCCTGTGGTTCAATTGCCAATTGCTCGTATTTAAAGGTAGTTCCTTCGGCTAATTTACTGATTTGCTCTTGTATGTTCTGTGTAACTCCCATTGCTTTGCAAAGATAGTTAATATTATTGAATTGTCAAGTAAATGAAACATAATACTTGACATAGCACACAAAAATAGAACTCAATTGCCCTTTGTCGCATTAGCAGAATTGTCAGTTTGTCGTTAGCACAATCATAATGAAAGCTTATTACACGTGTAATAATAATTCATACAACTTATTGCATTTGTTTGCATTATTTTGTACTTTTGTATTGTAAATGCAAAGTGATGCATTTAGGAATGTATAATTGAAAATTTTGATGAATTTTAAGCGTTGACAAATCGTTGACAGTCTTTTACGAAGCTTATAACTTATTGATATAATGCAGTTTACAGAGGTGGTTCATTTCCCCCTCTCTCCGCCAAATGAAAAAGTAAAATGATAAGAAGCCCTGATTTCCAATGAACTCAGGGCTTTTTATTTTCCATCAATTAAGCAAAAATGCACCACTTTTGATACTTTATAGTGTGTTAATCGGTGGACTCACAAATTGTTTTGTACAGTCCACCGATTTAGCTCCTAATGCCCTCATTTACAGCGTTTTGCATTTGCAAAAATGACCCATATTTACTAATTTTACTAACATTAAAATGAAGAAAATTATGGAAAAAAGAACAACTTTAAGTTTATTGTTTTTTGTAAAAAGAACAAAACT
>JAQUBO010000117.1 GCA_028686735.1 Bacteroidales bacterium
TTCCTTTTCCCCTTGCGTTCTTTGCGGTTTCCTTTTTCCTTGCGACCTTTGCGGTTGCTTTCCCCTTGCGTCCCTTGCGGTTTCTTTTTCCTTGTGCCCCTTGTGGTTTTCCTTTTTTTTCTTTCCCTTTGCGTCCTTTGCGGTTTTCTTTTCCTTGCGTCCTTTGTGGTTTCTTTTTCCCTTTGTGCCCCTTGTGGTTTTCCTTTTTTCTTTCCCTTTGCGTTCTTTGCGGTTTTCCTTTTTTTTCTTTTCCCCTTGCGTCCCTTGCGGTTTCCTTTCCCTTTGCGTCCCTTGCGGTTTCTTTTCCCTTTCCCTTTGCGGTTCTTTACGTTTTCCCCTTCCCTAGATTTTCAATGATTTTCTTAAAATAAGAAAAAAAGTTTCTTATCCTAAAAAGATAATTGTAGATTTGCATCACTTAATTATAAAAACACGTTTAGTGGCAGTAGAATTAAATAAGGATTTTTTTGATAGTCTGCGTTATAGTATTGAGACACAAGACACTGAAGAGGCTGTAAAGTTGTTGCAGGATATGCACCCTGTTGATATTGCCGAGTTTTTTGAAGAAATTAATATTGATGATGCAAAATTTCTATTTCTTTTACTTGTTCCCGAAATTGCTGCAGAAGTTATTATTGAGATACAAGATGAAGAACGCGAAAATCTTTTGGAAAGTATTTCTAATGAAATTATAGCAGAGCAGTTTATCGAACAAATGGAGTCTGATGATGCTGCCGATCTTTTAGGGTACTTTGATGATGAACGTAGAGAAGAAATACTCTCGTACATTAAAAATCTTGAGCAGGCTGGCGATATTGTTGATTTACTTAATTATGATGAAGATACTGCCGGTGGGCTTATGGCTAAAGAGTTGGTGGCAATTAACGAAAATCTTACCGTTAAGCAAGCTCTGGGTGAAATGCGCGATCAGGCCGAAGATATTGACGAGATTTTTTATTTATATGTAGTCGATGATAATAATATCCTAAAAGGGACTGTAGCACTTAAAGATTTGCTTTTTAGCTCTACTAATAAAAAGATAGTGAGCTTGTATGATGCAGATGTTATTTCTGTTAAAACCGATGTTGACGGCGAAGAGGTTGCTCAAATTATGGAGAAATACGACCTTGTAGCTATTCCTGTAGTTGATGAAATAGGAAGGTTAATGGGGCGTATTACTATCGATGATGTTGTTGATGTTATTCGCGAAGAAGCCGAAGAGGATTATCAGCTAATGTCTGGTATTACACAAGATGTTGACTTTTCAGACTCCGTAGTTAGACAATCACGATCTCGCATACCTTGGTTGGTAATTGGTATGATTGGAGGAATTGCTGGATCTCTTATATTAGGGTTTTTTGAGGCTGATATTGAAAAATATGCAATTTTGGCTCTTTTTCTTCCACTTATTGTGGCAACCGGAGGTAATGCAGGTGTGCAGTCTTCGGCGATTGTGGTACAAGGTTTAGCAAGCGGAGACATTGATATTCATAGTATAGGACGAAAATTATGGAAAGAGTTTAAAGTGGGACTGCTTAACGGGGTTGTATGTGCAGCTATCATATTTATTTATAACTTGATATTTTCTGCAAACTTTGCTCTTACTATTACTGTGAGTCTGGCTCTTTTATCTGTAATATTATTTGCTACCGTATTTGGAGCATTTATCCCGTTGGCTTTAGATAAAATAAAAATCGACCCAGCTATTGCAACAGGACCATTTATTACTACCTCTAATGATATTATTGGAATTTTTATTTATCTTATTATTGCAAGAGGTGTGTTTGGATACTTTATTTAATATAGTTTATGAGAAAATTTAATGTTTTGCTTGTCTTGTTTTTGCTGCCTTTTATCGGTTCCACTCAAGATATGGATTATACTTATAGTATTATAAAAGAATTATCTTCCCAAAAATATTATGGTCGAGGATATGTGAACAAAGGCGATAGCATAGCCTCAGAGTTTCTTGCTAATGAGTTTAGTGATATGAAGTTGGAAATGTTTGGAAATTCTTATTTTCAAACTTATTATATGGATATAAATACTTATACTGAGAAACCTAAACTTACTTTTGGAGATGTAGAACTTTGTATTGCTAAGGATTTTATTACTATTCCAGATTCCAAAGAAATAAATGGTAAATATAAAATTGAATGGGTCGGTGCTAAGGTTCTTACGAATCCGAGAGCATTAAAACACCTCTTGAGTTCTGACCATTCAAATAGTTTTTTGTGTATCGACTCTACTGGGCTTAACAATCCCGAGCTTTTTAATTTTGCTAATACAATTTTTGCTCAAAACTATATGGAGGCTGCCGGAATTATCGAAATATCTTCGCATCTTAAATATACAGCTAAAACTAAAATCGAAGATTACGTTCATGTTCAAATAAAACCTGATAAAATTAATACTCAGGCAGATTCGGTTTATGTGTATATAAAAAACGATTTTATAAAAGATTATGAAACCCGTAATATTATTGGCTATAAACAAGGAAAATCTGATAGTATTATTATGTTTACGGCTCATTATGATCACCTTGGAATGATTGACGATATAATGTATCCTGGAGCAAATGATAATGCTAGCGGAGTGTCGATGGTTCTAAATCTTGCAAAATATTATACCGATAAACGAAAAACTGATTATACTCTGGTTTTTGTGTTGTTTAGCGGCGAAGAAGCTGGACTTTTGGGTTCGACATATATGGCTGATAATCCTCCTTTTGAGTTGTCTAAAGTAAAGTCTCTTGTAAATTTTGATATGGTTGGAACTGGTGATGATGGTATTTTAATGCTTAATGCAAAGGAATATCCAAAATTGGATAGTTTGATAATAAAAATGAATAATAAAGAAAAATATTTCGACTATATGCGAAGTTCGTATGTAACTTATTCAAGCGATCATGCACCATTTTATGATAAAGGAGTGGAGGCGTTTTTTATCTATGCTCTTGGCAATAATGATAATTATCATCAACCGCAAGATAAATTTGATGATCTTAGTTTTGCCGAATATCAAGATGTTTTTAGGTTCTGTATTGATTTTGTTAAGCAAATAAAAAAATAGACAATTATTTTATTGGTATAAACTCATAATAATTGTAAATTTGTTGGATAACTAACTGACTAAATATGGAGGCATTTAGAAAAATAACACTAATTCAGAGAAATCTTGTATTGATATTTTATATAATCATTTGTATTGTATTAATTTCTTTTGTGTGGATGCTTTTTTATGCACCTAATACTTTAGGTCTCGAAATCCCTTACTCTGTGATTATTTTAATTGTTGCGGTAATGGCTGTGGTTTTTGTTGTAATTGGAAGCTATTTTTATTTAATTGTCGCATTGCCCGATCGTCTAAGTAGAAATTTTGACATTATAAAAAACAAAATTGCTTCAGGAGAAATAAACACAGAGGAAAGTTTTGCACACCACGTAATCGAGTTTATTATCAAGCAATTTGACTTTGTGTTTTTAGATGTCGAATATGCTGCTATAGGGATTGCCGATTCTAAAAATGTTTTTTTTAATGATGATTTTCCTAAAGAAATGTTTGATGATTATGCAGAGATTTTTCAAAAATGTAGAGAAACTGAAGATGTTATTAGTTTAGGTTCAGAAAAACATCTTGATAAAAAGGTCTATAAATATGTTGTTCCTATTCATTTTGGAAATCGTTATCTCGGATTTATTATATTTTTAACAAATCAAAAGCTAAGCCGCTTATTTCAAGGAATACTTGCTGATTTTGAAAACTTTTATATCGATGACCAGTTATTACATGTGTTGAATTATAAAAATGATAAGTAGTAGAGATGAGTAGTGAAAAAAAAATGTTTGTAGCAGATTTTGATGGAACACTAGCTCGTGATGATAGCTCAATTTCTAAAAAAACGGTAGATTTATTCAAAAAACTGGGTGAGATTGACGTGATACGGGTTATAGACACTGGAAGAAGTTTGTTTTCTTTTAAAACTGTTGTTAATGAGGACTTTCCTATAGATTATCTTGTGTTTTCGTCGGGCATCGGTATTTATGATTGGAAAAATAAAAAAATATTGCAAAAGTACTCAATAGGAGAGAAGGATACTGCCGAAGTGTATAAATATCTAGCAGATAATAATTATGATTTTATGGTACAGTTACCCGTCCCAAATAATCACTTTTTTCATCACTTTAGTTCTGAGTATCCAAACTCTGATTTTCGTTCAAGAATAAGTTATTATGAAAACTATGGAATAGCACCTATTGAGAAATGCCCTAAGACTGCCTCACAATTTGTTATAATTCTTGGCGAAGAATTTGATAGCTTAATTAAAATATCACAAAAATTTCCTCACTTAAAAATTGTTAAAGCTACAAGCCCTATTGATCGAAAATCTGTGTGGATAGAAATATTGCCACCAAAAATTTCAAAAGCTACTGGCATAGAATTTATTCAAAATATTTATAATACAAAACTAGAGAATATTGTTACTGTAGGAAATGATTATTATGATCTTGATATGTTGAATTATTCGTTGCCACAAAATTCTTATATCGTTGCCAATGCACCCGATGAGTTGCTTAAAATGTTTAATACTGTGCAATCCAATGAAGAAGACGGTGTTGCAGAATTAATCCAAAAATTATATTTTTAAAACTCTACTTTTGGTGCAGTTGCAGCTTCTTCTGAGGCTTCAAAATATTTTCTCTCTTTAAAACCAAACATTTTTGCAAATAAATTACGTGGGAATTTAAGAACTAAAATATTGTAGTCTTTAACTGAGCTATTAAATTCTTTACGTCTTTGTGTTATTTCAGTTTCAATTTCTTTTAAGTCGTTTTGCAAACTAATAAAATTTTGATTTGCCTTTAATTCAGGATAATTTTCGACAGTTGCTAATAATTTTGTTAGAGCTCCTGAAAGCTCTCCTTGTGCAGTTTCAAAAGCAGCAAGGTTTTCTGTTGTAAGCTCATCACCATCAATATTGATTGACGAAACTTTTGCTCGTGCTTCGGTTACTGCTGTAAAAGTTCCTTGCTCGTGTTCGGCATACCCTTTAACAGTTGCAACAATATTAGGTATTAAATCCAAACGCTTTTGATAGGAGTTCTCAACGTCCGACCAAGTGGTTTTTACACTTTCATTTGCGGTAATACATTTGTTATATGTTGAGTAAGCATACCAGCCTAACCATAATAGTAAAAGTACAAATCCTATTAACAAAGGTAATCCAAAAACTGTAAAACCTAAACAGCCTAAGCCTTTAACTTTGGGGTCTTTTTTATCTGTTGTCATAATTATGTTTTTTTGTAAAGATATACAATAATATTTTATTTATATATCAAAACATAATTTATTTTTTGATATACACTAAACTGTTCTTTGAGAACTTAACTGTTCTTTGAGTTACTCGAAGAACAATTAAGGAACAATTGAACAGTTAAGTGATTTAGTGATAGATACTTTGCTGTTTTTATTTTTACATCATCTCTATCATTGCTTCGTGAGCTTTATTTCCATAAGTTATTGAAGGACCACCACCCATAAGAATAGCAACACCTATAGTTTCTAGTATTTCATCTTTGGTAGCTCCAGCCTCTATAGCTCCTTTCATGTGTAGTGAAATACAACCTTCACAGCGAATTGCGATTGCAATACCTATAGCCATTAGTTTTTTATGTTTGCCAGATATGGCTCCATCAACACTTGTCGCTTGGTGCATCATTGAGAATCCTTCTGCGATTTTAGGACTTTCTTTTGATAATGTTCCTAAAAAGTTAAATACATTTTTTGCTTGTTCTGAATATTTATCCATTATTGTAATTTTTAAATTATATTTATTGATAAAACAATAAGGACAATGTTTTGTTCGATTTTTTTAATTAATGCAAAAAACTTATCTTTCCATTCAGTTATTTCTTTTGCAGCACACCACCCAAGACTAATTATAAAATTTACTATTTGTTAATTAAAAATGGATTAGTATAGAAGTAGTCTTTACCAAGTTTTACATGCATAAAATAAGTGCCGTTTTTTAAATGTGATGGTAAATCAATTTTCCATTCATTATAATTAGGATTTGAGTAAAACTCTTGTTGATGTACTAGGATGCCAGAGCTGTTATAAACATAAATTATTAGCGGAGCTTCTATATGGTGTTCGTTTATAAAAGATAAATTGATAAAATCGGTGGCAGGGTTTGGGAAAATCTTAATTTCTTTGTGATTATACTTGCAGTATATCGCAACTATATCAAATTCTTCTGACTTACCGTCATAATCGGTTTGTTTAAGTTTGTAATAAGTATCGTGAGCTGTTGGCTCAATATCGTGATACATATACTCTGTTACGGTATTAGTATTTCCTGCACCATTTATCTCTGTAATTGCTTCCCAGTTCTTTCCGTCAAGTGATCTATAAATTGTGAAATATTCATTATTCGTTTCAGAAGCTGTACTCCATTTAATATCTACACCATTGTCTTGCCCACATTCTGGATTAAAGTACAGTAACTCGATTGGTAGTGGCGAGTTATTTTCTTTGGTTAGAATATATTCTTGATGTTTAAATGTGTTTTCTGAGTAGAAATAAATAGTGGACTCAGCAATATCTTTTGTAATAGTTTGATTATTCCAAGTGCTTAATGCGTTGTTTCTGTGAGCCAATCCTATTAAATCGTCAATATTAATACCTGAATTGGGATTTAGTGTTTGCGAATATTTAAAAGTAAGGTTTTCGCCACCGACAATAAAAATTCCCCAGTAATTTCCTTCTACAATTTCTGCAGATTCGATAGGGGATGGGTTCTCGGTTTGATTTACTTTATAAATGTGTACCCCATTAGGTTCTCCAGTAAATTCTGAGATAGTAATGGAGTGGTTAATATCATTAAGCATTAAAGAGTTTTCTTCATTAAAGTATGTAAAAACAGACTCATCGCCAATTGGTGCGGTGCTAGTTTTTTGAGTGGCTCTTAAAACCTCTCCATTATGACCACTTTTTTGGTCTATTAATGAAGTCCCCTCAATTTGATCCATTGAAAAATAAGATACTAATCCTTGCTCATTTGTTGTGAGTTCCTTACACATTATGGTACGAATTTCATCTTGCGATAAAGCCTTTTTCCAAATAGATATTTCGTCAATTTCGCCATCAAAATTTCTCGAAAAATCAACTGCTGCCCAAGCACCTAAAGTAAGCATGAATTCTTTTTTCCAATTTTTAATGTTTCCCGAACGTTTTTTATGTGCTTCCTCGACTCCATTTATGTATAATTTTTGCTTTGTTCCATCGTAAGTAGCAGCAAAATGAACCCATTGACCCTCTTTTATCTCTGTTTTTGACCAAATAAACTGGCGATTATTGTCATTAAGTTGTAGGGCAAATTCAAGCTTATTGTTTTCTGCATTGTGTTGTATCCAAAATTGGCCGTAATCGCTTCGTCTATTACTGTTGATGGTAACAATGTTTGCCCATTTCGCACCTTCTGAGGGAGGAATGTTCCATTTTAGCCAACCTGTAACTGTAAATTGGTCTGCAAACTCATAATTAACACTGCCCATGTTAATATAAGCATTATTATTCAAATCTAATGATTTAGAATTCTCTTGAGATAATAAAATTGTTGGTAAAACAATGGCTAAGAGAATGATAATGTGTTTTTTCATAATTTCGATTTAATTTTAATTTTGTAAAAATAGTTTATATCAATGGGGTATAATCATTATTATGTTAAAAAATAATTAATAATATACAAAAATAATATTTATTAAGACACTTGTATGGCAAGTTAGTTTGACACCTAAAACTAAAGATTATCTTTGTTTCGCTTATCAAATGTTTAGTTATCTTATGCAATACAAATTTAAATCATTTATTTATTGCTAGATTTTAAAATTCACACTACAAATCTAAGCTCGAATAACTCGAACTTAAAATTGTAGTGTGGACATATAGATATGTTTGTAATTAATTGCACAAAAAAATGTGTATTTGTGCGATTCTAGAGTAAACTTAATAGTTCCGCAAAATATAGATGTGCGTTATTTTCCATTTATCTCATCTAATATGTCTTGGATATCGTCTTGACATCCGCCACAAACTGTACCAGCCTCTGTAGCATAACCCACTTCTTCGACTGTTTTGAGTCCTTGTTCTTTAATTGCTTTTACTATTGTACTTTTATATACCTCCATGCAATTGCAAATTATTTCATCTCCGTTCATAATAATATATTTTTTAGTTTAATTCAAAAATTTTCATGTCCTCTTCAACTGTTTTTATTGTTTGCACACCAAACAAATCTTGTACAGTTTTTAACAAATTTGGTGTTAACCAAGCTGGTAATGTTGGTCCTACGTGTGTGTCTTTAATTCCAAGATATAGTAGAGCCAAATGTACAATTATTGCTTTTTGTTCGTACCATGCAATGTTAAATACTATTGGGAGTTTATTGATATCATCAAGGTTTAGTACTTCTTTTAGCTTAAGAGCTACAACTGCCCATGAGTAACTATCGTTACATTGTCCAGCATCTAAAACTCGTGGAATACCATTTATATCGCCTAAGTTTAACTTGTTGTAACGATACTTTGCACATCCCGAAGTTAATATAACAGTATCTTTTGGTAATTGTTTTGCAAATTCGGTGTAATATTCGCGAGTTTTTTGGCGAGCATCACAGCCCGACATTACTACCATCTTTTTGATTGCTCCTGAATTTACTGCATCAAGGATTTTATCGGCAAGTGCAAGCACTTGATTATGTGCAAAACCAATTGTTATTTCACCAGTTTCTATTTCGGTGGGTGCTTTACAAGTTTTTGCTAATTCGATAATTTCAGTAAAATCTTTGTGTCCGTTAGGTAAAGTCTTTGTGATTTTTTTCCACTCTGGCATTCCTGTTGCACCTGTTGTGAATACTCTGTGGTTATAAGTTGCACTTTTACGAGGTGGTACCAAACAATTTGTAGTAAACAAGATGGGGCCGTTAAATGTTTCAAATTCTTCTAACTGACGATGCCATGCGTTTCCGTAGTTTCCTACTAGATGTTTATATTTTTTTAAATTAGGATAAGCATTTGAAGGTAGCATTTCGGAGTGAGTATAAATGTCAATTCCTTTACCTTCGGTCTGTATTAATAGTTGCTCTAAATCTTGTAAGTCGTGCCCAGTAATTAGAATACCAGGGTTTTTACCTACACCAATATTAACTTTTGTAATTTCTGGATTTCCATAAACGGTAGTGTTTGCTTTATCTAACAAAGCCATAACTTTTACACCATATTCCCCAGTACGTACCACCCAATTTAAGGCATCTTTTAATTCGATTGGTTTGGTAATCATCACCAAACTTTCTTCCATAAAGTTAAAAATATCTTGCTCTTCAAACCCTAAATTGAAAGCATGTTCGGCATAAGCAGCCATTCCTTTAATACCAAAGAGTACATATAGCTTAAGTCCGCGTACGTCTTCATTAGTATCATAGGTAAATATTCCAACATCTTTTGCTTTTTCGTGAAATTCAGCAACAGTGTTACCATTCCAGTTAATTGACGGGTGTTTTTCGCTAATACTTACTTTAGATTTTAACTCATCACGAAATTTATTACAATCTTTAATTGCTTGAATAAGTGATTCATTATCAAAATTTGCATTTGTAATTGTCATAAACAAACAATTAGTAATGTGCTTGCTAGCAGCGTTTGTGTCAATACCTTTGTTTCTTGCTTCGATAGTAAGATAAGAAAGACCTTGACATGCAAACATTAGCAAATCTTGAATGTTAGCGGTTTCTTCGGTTTTACCACAAACCCCTTTAATTGTACAGCCTGTGTTTTTGACTGTTTCTTGACATTGATTGCAAAACATACTCATATTTTCTGATTTTTGTTAAGTTTTTATTTAGGTTTTTATTTAGTTTTGAAAGCCTGTTTCGGGATTTTTTTCGCCAAATTTCTCAGTAATAACACTAAGGATTTCGTTTCGATTTTTCCCTTTCTTTTCTAATTCTTTTATTATGTTATAAGATTTAAAAAGTGATGATTGAGCTAATTCGGAAGAAAAATGCCCTATTCCTTGATTCCAAATAAATAGTGCAAATAATTCGTTCAATTCTTCAATTGTTACTCCGAGATAATATGCTTTTATAAGTTCTCGAGTTGCTTGTCTTATCCTTCCAGCCCCTACTGCATTTGCAAGCGATAGCAATAATTTAGTTTTGTTTTCGATAGCCGGGTTTTCTTTATTCCAAATTTCATCCCAAAAATTCACAGTTATATCTGCGATTTTTGGATCAATATCTGCGTATTTAGGCATAACAATAGGTTTAAACGGCAATTCTTTGTCATCCTTCTCTATTTCTTCGCGACGAAAAAAATAAGTGTAGTATTCATCTTTAGCTTTTTTCTCGGTGTAATACTCAAAGCCTAAATTTTTCATTGAGTTGTATAAAGGAATTGGCTCAAAATTCTGAATAATAATAATGCCATTCCCTTTAGAAATGTCTTTTGCTTTTTTTATAATTGCTAATAAAAAGTTTCCTTTTAAATGTCTAACATCAAATTTTTCAAAATTTCCTTTGTTTTTTAACCATTCTTTTTCCATTCTTTTTTATTTTATAAGTGTTCTATTCTTAATTTTAAAGAAACTCAATATCATTAGTTTTATTAATTGAGAAACTCAAATATACATAATTTATTTTTAATATCCTTACAATGTCTCTTCTTTTTCTAATTTCATAATATATAGCTATTCTATACATTATTTCTGTCAATTTAAACCTAACAAGTATATATTGAAATTGTTTTTGTATTAATTTTAGTTTATAAAAATCAAAGCTTAAAACTTTGATTTTAAGTTAGAATATCGTAGCATTGAATTAAATTTATAGTCAACAATAAGATATGTTTTGAATATTTATATTATGTCAAACTTAAAAAAAGAGTGCTTATTTGTATCTATTTTTATAGCTATAGTTATGCTTGCTTATGTAGGTGTTCCGTTTGCCTATGTCGCTAGTCTTTTGGCTTTACCAATAGTAATTGGTCTTTTGATATTTTTGGGAGTAAGCACTACTACTTTTCAAACAGAACCTATGCAAGTAGTATTATCAATATTTTATAAAATATTTTTTATTATAGCATTGTTTTTTATGTCTAATGCATATCCTGGTAAGTATTGGTTTTCAGCTATAGCTTTAATAATTGCTGTTACATATATAATTGTTGTTCTTGTAAAAAATCCAAAACCTGATTTATTTGTTACTGCAATAATCTATATAAATTTGTTTTGTGGGTTTTTGGTAATGATGCGGTAATCTTTTATTTTTGGCTCTTTTGCTATCCGTTTAATTGCTTTGATACATTTTCGACAGAATGATTTATTTGAACAAATTTTTCAATATTTATCTGCTTCATGTCTTTCATAACACGTATAAGCAAACGGATTACCTCTATCTGTTCCCGTGCCATTTGAAGCACATCGGTTTTTTGACACCTTGTATTGGCTCGGTATATCAACGTAAGCAACTCTATCGTTTCTTTCTTTAAACTCTCGCCAATATTATATTTATACTCCTTGCTAAATTCCTTTGTAAACTGGAATATAGCCAAAAACAAATCATAAGTTGCTTTATATACAGGAAGTTCATTATACTGTGCCATTTCTTAAAAAAATCGACCGGTTGGCTACGCCGCTTCTTCGCTTCGCTACGAGGTAGCGGTAATTATCAAATAAATCAAATAGTCAAATAAATTAATCCCTGACGCAACGAACAGAGAAGCCGTACGACTTATCGGAATAGTCGCTGTTGGTTCCGGCACTATTGTTATGCAGGGCGCGGACCCAAGCATTCGAGCCGCTACTCTCCGTAGCACTCCACCAGTTACCGAGGTAGCCAAGGCCACTGAACGTGCCACTGTTACCGTAGCGGAAGCCGTTAGGAAGAGCTGTAAAACTGGTTTCGTTGGTTGCTCCGGTATTTGGGCTTTGCCAATGCGTAGTGCCTGTTTCTTTCATTTTGCCACCGGCTACATTTGTTCCACCCAAATAGGTAGTTAATGTTATCCATTCGACATCGGTGGGCAGTTGCCAGCCGTCGGGGCATACGCCTTGTCCTGCGGCGTTGTCGCATAACCAATTATCGCCTATGGCGGCGGCATATGTATAAAGTGCACCGTAATCGGTTGTGTTGTTGTTATTGTAAAAACAATAAGCATCATCGGTATTATTAGCTGCAAGATTACCCCATGCTGTATTGTCGGTTACATTTGGGATAGGGTCGCCATTGGGGTAATGAGTTACTCGCAAGTCTTCTGCCATCCATATTTGATTGCCTATTTTTACAACTTCGTATTGGTTGCCGTCAATGTCAACCAGTTTTAAAACTCCTTGTATATACAAATTATCAATTATCTCATCTACATAGGCTTTTGTGCCAGCATCTTGGTCGTTTACGGGGTCGGCAAGGTTAGTGATGTCTTGGTTGTTCATATTTTTAGGTGCATATATTG
>JAQUBO010000118.1 GCA_028686735.1 Bacteroidales bacterium
TGGGGCATCGTATCCGTTAGTAATTACATCTGCGTTTAGCCTCATTTCTACTTCGTCTGCATCACGCAAAGTAACATCATTTAAAACTGGTCCACCTTTAACTACATAAGTAAGTTTATCAGACATATTTGATTTGATAAAGAGTCGGTCGAATACAATTTCTCCCGCATTATCTCCAAGGTATAAGATGTTTTTAGCATCTTCAATTTTTTCTTTTAGTAAACACGAATGATCAATTGCAAAGTCGGCATGTAAAACTTTAATGATTACAGAGTCTATGTCGAAATAATCGGCAGCACCATAATCCATAATATTCCCTGCTATTGCAAGTCGCAAAGTTGTTTTAAAGGGATTAGGTTCTTTAAAAATGATTGGTTCCCAACGTTTATATATTTTTAATGCCTGAATATTACTCTCTTTTTTCTCTTCTAAGAATGGATCTTCTACTTCTATTAAATTTCGAAATTCTTTTGTGAGTTCTCTTTGAATTTCTGGTAAAGACAATTCGTCAGAATTGTTTACAATATCATCAAATCGTTTAAGAAAATTATCTTGCAGTATTTTAGACACTTTATATTTTTTAAAAAGTCTAAAATATGAGCGTCTAAAACAATCTATACAACGTGGGTCTTTTAATTTGTTATTAGTGCTTGCAGTCTTTGTATTCGTGTTTTTGTTGTGTTGTAACATAATTAGTGATTACAAAAATTTGCAGACAGAGTTAACCTGTTGTTGATAAAATCTTCTACTAATTCCTTAGCTCCTTTAATTGGTGCTCCCACAAAAGCATTTATTTTTTGTTCGTTAAACAAATCTATTGCTTTTTGTCCCATACCGCCAGTAATAACATCAGATACTCCAAAGTTTGCTACCCACTTTGGATACAAACCTGGTACGTGTTCTGGTGGTTCGATTTCTTTAATATCGGTTATTTTTCCGTCTTCTATTTTCACAAAAGCAAAATACTGACAATGGCCAAAATGTTCACATAATTTACCATTCTCCATCGGAAGTGCAATAATTCTATTCATATATTATTAAAATTAAGCAAAAAGGCATGCGAGATATTAGCAGACGCAAAATAACTCGCAGCCTTAGTGCAGGTAAAAAAAATATTTAGTTAAACTCCTGTGTTTTGATTACCACGACCGGCACCGCGACCTAAGCCACGACCAGCACCACGACCAATACCATTCCCCAAACCACGACCGCCTCTGCGACCTAGTCTGCGTCCTAAACCTAAATTAGTAGTGTCTTCAGGATTATTTCCTGCACATTTACCCATTTTTCGTCCTGTTAAAGAACCTTGTCCTTCAGGACCTGTTTGATCAAAATTTGGCATATTTACCTCCTTGTTTATTTAGTTATTATTATTTAACATATCTATAATGCTTTTTACAGTTTTTTGATGATCTTTAATAACAATCATCTGTATTTCTAAACCGTCAAGCATAGATTTTATTTTCATTCCAAATTCTCCTGAGACAATTTTTTTTGCACCTTTGTCAGCAACCATTTGCACTGAAGCAGGACCTGCTCCATTACTTGCGTTTTTGTTAGGATTAAATAAAAACTCTGTTGACTTTGTCTCGGTGTCATAGATAACAAAGTATGCACATCGTCCAAAACGCGGGTCGATTTTAGATTCTAAGTTATCTCCTGTTGATGTAATTGCTACTTTCATATTTTTTTATTTTTATTAGTTCATTATTTTATTTTGGTGTACATTTGCTTATCTCTGTACCACAAATAGGACAAAGCTTATTGACGTAATTAGCGTCTTCTAGTATAGTAAACTTTGCATTGCAGTTTGGACATTCACACAAATTCTTGTTTGCACTAGCAGGTAAGCAAGTTTTTACATTTTTGCTACCACATAAAGGGCAAATCTCTGGTTGCGAATTTGTCGCAGTATGGTTAAAAGTACACCCACAATCATTACATTCGCACCATTCGCCATCGTAAAAAACTTTGCCTCCTTCTATCAGGACTGTTCTAATTTCAACAAGAGAAAGTGCTACTTTACGTCTTGCTGATGCATAAATTCTTGTAAATGTTGGTCTAGAAACTCCCATTATTTCTGAAGCTTCTTGATGAGTCATTAAATCATAGTCACATAATTTTATTGATTCATATTCTTCAAGCAATAAAATAACTGGTTCAGAACTTATGCTACCTCCACCTCGTCGTCGTGGCTGCAATGACTTGATAGCAGGCGGCCCAAATATTTTTCTCATTCTTTTACGGCGTGGTGACATAGTGTTTTATAATTTATTTAATACAAAGATAGTGAACATATGCTCACTATCCAAATTTATTTTACTATTTTTGTCAAAATAATATTAACATCGTAAAATTTTTCACAAAACAACAAATTCTAAATGTTTATGATTAGCAATAAAAAACTTTCAGTAAGAAAAACCGTTGAAGAAAATAATCTTAATACAAACAAAGCTTTATTTGGTGGCGAATTGCTAAAATGGATGGATTTCTTGGCTTATGAGTTTTCGGCACAAATTATAGGAAAGTCGGCTGTGACTGTAAAAATAAGAGAGGTTAACTTTTTGCAATCTGCAAAACTTGGCGATCAATTAGAATTGGTAGCTACAGTTTTAAAAGTAAGGGGTGCCTCTATTGAAATTAAAATAGTATCAAATATAATTGGCAAGCTTCAAAATAGCGAGCATTCAAATGCAATTTTTGTAATGGCTGCTGTTGATACGAATGGGAAACTTGTAAGGCTTTGTTGATAGAGACAAAAAAGGTGGTTTTTGCTGCGCTGCAATACAATACTAATGGCTTGTCGAAGTAAGTGCGTAAAATCGGTTCTTGTTGACATGTTTTGTCTCTTTTTAATAGTAAAATGATATTTACAGACTTCAGTTTTTTGTAAAAATTGATAAAGATTGTACATAGCTGCGTGCTTATTTAACTATAAATCTGTTTTATAACAATTTGACATCAATTATTGCTATTCTTTTAGTATTTTTATTTTTTTATTGCAAAGATTTAAAATTATGAGCAAAATTGAAAAACAAGAGCATTCAATTAATCTTAATTTGAATGTGCGTGGTCTAAAGCCATCAGCTACTCTGGCTATTAATGAATTGAGTAATAAGATGCGAGCTGCGGGAAAAAAAGTGTATAAATTTGGTCTTGGACAATCTCCTTTTCCAGTACCTGCTGAAGTTGTAAAAAGCTTGCAAAAGCATGCATCTGAAAAAGATTACTTGCCTGTAAAAGGTTTGCCACAATTAAGGGAATCGATTGCAAATTTTATTTTAAAAACTCAGCACGTAAAAGCTACTGCCGATGATGTATTAGTCGGTCCTGGTAGTAAAGAACTTATTTTTATTTTGCAATTAGTTTATTATGGGGATCTAATAATTCCAACACCAAGTTGGGTGTCTTATTTCCCTCAGGCATATATAATTGGTCGTCATGTTCATTGGGTTCCCACAAAACTTGAAGATGGCTATAGATTATCGCCCAAAATGCTAGAGGAAATATGTCAAACTGATCCAGATCGTCCCCGAGTGGTTATTTTAAATTATCCGTCAAATCCAACAGGTTGTACTTACAAACTTGAAAGATTGAAGGAGCTTGCAAAAGTTGCTCGTAAGTACAAAGTTATTTTAATTTCGGATGAGATTTATGGATTATTGCACCATCAGGCACAGCACGTTTCTATTGCAAGATTTTATCCAGAAGGAACAATAATTAGTACAGGTTTAAGTAAATGGTGTGGGGCAGGAGGTTGGCGTTTGGGAACTTTTATTTTCCCTAAGGAGCTTTATTGGTTACGAGATGCAATGGCTATTGTTGCTAGTGAGACTTATACATCAACTTCTGCACCTGTTCAATTTGCTGCTGTTACGGCATTTAATGGAAGTCCGACAATAGACAAATATTTAGAGGACTCTAGATTAATATTGAGAACAATGGCAAAGTATATTAGAACCGAACTTATTAACGCACACATCAATGTTCCACAAGTAAATGGAGGGTTTTATTTATTTCCTGACTTTTCATATTATCGAGATTTGCTCGAAACGCGAAAAATTACAACTGCAACTGAGATGTGTTCTGCACTTCTTGAAGAGACTGGTGTTGCAATGTTGCCCGGAACTGATTTTGGTCATAAGGAGGAAGAGCTTTTGGCTCGATTGGCGTATGTGAATTTTGATGGTCAACTTGCACTTAATAATGCCGATATGCTCCAAAATGGCAATAATAATATTAATAAGTTTATGATAAAATGTTGTCCCGAAGTTGTTGAAGGGGTTGCTGCACTTACAGAGTGGTTTATAAAATTAAGTGAGAAGTAGAGAGTTCGGAGTATTTAACCCGCATTATTCACCGCTTTTTGTAAAATATGTAAGTAAATGTCAGATTGTCAAACACTTATATTGTTTATCAAAAGTCATTAATGCACCCAAAATTTGGTACTGCTTGCGATTGTCTTTGTGCATCTACTGCGTTGCTAACTTATTGAACCTTTAGCTCACGACCAAAGGGAGTAAATACATTTGTATAACTGCAAAGTTAGGCGCCTTACTTCGATAAACTCAGCACAGGTGTATCTACACAAAGTTAATCGCATGAACGGCGAAGCCCTCACGAAGTAATAATGCGGGTTAAGGCATTATTTTATCATCACTGCCAATCTAAAGAAATTATTGACCGATCCTAAAACTTCATACTCAACATAAAAAGATTTTGTCCACTCCATAAAAGCTTTATACTCGTGCATTGGGACACTAAATTCGTCAAAAAGTAAAATGTCTCCTGGTTTTAAATACGGATACATAATTGTTAGTATGTACAATGTGGATGAATATAAGTCAGCATCTAAATGAATAACTTTTCTTTTTTCATTGTTATATTTTGCTAAAAACGGTAATAGCGTTTGCTGAAATAATCCTTGATAAAAGCTCACACGCTTATCTTCGATTTTTGGTAGTTCATTTTCGCTAGACATATCTCCAGCTTTAAACGTTCCCCAATCCTCTGGCAATCCTGTAAAAGTATCAAAACCATAAAACTTTGATTCTGCATTTGTTATTTTGTTTACCCACCATCTAAACGATACAGCTTTTGAAACGCCAAACTCAAGATAATCAATGCCGTAATCATTTAGCGAAAATTTATCGATAACATGCTTATAAAGTTCTTCGCGTTTATTGTAGTCGAATTTTGATGAATAATAATCGCACATTCCATCATTTTTATGCTTATGGACAAATCTTGAAAGCCCAGCAAGGTTACCTAAAAAGAGATAAATATTAGAAGGAATAAAAATATGCAGTCTTAATGCGTAAAAAAATGCTTTAAGTTTAGCTCTCATAATTGCATTATTAATGTGTGTGTATAAAACGGTTTGCAAATATAAAATTATTTTATTAAATATTATTGCAAAATAGTTTTATGCTTAAAATTGTGTTATTTATTTTGTAAATCGCTTATAATATTTGTTAAAAGTTTATCACTAACTGGTATCATTGGCAATCTAAGATGATTTTCGATTATTTGCATTTGCGATAGATATGCTTTTGCTCCTGCAGGATTTCCTTCGGCAAACATATTTGATATAGTTTGTAAATATCTGTAATGAATTGGCTTTGCTTTATCAAATTGATAGTTTTTGGCATATCTTACCATATCTGACCATTGTTTAGGAAATGCATTTGCAATAACCGATATAACTCCTTCTACTCCAGTGGCTATAAGAGGTAGAGTTAAGCCATCATCGCCCGATAGAACTGTAAAATCTTTTGGTTTAATTCTTATTAACTCCATAATTTGATCAACTGATCCACAAGCTTCTTTGATTGCTACAATATTTTCAAAATCATTTGCTAGTCTGAGTACTGTTTGTGGTAATATGTTAACAACTGTGCGTCCTGGTACATTATATAAAACAACTTGTACAGGACTTGCAATTGCAATTGCGGCAAAATGTTGATATAAACCTTCTTGATTTGGCTTATTATAATAAGGTGCGACACTTAATATTCCATTAATGCCAGATAAGTCGGTTTTTTTTATTTTATCTATAACATCTGCAGTATCATTGCCTCCTAAACCGTACATTATTGGTACTCGTCCAGCAATTTGCTTTTTTGCAAAATTCAATATTTCGTTTTTTTCGTCAAATGATAAAGTTGCAGACTCTGCGGTTGTTCCCATAACCAGCAGAAATTCAACATCTCCGTCTATCAAGAAATCAATTAGCTTCGCAAATGCATTGTAATCAACAGATTTATCTTCTTTAAAAGGAGTTACCATTGCCACTCCTGTGCCAGTAAAATTCGTTTTCATATTATTCAGGATTTATCATTTGTAAATAATGTTCAGTTTGTTGTATTAGTAGTTTTAAGGGGTTTATGTCTGCTTGTTGTTCTTCTTCCTCTTGATTTTTGTTTTTTTTAGGTAATTTAATCATCAAATCGTAGTAGTTTGGTTCTATATTGCAAAATCTCCCTGTTTTAAATAATGCAGTGGACTCGGCAAGAACAAACCTTACGGCAAGTAGTTCTTTAAGGTTAAGATCAATAAGAATATCGAATTTTTGTTTCACAAACTCATCAACAGAATTTTCGTGTGGTTTGTAATACCAGTTTAGATTGCTATTGCAAAAAAAACTAAACTCTAAAGGCTGGATATGAAAATCAGAAAGCTCTTTAGTGTTTACAAATCCCATTGCCTGTACATTTGGCACTATTTCTTTTAGTTTGTAAACAAAATCTTTAACGATAATAAAATCTTCTTGTTTTGTAGCATTATAAATAATGCCAATGCTTTTTGCTTTTTTTAAATTGCAAGCAATAGCATTATCTTCTGGTTTACGAAAGTCTTTACGCAATCTATACAAACCATATTTATATTTTAATTCTGCAAATTTTGACACTTCATTTTGTATTTGGGACAAATTTAATTAAAATCAATGGATAAATACAAATAAGATATAGATGTTTTTTGTATTTTTGCACCAAAGTAGGCAATTCTATCGCCTTTTCGCTTGACGAAAGGGAGGAAAGTCCAGACAACACAGGGCACTGCACTTCTGAAATAGGAGATATCCGTGAGGGTATGTATGCGAAGAAGAAAATAACCGTTCGTCTTTGACGAATAAGGGTGAGAAGGTAGGGTAAGAGCCTACCAGTAGTGATGGTAACGTCATTAGCTGTTCGCACTGTGGGTTGCAAGATCATATATACCGGCGTATTAAGGCTGCCCGCCTGAGCCGGGGGGTAGATTGCATTAGATAAATGATAGAAGTCTCGTTTTGCGAGAATACAGAATCTGGCTTATATGCCTACTTTTTTTATCGGAAATTATAGTGTGATGTGGAAACCACAATTATGCTTACTATTAAATATATTGGTGAAACAATGATGATTGAAAAATAGAAAACATGAAAAAACAATGGAAAAATAGAGAGGGAGTAGTTTATTCAACAAATCAGGATTATGATTATGATACGAATGAAATTGAAGAAACTGAAACACTGATGCCTTCGGAACAAAAATTGAGTGTTTTTATTGATCGTAAACAAAGAAAGGGGAAAACTGTAACTATTATAGCTGGTTTTGTTGGCAAAACCGATGATTTAGAGGCTCTCTCTAAGAAAATTAAAACAAAATGTGGTACTGGCGGATCGGTGAAAAATGGAGAAGTAATTATTCAAGGTGAAATGCTTGATAAAATTATAGACTTTTTGTTAAAAGAAGGGTATAACGTAAAAAAGAAAAATAAATAATTGTTGCTGGTTACAGTTTACCACCGTTCATCAATTATTGCAAGGTGTTTGTGCTTAACGACGACATACAATAATTGTTAAGAATGCGATGCGATTAGCATGATTAGATCATCAAAAGTTACGATTTATATATTGGAATAAAACAATATATAATTGATAATTTGTAAAAATTGGGAAATACATATTTTTACCAATTGAACATTTACTGAGCCGTCCAGGTTTTACAATTTTCATTTTGGCTTGGTTTTTGAAAATGACTGAAATTTGTTTTATGTTTACAGCATTATTTTTCATAATGTTTTTAAACATGATGTTAAATAAATAACAATGTTAATAGAATAACGAAAACTTATTACCTTTGCAAAAAATATGATAATATGTTGATGAATGAAATAATAAAACGAATTGAAGCACGTCCTGTTTGTGGGGATGTATGTCTTTTAAAAAATGATGATTTTGAGTTTGCTTTTGCCTCAGACCTTATGAGTGATGTTTTGCGACTAACTTATGACAAAACAATGCTTATAACAGGTTTATGTAATGTGCAAACTATTCGTACTGCAGAAATGGCAGAAATAAAGCTAATTATAATATGTAGGGGGAAAAAGTGTGATGCTAATATGCTAAAAATTGCTAAAGAGTGTGACATTTGTTTGCTGGAAACGGATTATAGTCTTTATAGAGTTTGTGGTGAATTGTATTCCTATGGTATTAAACCTCTTTATTAGATAAAAGATGGAATTTGTATTTGAAATAAAAGGGTCAGATTTTAATGTTGCAGGAAATGCCTCTAGTACAGTTAAACGAGCTTTAAAGCAACGCAATGTTGATCCAGCAAAAATAAAACGTATTGTAGTTGCTTTGTTTGAAGCTGAAATTAATGTTGTTGCGCATGCCGATCATGGTACGATTACAGTGTTAATAGAAGAAGATCAGGTGCAAATGTTTGTAAAAGATTTTGGTCCCGGTATCGAAGATGTTGATTTAGCCATGAGCGAAGGATATTCGACAGCTTCTAATTCTGTTAGAGAAATGGGTTTTGGTGCTGGAATGGGATTGCCAAATATTAAAAGAAACGCTGATATCTTTGAGATAGAAAGTGTTAAAGGACTTGGTACAAATGCTCATATAATTATTTATTTGTAAAGCTATATATTATGAAATTGTCTGAAATAATAAAAAACCTTAATCTTGTTGTGCTTAATGCTGCTAACGAAGATGAAGATGTTAAAAGTGCTTATGCATCGGATTTATTAAGTGATGTGATGGGAAATGCTCAGGCTGAACAATTGTGGATTACTATGCAAACGCATAAAAATGTTGCAGCTATTGCTTCTCTTAAAGATATTCCTGCAGTTGTTTTAATTAATAATGGTAAACCTGATATAGATATGCTGGAGCATGCTAAGTTAGAAAATGTTGCAGTGTTGGTTACCGATTTAGCATGTTATGAATTTTGTGCTAAGTTATATAATCTTATTAAAAGTGGATTGTAAGGCAGATTTACATATACATACTGTATTATCACCATGTGGAGACCTATCGATGAGTCCTTCAGAGATTATAAAAAAGGCTGTAGAAAAAAAACTAGATATAATTGGAATTACAGATCATAACTCATCATTAAATGCCGAAATAACTCGTAAGATTGGCGAAAAAAATGGAGTCTATGTTATGATGGGAGTGGAGGTTAATACACGCGAGGAAGTTCACTCAATTTGTTTTATGCCTGATATAAAATCACTTAATGATTTTCAAGTTTTTTTAGACTCTAAACAAACCTTTTTTCCAAATTCCCCAGATAAGTTTGGAAATCAGTTTATTGTTGATGAAGATGAAAATATTATTGGTGAAATTGAGCACCTATTAATAAATGCATTGGATTTAAGTATTACTGAATTAGCCGACGTAGTTGCACAGATGAATGGAATTTTTATTCCTGCACACGTTGATCGTCCTCGATATAGTATTAGCTCTCAACTCGGTATTGTTCCTGATAATCTTAATTTTCATGTGATGGAATTAAGTCCTTTTGCTAAAAGTAATAATTTTTTAGAAAAGTTTCCTTGGTTTAAAACCTATAGCTATATTACAAACTCTGATGCTCATTATATTACAGATATTGGGAAATCATATAATTGTTTGAAAATCGAGCAGTTTAGTTTTGAAGAAATAAAAAATGCACTTAAATACTCAATACTAAATTTTCCTGAATTATGAAAACACTAGATATGCATATAACTGATATTGTTCATAATTCGATTAGAGGAAAGGCAAGTTCAATTAAAATAGAACTTGTAGATTCAGTTATTGATAATCTTATTAGTATTTCTATTTCAGATAATGGATGTGGAATAGATAAAGAAACATTAGAGGCAATAAACAAAAGTTTTTATTCAAGTCGAAAAGAAAGAAAAACTGGTATGGGATTGGCCTTGTTAAAATTTAATGCAAACCTTACAGGAGGCGAATTTGTTATTGATTCTACCCCTAAGAAAGGGACAACAGTTAAAGCTACATTTGGAAAAGATCATATCGACCGACAACCTTTAGGGAATGTAGCTGAATGTATAGCCTCTTTTGTTTGTCAGTATCAAGAGATTAACTTTGTTTTTCATTATAAAAATGATGTAGGCGAGTTTACTATCGACTCAGATAGTGTTCGCGAAGTTTTTGACGGTTTTGAAATTAATAGTGCAGCTGTTATTAATAGTCTTATCGAATTTATTAATCAAAACATCACTTAATTTAAGTACTTTTTGATTGCATTATTTCATAATATATCTGATTATATTTTATTTTACGATTTTTAAAAAACTAAACATGATTATTGTCATGCTAAAAACATGACAATAATCAGAAAAATTATAGAAGAGTGATATTTTTATAAAAAACACAAATGTTATTTAACAGGAATGTATTATTTTATGTTAAAATCAAGAGAACTATTCTGCAACTAATGTG
The DNA here is from genome assembly GCA_028686735.1 of Bacteroidales bacterium. GTDB lineage: Bacteria > Bacteroidota > Bacteroidia > Bacteroidales > ML635J-15 > Bact-19. Next base: position 10,727 of record JAQUBO010000118.1, read on the forward strand.
TTGATAGTCATATACATATACTTTAGTTTAGATTTTTTTTATTTAGATTGATTTTAAACTAGTTGTTATATGTATAACACTGTTAAGGGAATAACAAAACCACTTGTTTTATGCCATAACATTTGATATTTTTGAAACGTTCAATAAAATTATTAACAAAACCAGGAGATAAAACGATGAGTAAAGTTAAAAATCTTGCAGACTTGCGAAAAATGAAAGACGAGTTGCAAAACAAAATCAATCTTCGAGTAAAGAGTGATTCGCCAGATGCGATAATTCAAGTTAAAGTAGGAATGGCTACTAGTGGAATAGCATCGGGTGCTAAAGAAATTATGAACTATTTTACAGAAGAATTAGAAAAGCGTAATGTAGAAGCTTTAGTAATACAAGTAGGAGATATGGGCTATTGTTATGCTGAGCCGACAGTAGAAATAACACGCCCAGGTGAAGATCCAGTTGTGTTTGGATATGTCAATGTTGACAAAGCTGATGAGATAATTGAAAAATATATTAAAAACGGAGAATTAGTTGAAGGTATTATACCGGCTAATTATAACTCTATTGATTAATAATAAGGAGGTATATTCATGAATAAGTACAAAATGCATCTCTTAGTTTGTGGTGGAACTGGTTGTAAGGCGTCTGAGAGCGATAAAATCGTTGAACAGTTAAATGCCGAATTAGAGTCCCACGGACTAGAGGAAGAAGCTAAAGTTGTTATTACAGGGTGTTTCGGATTTTGTGAGCAAGGTCCTATTGTAAAAGTTATCCCAGATAACACTTTTTATACTCAGGTAAAACCTGAAGATGCAAAAGAAATTATTGAGGAGCATATTATTAAAGGACGTAAGGTACATCGACTGTTGTATGTTGACCCAACTAATAAAGAAAGTATTAGCGACTCAAAACACATGGGGTTTTATCAAAAACAAATGCGTATAGGATTACGTAATTGTGGTTTTCTTGATCCTGAGAATATTGACGAATCAATCGCACGTGAGGCGTATCAGGCTTTAGGTAAAGCACTTGCTGACATGACGCCACAAGAGGTAATAGATGAGATTAAAAAATCAGGACTTCGTGGTCGTGGTGGTGGAGGTTTCCCTACTGGTTTAAAATGGGAAATAGCTTCAAAAAATGCAGCAGACCAAAAATATGTGGTATGTAATGCTGACGAAGGTGACCCAGGTGCTTTTATGGACAGGTCTGTTCTTGAAGGAGACCCACATACAGTACTTGAAGCAATGGCAATTTGTGGTTATACAATGGGTGCAGACAAAGGTCTTATTTATATTAGAGCTGAGTACCCACTTGCAATACATCGTCTTAAAGTAGCTATTAAACAAGCCATGGAGTATGGTTTGCTTGGAAAAGATATTATGGGCACTGGTTTTAATTTTGATATTGAATTAAGATATGGTGCTGGAGCTTTTGTGTGTGGTGAAGAAACTTCTTTACTTCATTCGATGGAAGGTAATAGAGGTGAGCCTACTGTAAAACCTCCTTTCCCTGCTGAGTCTGGTTATTTAGGTAAACCAACTAACGTAAATAACGTAGAAACATTTGCTTCTGTACCAGTTATTTTATTAAAAGGTGCAGATTGGTTTGCATCTATTGGTACCGAAAAATCAAAAGGAACTAAGGTTTTTGCTCTTGCTGGAAAAATAAATAATGTTGGACTTATTGAAGTTCCTATGGGAATTACATTACGCGAAGTTATTTATGAAATTGGTGG
>JAQUBO010000009.1 GCA_028686735.1 Bacteroidales bacterium
AATCATCTGAATTATCATTAAAATTTATTGCATTTAATACCTCAGCCGAAAAAGCTCTATAACCAGTATGATATTCGGATAATTTTTGACGCATCAACAAGTTTTGCCCAAAAGTTAAAAGACGATTTGACATATATTTGTAATATGGCATTCCTCCTTTAAGTGCTCCTCGTCCTAATATTCTTGACCCTAAAACCACCTTATATACGTCATTAGCAATTAAATACGACATTGAATGAATGAGTTTAGGTGTATATTGATAATCTGGATGAAGCATTATAATAATATCTGCACCAAGTTTTAGAGCATTGTTATAACAAGTTTTTTGATTTCCACCGTATCCTGTGTTTTTGTCGTGTACGAATAAGTTTTTTATTCCTAATTTGCGTGCCTTTTCAGCTGTTTTATCTGTACTGTTATCATCAACTAAAATAACATCATCAACAATATCAAAAGGTATTTCCGAATACGTTTTCTCTAGAGTAAGTTCTGCATTATATGCAGGCAAAACAATTAATATTTTTTTTCCGTTTATCACTTTGCTGCTTGTTTTTGTTTTAATTCTTCTGATTTTTGGAGATAAAGATTTGCATTTTGAACATCTCCTAATTGCTGATAAGTTACGCCAAGGTTAAAATATGATTGAGCATCATTTGGATCTAGTTCAATTGCTTTATGGAAATATTCTAAAGATTCATTATAATATCCTTTCATACCATAGGCAACACCAAGATCTTTATAAAATGCAGCGTTTTTTTCAAAATTTATTTTTTCAGCTTTTTGTAAATAGATAAAAGCAGAGTCGATTATATTAAAGTGCTTTCCGTATAGTGTTCCTTTTAAATGATAGGCTTCGCCAAATTCGGGTTTTGCCTTTATTATTTCATCACAAGATTTTAAAATATCTTCGGGAGTAGAGCTTGAATAGTTGTTTGTAAGTAATGAAATTGCATTTTGCATTACAATTCGTGAGTTATTGTAAGCGATATTATGAAACGGGCGAATTTTTAAAACTTTCGCATAATAATGTAACGATTTAGCAACTGCAAAATTATGTTCGTAATGTGCATTCCCCAACAAATTTAAGGCATCTACATAATTAGGATATATTTCTATAGCATGTTCTAAATACCCAATAGCTTGTTTGCACATTTGGTCGTGTAAAACTTTATTGTTCTTATTATCGGGTTTTTGAGCTTCCTCAATTAATTTACCCCCTGCCGAACAATTGCTTTTTGCAGAATTAGAGCTTGTTTGTACATCTGTTGTAAATAGAGTTAAATCGTTTTCCCAGGCTTTATTTCGGCTAATGGTTTTTACTGAATATAAACCTAAAACGATTATCATTATAAAACTTGTAAAGTAGCTTGCTGATGATTTATCTTTAATAATTTTTGGTATATATTTATAAATTAACCATGCAAGTATTAGACAAAAACCTATTGAAGAAATAAACACAAAACGCTCATTCATAAATGTCCCTACTGGAAAGAAAATATTTGAAACAACCGATAGTGGTAATAAGTAAAACCATATTCCATAAGAAAACATGTCTTTCTTTTTAATCATTCCGTAAACGGCATAAATTCCAATTGCAAGATAAAGAACAAGTGTTAAGTATGCTCCAGGATTATCCCAACCTATAATTTCTATTTGATAAGGATAATAATCATAGGTTAATGGGTGAGGAAATATCAGTAATTTGATATACATCCACAGTGTAAAGAATATTGTCGCCATTTTTTCTGCAAAACTTGCTCCTAAAAACGGATTATTCATTATTTCTTGAGAAATTTGTTTTTCGCCACCACCAAAACCTAAAACATTTGCTCTGATAAGAAGAAAAATTCCAGCAGCTATCAAAAGTGGAATGCTAGCTTTGAGATTTGATGATAATTTGTGGTTAGTAAAGTAATATATAGTAATAGGAATTATTGCTAAAAAAGTAATTGCATTTTCTTTTGATAATAATCCTAAAAACAGCGAAACTGACGACAGTATTGCAAAATGAATTTTCTTGGTATCTAAATATTTAATTGTAAACCAAACTGCTGCCAGCGAGCCAAGCAGAGTCATTATTTCGTCTCGACCTTTGATGTTTGCAATAGCTTCGGTATGAATTGGGTGGGCTAAAAATAAAATGCTTGTAATAAAAGCGAAACTAAAATACCATTTTTTGTCTTTTTTGGGCGGGAATAAGCGCAGTAAGATAATATACAGTAAACAAGTTGTTAAAAAATACAGAATAATATTGATAAAATGACTAATACTGGGATTACCTTTGTGTATTATTTGACCGTTTGCATCTTTAATTTTTTTCCCAAACAATTCTATTTCGAGAGCAAAAGTAACCAAGGACAGCGGACGATAACGACCTCCAGCAACTAATTTTTTCTCTTCCTGTATTTGTGAGGCAGTTCTGTCGGGATAACTTGACAGCCAAAATCCTGTAAAAGTATCGTATTTAAAAATGTCGGGGATGCCTTTTATCCCATTTTGCGTAAATTCATTGCTAGTAATTACAATTGCATCGTCTAAAGCGTAATCATGTCCAATTGTGTTACCGTATAATACAAATGCAAATACACAGAAAGCTAAAATGGCAAAGTAGTTGTTTTTTTTGTGATTAATGTCGATAATCGTGTTGCCAACTTTCTTCTCAGCTTGTCCTTTTACAGGAGTAGTTGTTTTTTTATGTGGTTTATGTCTCGACATTTGCTCAATTTTTTTCAAAAATACAAAAATATCAAAACTTTACAGATTTATTAGCAGCTTTTTATTCCACAGGGCAAACGCATACTTTTCTTTTGTCATGATTTTTGGATTGCTATGCACCAAAAAGTCATGCCAAAAGAGATTCATCGGCATATTTTAAGCCTTGACTTTCACGACGTTCAGTCAAAAGTTAAAATAAATGAGTTCGCCAGCTGGCGAACTCAAAAGTAATGAAAAAGTATGCGTTTGCTCTGATTAATTACAGTTTCCCAACATATTCCAAAATCTCGTCTTTTGATAGATCGTTTGGGTTTGTCCCCATTACTCCTTCGGGAACGGTAAGCTTTAATTTCTCGAAATATTGAACCCAATATGGATCTATTTGTCCTGATGTGTCGCTAAAACTCATTGGGATAGCTGTGAAAACTTCTTTTCCATTAGGGGATAAGTAGGATTTGTAAATAAGCTCGCTACAATATATTGCATTATTATCTGGTAAAAACACAGAGTCATAAGGCATACCAAGATATGTAGTAGCAATATCTATAGGGTTTTGAGTTTCAATTTCTGGCTTTAGTCTATAAGCAATTACCAATGGATTTCTGTTTTCATCATGTGCCGAAGCATCTAAGAAATCTTGTAAAGATACTTTTTGCACGCCAAGATTGGGAGTCGCTTCAATTATAAAAGTCTCATTATTTTCTAAACAAACTATCCCAACATGTGAAAATGAAATTGCATTATCGTCTCCTGTTGTGTTTATTATGGCATCTGTAAAATCGCTTGTAGCATTTACTTGAAACAATAAATCCCCAGATTGCGGAATGTAGGTGCCTTGTTTACAAGATGTTATTTGTAATGCAAATAATAGAAATAGTATTAGTGTAGATGAATTAAGTTTTCTGCTAATCATAAGGCTTTCTATTTTTGTTACTGCAAATTTAATTAGTTTATTGGAGCTTGAGCTCAAATTCTTAATGTTTTTATGTAATTTAGTGTTTGGTAATACAGACACAATTTAGTTTTTTATATTCATTAAGTTTTTTTGATGTATATTTGTATCTTAGAATCAATAACATAAGTTATGTGTGAGTTTTAACTAGAATTATGAAAGGATATTTATAAGAAAAAAGGATGTCGAAAATGTGGCAGACATTAGTTAAAAGCATGCAATTGTCAAATTTAATCACTAGGCTTGGCTTGGTGCTTAACAATTACATAAAATTGGCAACAATATAAAAAAGACTAAATTTGAACTATGAACAAATGGACTAAATTAAGTATAGAATATGCAAATCAAAGGTCATACTTAGATGACTTATTTCAAGTTTACCCAACTATTCCAGAAGGGATTAGAGATATAAATGAGGAAGCTTGGGCAGAAGTTGAAAAGTCTTTTAAAAAGAGAAACAACGATTTATTAATACGTCAATTACTAAAATTTGACTTGTTTCCAATTAAGGATAGTTATATAGCTTACCTAAAAAGGGATATTTCCGCTATAGACAGAAACCCAAGAACAATTAATAGAGTTTGTGGGCGACTTTATGAAATGGGACTTGATAAAATCTTTGAAAGATGTAGCGAACCAAAAGAAACCAATAGACAAATTGGACCAATGTTTCGTGATTGGTTAAAAAAGAAATCACTTGGTGTAGAACCAGTTTCTTTAGACGACTTTTTAAGCAATGACAAAGATGCAATTTTAGATGTAGGAGATAATGCAATGATGAATTTTGCTAAAGAACATTTAGGATACAATCACAACAAAGGTTTAGATTTTGTTGGTCGCTTTAATAAACAATATGTAATCGGAGAAGCAAAATTTTTAACTGATTTTGGCGGGCATCAAAATGCTCAATTCAATGATGCTATCAGCACAGTTAAAGCCAAAGGTGTTAAAGCTATTAAAATTGCAATATTAGATGGCGTTCTTTTTATAGAAGGACGTAATAAAATGCACAAATCAATAACTGAAACCTACAAAAATTACAATATTATGAGTGCTCTTGTTTTAAGAGAGTTTCTATACCAACTATAAATACTATGAACAATTTACTTTTAAAATCCGATAATATTAAAGGACTCAATTACTTGCTTGATGAAAAAAAATTAAAAGGTAAGATTGATTTAGTTTACATAGATCCACCATTTGCAACAGGTGGTGATTTTACAATTACTAATGGTCGTGCTTCCACTATTAGCAACTCAAAAAAAGGAGACATTGCTTATTCCGACAAATTACTTGGTGATGATTTTCTCGGTTTTATAAAGCAACGGTTAGTTTTGTTAAAAGAATTATTATCAGATGAAGGATCTATATATTTACATATTGATTATAAAATCGGACATTATGTAAAAATCATTATGGACGAAGTATTTGGGATAGAGAACTTTAGAAATGACATTACTAGAGTAAAATGTAATCCAAAGAATTTTAATAGAATAGGTTATGGAAATGTAAAAGACTTAATTCTTTTTTATAGTAAATCAAGTAAGCCTATTTGGAATGAACCAAGAGAAAAGTACACCGAAAAAGACCTTGAAAAATTATTTGCAAAAATAGATAAGCAAGGAAGAAGATATACAACGGTTCCTATTCACGCACCAGGCGAAACAGAAAAAGGAAAATCAAACCAATTATTTAAAGGAATTTCACCACCAAAAGGAAGACATTGGAGAACTGATGTAGAAACTTTGGAGCAATGGGATAAAGATGGATTGATAGAATGGTCTTCAAATGGTAATCCAAGAAAAATAATCTTTGCAGACGAAAGAGAAGGGAAAAGAGTACAGGATATTTGGGAATACAAAGACCCACAATATCCAACATATCCGACAGAGAAAAACCCCGATATTTTAGATTTAATCATTCGGACTTCTTCTAATAAAGATAGTATTGTTTTAGACTGTTTTTGTGGTTCTGGAACAACTTTAAAGTCAGCCCAAAGCAACGGAAGAAAATGGATAGGTATTGACCAATCTGAACATGCAATTAAAGCAACTAAGGAAAAACTCGAAACAGTTGAAGGCGACCTTTTTATTGCTAAACCCGAATACGATTTTGAGGAATTAAAAGAAAATATTGTTGCTAGTAAATTATATAATGAGTAAATTTTATTGTTTCTAACTTATTGGGTTTTTTTGTGAAAAGTTTATCAAATGGATACTTAAGATCAATCCAAAACTCCACGTTCTCGCACTAATGAAAACTAATTATTAACGGTAAAATTTACAAAGGTATAGAAATTTGGGGATATTGGGTGAAAATGAATGGTCAGAATCAGGGCAAACGCATACTTTTCTTTTGTCATGATTTTTGGATTGCTATGCACCAAAAAGTCATGCCAAAAGAGATTCGTCGGCATATTTTAACCCTTGACTTTCACTACGTTCAGTCAAAGCTTAAAATAAATGAGTTCGCCAGCTGGCGAACTCAAAAGTAATGAAAAACATTTGAAATTATTGTGATAAAAAAAGTATGCGTTTGCCCTGTAGTCAGAATAACTGGAAACTGCTTTTTTCTGATAATGACAAACTAACATTCACAACAACAATAGGTATTTATAAACAACGATAGAGAATAGAGGTTTTTTTTAAAGAATGCAAATAAAATCTTGGTCTGCAAAGCTGTCAATCAAAAGATTTCGATGTACATATCGCTATTATTTCAATTGTATTTATGAACTATATATTGCTGACGATTTGAAGATTATGAAACACTTGGAATACTATTCAAAGATTTTAAAGATACCATGTTGAAAGAAACCATAATACAAAAAATATGGGAAATCTTAATTCAACTCTTTGATTCTGTTTTTGCTTTAATAGGGATAGACTGGACACTATTTATTAGTACGCTCATAAATAAGGCAAGATAAAGTATTGAAAAACTTAAACAATATTTTAAACTTTCTATGTTCGACAAAACAATATAGTTTTACTTAATTATATCTCCGAAACTACAGTTCATTAAGTTTTTTTGATGTATATTTGTATCTTAGAATCAAAATATATAATTTATGAAAACAATTATTTCTAAAACAATTTTGGTATTTGCAGCTTTATTATTGTACTTATCCCCTAGCTTTGGGCAAAACCCAGACGGTATGAGTTATCAGGCAGTAATTAGAGATGCAAGTGATAACTTGATAATCGATACACAAATTGGTATGCAAATTAGCATATTGCAAGGTTCAGTAAGTGGACCAGCAGTTTATGTTGAAACTCAAACGCCTACCACCAATGCCAATGGTTTAGTGAGTTTTGTAATCGGAGGTGAAACTGGTTTTGATGCCATTGATTGGGCAAACGGGCCATATTTTATTAAAACCGAAACTGATTTATCAGGAGGAGTGAACTATACTATAACAGGAGCAAGCCAATTATTAAGTGTACCTTATGCATTACATGCAAAAACCGCTGAAAATGGACTTACTGATGGTAGTACATCTGGTGATATGCAATACTGGAATGGTACAGCATGGGTAATTCTTGCAGCAACAGGAGAAGATGGAGCAAACTTACAATTGGTAGATGGCGTTCCTACATGGGTTGGAGGAGTAGCACCACCATTACCCAGTTCAGTAACTAATCCCACCACAGGTAAAATCTGGATGGATCGTAACCTTGGCGCTTCTCAAGTTGCTACCAGCAACACCGATGCCGCATCTTATGGTGACCTTTACCAGTGGGGACGTGGAACAGACGGGCATGAAAAACGTACTTCTGGCACAACATCAATATTAAGTACTACCGACACGCCCGGGCATGGAGATTTTATTACCACTGACAGCGACCCTTACGATTGGCGTAACTCACAAAACGATGACTTGTGGCAAGGTGTAAACGGTATCAACAATCCTTGTCCAAGTGATTATCGCCTGCCTACAGAAGCAGAATGGGAAGCTGAGCGCACAAGCTGGGGCAGTAATAATTCAGCTGGGGCCTTTTCCTCACCTCTTAAGTTGCCCGTGGCAGGCTACCGCATTAGCAACAATGGATTGATACACAATAGTGGTGCCCGAGGTTATTATTGGTCGAATAATGTAGTTGGTGTCGAAGTAACACTACTCTACTTCAATAGTAGTAGTGCTAATACACACAGTGATAATCGTGCGAACGCTTACTCTGTGCGTTGTATTAAAGACTGAAAAAACTTAAAACCAAAGGTGTTAAAGCTATTAAAATTGCAATAATTAGATGGCGTTATTTTTATAGAAGGACGTTATAAGGTGTACAACAATCTGAATATGCAATTAAAGCAACTAAGGAAAAACTCGAAACAGTTGAAGGCGACCTTTTTATTGCTAAACCCGAATACGATTTTGAGGAATTAAAAGAAAATATTGTTGCTAGTAAATTATATATAATGAGTAAATTTTATTGTTTCTAGCTTATTGGTTTTTTTTGTGAGGATAAGCTTTTTGCATAGCCTCGCTTATTCCTTCCCAAACGTCTTTTCCACCAGAGAATCCTAATTCGTCAAATTTTAATTTTTGGCGAGTTTTAGTAGGATTAATAAAAAAATCTTCGGCTAAAATACCTGTCATTGCTTTTGCAAGATTTAATCCGCTTTGTAGTCCTTGTTTTTTTTCCTTTCTCATAACAGCCAATCCTGTTAAATAGCTAATAAATCTTGGGAGTTTTTTAAATTTTTTAGGAAATCCAGCCTCCGCCAGCATAAAGCGAATCATATCACGATATTTCATATTAACATCTGCAACAGGATATCTTCCATCATTTTTGCCATTATAAGCAGCTGCAACAATGTATTCGGCTACTCCAGTAACATGAATTGCTGTTGTACCACCATCGGGGAAATAAATTGCTGGTAGATTTTTAAATCTTTCAACAAAAACATCTTTCCAAATTGGCATCCGACCATGCATTTCTCCAAAAATATATGGTAATTCCATTATCATTACATCAAAAACACCTTGACTGCCGATTTCAATTATTGTCTCGGCTTGCTCTACTCTGGCTCTTATGTATGGATGAGTTTTTGCTAATTTTCCATTTTTGATTTTGTCAAAATGAGAAAAATAAGAATTCATAATGATACAGCGTTTTATACCAGCTCTTTTGGCTGCCCTGCATATTTTTAAACATTGCACCACAAGTTTCTCATGGAAAAATTCGTAAGCAGGAGCTTTTGGCGTTATTCTCTCATCAGGACCAAGTCCATAGACAAAAGTGTCATAATTTTGTCCTTTAAGCAATAAGAATATCTCATCTTCCGACATTTTAAATAAATCTCCATAAGTTTTTGAAATTTCTTTTGGAAACCAATCGTCTTCTCCAATATCTTCGTCTAAGGCAATAGTAGAGACCGAAACGCCTTGCTCTAAAAAAAGCAAAGCTGAATAATAACCGAGAAACCCTGTTCCTCCTGCGATAAATACGTTTTGTACTTTATGTCTCATTTTGGTTTATTTTTAAAAAAACGGTCTAACATTTTAGCATCATCTTTATTAATTGCTTCGAGCGGTTCTGATTGTTTAATTAAGCGGTCCTTTATGATCGATTTTACACATTTTGTAATTGCTCGTTGGATATCTGTAACTTTACTTTTTTCGTGTAAGAAATAAGACTCTAGGTTATCTTTTCTGAATTTTATTATATTTTCTAAATCGTCTCCATCAGCATAGTTTCCACAATGAAAATTATGTTCAGCAAAAGTATTGTCGGGGAAGTTAACTTCCCCCAGACCAAATATCTCAAACGACTTTGTAAGAAACTCTAAATAAGTGCAACGACAATCTTTACCACCACCAAGATTAAAAATTTTGCCCGCAAGCTTTTCTTTGTTCTCACTTGCATTTACAAAAGCCCTTGCTGTATCGGCAGGAGAACAGATTTCCATCTGCGTATTTAAAGGCATGTGAAACATCAATTTAGAAATTTTATGTCCTCCCATTATCGCTGTTAGCCTAAAAATACTCCATTGTAATTTGCTGGATTTAATTATTTCTTCAGCCGCAATTTTGGTTCCTGCATATTCATCGCCCACACTAGGTAAAAGAGGATCGTTAATATAAATTTCTGGATCTATCAATCTGTCGCCATAAACTGATATTGAAGAGCTATATACAAAAAAGGCATTTGGAGATTTTTCTTCAAGATTCCTTACAAGATTTGCAGTTCCAATTGTGTTTATTTTGTGTGCTAACTCAGGTTCGTCATCAGCTATTGGAGGTATTAAAGCCGCAATATGAATAACAAAATCTTTATTGTAACATACTTTTGCAATATCCTCATATTTTGAAATATCACCGTATTGGATTTGTATATCTTTTTTAAACTTAGCAAATTTCTTTTTAGTTTTAGAATTATCTAAATCAAAAATGGTAATTTCATACTTGTCTTTTTGTGTATGTAATTGTTTTAATATTTCAAATCCAACAGTTCCAGAGGCACCTGTTAATAAAATTCTAGTTTTTATATTCATATAAAAAAAATAATGGCCAAATATCGTAATTTTTGTTTAATAAATTTGGCTTAAACGTGATTATTAATATGTTTTTTGTTTCTATTTTTGAGTTATCTTAGGAAAACAATTATGCAATAGCGATTTCGTTTTGATAAAAACTCACTGCTCCTTAATAACCCACATTATTACTTATATTGTGGGCAAAATCTGAGCGAATGAAAGCAATCCACAGATAATTATTTCCTCGAATATAAAAGCAAAAATAAACTGTAAAACATTATCCCCACATTACAAACCCCGAGTCGTGTTGATAAGGTAGCAGGTCATTTTTAGCATAAATTCTGATTGCATAATTATAAAACCCTGGTTTTTGTGCAGCTCCCTTGACAGTGTATTTTGCAATTTTATTTTCAACACTTATGAGATTAGCTTTGTATTTTTGGTATATATGTGTAGCTCCGTTTTTGATGGCATTTGTAATAACTATTTCGACACCAACATCATCGGGGGATAATTGTTTAAGGTCTATTTCAATTTCTCCAATAAAGCTTTCTTTTATGTTCATAGGAGTTTGTTCGTAATCTGGAAATTTTGCACTAACGATAGTTAACTTATCCCAAGCTCGTTTTACATTTTGTTTCCACTCAGCAATTTCTATCGCAGCCGCATAATCGTTTTTCTTTATGTCAATAGATTGTTTATAAAGTTTATTATAGAATTTATCTTTATAATCGTCTATCATACGTTTGGTTGTAAACTGCGGAGCTATTTCTGCGATAGATTTTTTGATGTATTGTATCCAATCGTGTGGGATACCATTTTCATCACGTTTATAGAATAAAGGTATAATTTCATTTTCTAGTAAATGATAAATTGTTTGAGTATCGAGTTCGTTTTGGAATTCTTGATTTTCGTAAACTCTTTCTGCTGATAAGGCCCAACCTGCTCCTGGGCGATAACCTTCAACCCACCAACCATCAAGAACGCTAAAATGCAATCCCCCATTCATCACTGCTTTCATTCCGCTTGTGCCAGAGGCTTCTTGTGGTCTGGTTGGAGTGTTTAACCAAATATCAACTCCTTGAACAAGTTTCTTTGCTAATCGGATGTCGTAATCTTCGATAAAAATAATTTTCCCTAAGAATGCATGACGTTTTGAGATTTCAATAATCCGTTGTATTAATTTCTGTCCAGCTTTGTCGTTTGGGTGTGCTTTACCAGCAAACAATATCTGAACTGGCATTTCTTTGTTGTTTAAAATTCTTGAGAGTCTGTCTAAATTACGGAATAATAAATCACCTCGTTTGTAAGTTGCAAATCTACGAGCAAAGCCAATTGTTAAAACATTATTATCAATGTTTTCAAGAATATCAACAATGTTTTTGGGGTCTTCGTATCTTCTTATCCAGCTATCTTTTACTTTGTCTTTGACGTAAGTAACAAGTTTTGCTCTTTGTTCTTGTCGGATTTTCCAAATTGTCTCATCATCAACATTATTAATTTTAGCCCAGTGTTGCGGATTTGAAAGGTCGCTTAAAAATTCCTTGCCAAAAGTTTTTTCATATAATAATTTCCATTTTTTTGCTGTCCATGATTGATAGTGTACGCCATTAGTAACATAATTAACATGGTTTTCTTCGGCGAAATATCCTTCCCATAGATCAGCAAACATTTCTTTTGAGACTTGTCCATGTAATTTTGAAACTCCATTAACTTCTTGTGAAACATTTGCGGCAAGATAACTCATAGAGAATTTATCTTGAGGATTAAGCCGACCTAATTTCATCATTTCGTTCCAAGATATTTTTAATCTTTCGGGATAATGCGACATATATACTCGCATTAAGTCTTCGTCAAACTTATCGTGTCCTGCTGGAACAGGAGTGTGAGTAGTAAACAGTGTAGATGCTCTGATTATTTCAAGTGCTTCATTAAATTTTAGATTTCGTTTTGTTCTTAGTATTCTTAGTCTTTCGAGACCTATAAACGCTGCGTGTCCTTCGTTACAATGGTAAATATTAGGGCGGATGCCCATGGCTTGTAAGGCTCTAATTCCACCAATGCCAAGAATCATTTCTTGTTTAAATCGGAACTCAAGATCTCCACCATAAAGCTGTGAGGTTATGTATTTATCTTGCTCTTGATTTTCCTCAACATCAGTATCTAAGAGATAAAGCGAAATGCGTCCTATCTTTACTTCCCAAATCTTAGCATATACATTACGTCCTGGGAAATGAACCATAATTTTTATTTGTGCACCATCCTCATCACGCACAGGCAGAATAGCCATTTTATCAAAGTTTTGTGGGATATATTCGGCATGTTGTTCTCCGTGTATAGTAATTTTTTGTTTAAAATATCCAAATCTGTACATTAAGCCAATTCCCACAATATCTGTGTTTGTATCACTTGCTTCTTTAAGATAGTCGCCAGCAAGAATACCTAATCCGCCACTAAATATTTTGATATTGTCGTTAAGCCCATACTCCATGCTAAAATATGCTATTTTTGGTGAAGTTTTTTGATTTGCAACTTCCATATATTTTGAAAAATCATTGCAAACCTGATCATATAAATTCGTAAAAAATGTATCTGATTCGAGCTCTGTCATTCTTGATAATGGGACATCTTCGAGAAAAGTAACTGGATTATAAGAATGTTGGCGCCAAAGTGCAGGATTGATATATTTAAACATTTGACTTGCATTGTAATTCCATATCCACCATTGGTTTAATGAGAGAGTTATAAGACAATTAAATCTTTTGGGTAAGATTGTCTGAATCTCAAATTTTCGCCATAAAGGAGTTTTTGCTTCTGCATTTAATGTACTTACAGAGGGTCTCGTTTTGGGCATACTGATAATTTCATCATGGCGATCGCTAACTTTGTTTAGGGCGATTGTATAGGCGGTTAGGTATTCATCAATTAAGTTTGTCCAAAGAGCTTTTTCTGCCGCTTTCAAAGCTGCTTGTCTTAGATTGGTTTTGTCGGCGTCAGTGGAGCGAGCAAAACTTTCGATTGAGGCAGCAATATTATTTATTACCTCTTTGCTATTATCCTCATTGCGTTCGATAATAGTAACAGATTTATCATTTTCTGAAAGTTCTGTTTGCATCCATTTTCCAAATCCTGCAAGGTTTGTTGTAATTGTTGGTATCCCGAAAGCTATAGACTCTAGCGGTGTATAACCCCAAGGCTCATAATATGAGCCAAAAGTTGTAAGGTCGATACCTGGTAGTATGTCGTAGTATTTTAAATTAAAAATTCCGTCAGACCCATTAAGGTATGATGGAACAAATATAACTTTTACTTTATCTTCAGGACGATTAAATAATTCATTTTGGCGGATACGTTCAATAATGGGGTCATAATCAGCGTCATGAAGGTTGTGTGTTAATATGTTATTCTCTAAAGGGGTTTCGTCCTCAATGTTATTTAGTTTGTTGCATAGAGACTTTACTGGCCCATAATTGTTTCCAGGAACAAGAATGAAAGCAAGAATTTCTTCTTGTGAATCTTTGTTTTTATTGAGTTGTCCAAGGGCATCGATAAAAAGATCGTATCCTTTATTGTGAAATTCATATCGGCCAGATGTTGCAACAATTATAGGTTCTTTATTGTATTTATAATTATGTAAGAGTTCAGCGGCCCCAAGTAATCTTTTACGAGCAAGTAAACGTTTTTGCTTATAGTCTTCGGTTTTAGGGACAAAGTCATTTTCAAATCCATTTGGTGTAATAATATCAACTTTTTTCTCAAGTAAATGCAAACACTCGTTAGCTGTAATTTCACTTACAGTTGTAAATACGTCTGCATTATGAGCTGATGTTTTTTCGAGACTTTGTTTTGCTGTTATGTTTAAGTCTCTTGCAACAAGATCGCCGTTGTAAGTTTCGAGATTTTTGTATAATGGCCAGCGATTACCTGCAATACTGCGACCAACAGCTGTTGCGTGCGTTGTGAAAACAGTTGCGATTTGTGGCGTATTTGTCTTCAAATATAAAGCACCTGTTCCTGTCATCCACTCGTGAAAGTGAGCAATGGTTTTTTCATGAACTGAAAGGTTAAAATCTACAAAACTCTCAATTACTTTTCCTGTTGCATAACCAAAAAGTGCCGGCTCAATATAGTCCCATTGACCTGTTAAGGAGTCGAGTTGATAATCTTCCCAAAATTTAATTAATATATTATCTTTTTGACTTATATAACCAGAAAAATCTACAAGTAATACTTTTGGTTTTCCAGGTATATTCCAACGACCAGTACGGATCCTAATTCCTTCGGAGTCGGCTTTACGATGCCAATCTGTAAATAATGAATTGTCTTCAATAAATTCTGGATAATCATTCGTATCACGCCATAAGTCAGGTCCAATAAAGATAAGTTCCTTACAATTCTTTGACAGTGTTTTGGATTTTGTTGACAAGACAGTATGAATTCCACCAACTTTGTTGCATATTTCCCAACTTACTTCAAATATATAATCAGGTTTTATTATGTTTTTGTTATTTTCCATGTTAGTTAATTTTATGTTATTTAATTAAATTTAAAGAACTTACAAATATATAAAGATTATAAACTATTACTCCATAATTCTTTTACAAATTAATGAAAGTTCATAAAAACATCCTAATATTGTGTCTTAATTCTTTATAGTCTAAAGTTAGGTTTTTATCAAGATGTACTTATATAGTGCCCGCAAGAACCGAGTTTACGAGCTTACTTCGACAAGCTCACTTCGACAAGCTTACTTCGACAAGCTCAGCACATCGCAGCACATCGCAGCACATCGCAGCGCAGCTAAAACTACCACTTTTTGTGTCTTTGACCTGCTTGTCGGCAGACAGGTAAGAAAGCGTCAAAGACAAGGCTTTATTCACAAAAATTTATTATTTTAATGGTGTTCGTGAGCTAAAGGATCAAGAGTTTCGCAACGAAGCAGATGCACAAAGATAATTGTAAGCTTTCTCAAAATTTGGCTAATAATAAAACCATAAACACCTTGCCAAACCACTGACTAACAACCTATTATAAGCCAACTAACACCCAAAACTGGGTATGTTAATAACTTTAAACATTCAATACAAATGTCTGACAATCTGACATTTACTTCCGTTTTCCATTAAAAGCGGTGAACGGCTTTAGCCCTCACCGAAGGTAATAATGCGGGTTAAACTAAGATCTTTTGCAAAACTACCTACAAAGGTTTTTTTGCTTTATATACAGTCCAATCGTCCCAGTATATTTCGAGTTTTTTATTGTTATCTTTCATGTAATTTATGACTTTATCACTAGTGTAAAGTTTTAAAGCATTTATGTGAGTATAGCCATCGGGATATTTTTCTTTTGGATGTTGTGTGGTGTTATAGACATCGAATAAAACTGTTTTTTCTTCGTTTTCAGTAGTAATAGCCATATAAAAACGACCTGTGTTCTTGTCTCCCTCAAGTAAATACATTTCAATTTCCATCCATACTCCAAACGGAACAGGAAAACTTTCTGCAGTTTCGTACCAAATAGGATCCCAGCCTCCTAAGACTATATCTCTATCTCCTTTTGCTGCAAAATACATGTTTTCGGTAGATCCGTTTTTATTTTTTATGAGATTTATTGTTACTCGAAAAGGGTTTTGTTCTCTAGTCCAATTAGCATTGTTCCAAAATTCGAATAATGATAACCAGTGTACTTGCTCTTCCCACTGCTTTAGAAATGCAATGTCAGGATGAAGATAAAGGCGTACTGTTTGATAGTATTCTTTGATGCATTGATTATTGTGAAAATTTGCCTGAACTCGCCCTTTTTTGTGCGTCCCTTCTCGTATATGTGGTTCAATAATCTTAAACTTGAGTATGTCATTTTCTGCGTTTGCTGGGTCTTTGCAAATTTCGGCATACCTTTGGTCTCGCATACCGTCTTCGTAACTAATGTGAAAATCTCCTATGCAATGATGTGATTGTAATTCATCCCAAATTGAACCATTCGCCAGTGTTGTGTCTGTACTTTGGATCTTATCACTTTTCTTTGTGAATTCATAAATTTCGCAATTAGAAAAGTCGGTTGATAAAATAAGTTCTTCAACATTATCACATTCCACATTTCTGTTTACACTTTTTTTACAAGATGCAAGTGCTAAAATAATTGAGATTATGATAAATGTTGGTATTTTTAGTTTATTTGATGTCATAGTACTCTAATATTATTAAATGGGGTCAACGTCTATTTCAAAACTTGTTGAGCTTAATTCTTTATTATCTTTAACACTGTTAATTTGATTAATGATAAATGATTTGATTTTTGCTGATGAAATTTTCTTTTCAAATCGTATATGAATATTGAGAATATAGTAATTTTTTATGCGATTAATCAGTGGTTCTTCAGGACCCTTTACTCTTTCGTAGAGATTTAACTTAAGATTATTTGCTAATGTATTAGCAGCCGCATATACTTTTTGTTTGTCTTTGTTTTTAAGTTTTATGATTATGAAGCTCCAATGAGGGGGATAACGAAAGGCTGATCTTTCATTTAGTTGGTCGTTAAACATGGATATATAATCGTTATTTAAAACTTGTGTTAATATTGGATGGGAGGGTGTAAATGTTTGAATAAGTACCTTGCCTTGTTTTTTCCTTCGTCCAGCTCGTCCGCTAACTTGAGCAAGCAATTGATAAGCTTTTTCAAATGCTCTAAAATCAGGAAAATTAAGCATATTATCTGCATTTAAAATACCTACCAAACTGAGTCTCTCAAAATCAAGTCCCTTAGTAATCATTTGTGTGCCAACAAGTATGTCGGTATTGTAATTTGCAAAATCTTTAAATATTCTCTCATAGGATTTGTTGGTTTTAGCAGTATCAAAATCAAGGCGAGCAACTCGTGCTTCTGGGAAAAGATTAGTGATTTCATCTTCAATTTGCTCTGTACCAAGACCTTTTGTTGTTAGATTTGTGCTTCCGCATGATTTACAAGTATAGACCATACCTGATTTCTCTCCACAATAATGGCATGTTAACGAATTTCCAAACTTGTGATAGGTAAGGCTTACATTGCAAGAGTTACAATGTGGTACCCAAGCACAATCTTTACATTCTAAGTATGGAGCATAGCCTCTGCGGTTTTGAAAAAGTATTACTTGTTCTTTTTTTTCTAAACTTGTCTCAACACTATTTAATAAATCAGGATGAAAATGCCCTTTCATAATTTTACGCCGATATCCGTCTTTAATGTCAATAATTGAGATTTCTGGTAAAGCGACATCACCAAATCTTGTATTTAGCTCAACAAGTTTATATTTACCTGTTTTTGCATTATTGTACGACTCGATTGATGGTGTTGCAGAGCCTAAAACTACAGAGCATTTATGAATATTGCTTAAAACAATTGCTATATCCCGTGCATTATATCTTGGATCAGGGTTTTGTTGTTTATAAGAGCTTTCGTGCTCTTCATCAACTATTATTATTCCCAAATCTTTAAATGGTAAAAATATTGACGATCGAACTCCTAAGATTACATTATATTCTTTTTTTAATAATTTTTGATATATTTCGCTTCGACTGTTAAGCGAATATTTACTGTGAAAAACACCTATCTTATCTCCAAAATGTTTTCTTAAACGCAATATCATTTGAACTGTTAAAGCTATTTCGGGCAGCATGTATAGTGCTTGTTTGCCATTAGCTATAACGTCTTCGATGAGTTTGATGTAAATTTCTGTTTTACCGCTTGATGTTATTCCATGTAGTAAAACTGGTTTTTTCTTGCGGATCCCCTCTTTTGTAGAATTATAGGCTATTTGCTGGGCTTCGCTTAAATTAGGACTTGTCGTTTTTGGGATATCAAATTGTTCAATTCTGCTAACTTCGCGTTTTTCGGTTGAGATAAGCCCTTTTTTTTCTAAACCTACAATGCTTGGTTTACTTACAGATAGCGTTTTAATTATTTCGCTTTCTTCAAACTCAATTTTATTTTGTTTTGAATTTGATAATTCATTATTTAAGAAATCAATAATATCTTTTTGCCTGCTTCCTTTTTTGTTTATTCTTTCGTATTCCTCTGCATTATTTTCAAGAAAATCATTTTTAAAGACAATATAGTTCTTGTAAACGGGCTTATATTTTTTGTAGATATTTTGATTTATGTTAATTATCCCTTTTTGCTGCAGAGATTGTAATTGACGCATTGGGTTTTTGATATTTGTAGCTTCTGCAATTTTATTTAAATCAGATGTTTTTGCATTTTGCATAAATGCAATAATTTTATTTTCTGCGTCGTTAAGTTTTCCAGTAAAATTATTTATATCATCGTAATAAAATCCAGATTGGCTTGATGGTATTAATGCCGAAGGCACTGCTGCGTTTAGAACATCGCCTTGAGAACAGCAGTAGTACTCAGATATCCATTTCCATAATTGTAGTTGATGTTCTGTAACAAACTCTTGATCTTCATAATAGTCTTCGATATTTTTTGCTTCGAAATCTGGAATATTATTATGTACAGAAATTACAATTCCGGTATATAGTTTTCGTTTACCAAAATTTACAGTAACTCTAGCTCCTCTAGTAATTTTTTCTTTAATCTCTGTGGGGATACTATATGTAAATGTTTGATGCAGAGGAATGGGTAATAGTATTTCGGCAAATCTGTATTCCGACATAATTAGTGTTTATGTATTTAAAATATCTACCATATCGAGTAATTCTTGGTCTATATGTTTATGATGCTTGATAGTTTGATTAAACGGTACATTCACGACCTTACGGTGTAACATTCCTACCATTATGCTTCTTTGATCATCAAGTAATGACACTACCGCTGCAACCCCAAGTTTAGTAGCAATATATCTATCATACGCTGATGGCGGTCCACCTCTTTGTATATGTCCTAATACAGTAACTTTCATATCAAATTCGCCTCCATATTTTTCCATTTCTTTTTTAATACTAAACGCTCCTCCCGCATCGTCTCCTTCAGCAACAAGAATAATTGAGGATGTTTTCTTTTTCGACATACAATTTGTTAGATGATTATGTAAATCTTTTAAATTTGTTTGTACTTCTGGAACTAAAACGGCTTCTGCTCCGCAAGCAATACCGCTACGTAAGGCAATAAAACCTGCATCACGTCCCATAACTTCAACAAAGAAAATTCTTTCGTGTGAGGCTGCTGTATCACGTATTTTATCAACGGCGTCGATGACAGTATTTAATGCTGTATCAAATCCAATAGTCATATCAGTTCCATATAAATCGTTGTCAATAGTACCTGGTATTCCAACAATAGGGATATTGTGCTCTTCGCTAAATATTCTAGCTCCTTTAAAAGTTCCGTCTCCACCTATAACAACTAATGCATCACACTTGTTTTTTGATAGGTTTTCATAAGCTATAACACGGCCTTCGGGTGTCAAAAACCTTTCGCTGCGGGCTGTCTTAAGAATAGTTCCACCACGTTGAATAATATTTCCAACTGATTTTGAGTTTAAGCTGATAAATTCGTCTTTTATTAATCCTTCATAACCACGTAAAACGCCCATAACTTTAATGTTTTCGAATAGAGCTTTTCGCACTACCGCTCTTATTGCTGCGTTCATTCCAGGAGAGTCTCCACCAGAGGTTAGAATTGCTATTTTTTGTATTTTAGCCATTTTTGTATTACTTTTTAAATTATTTTTATATTTTAATTGTAGTGTTTACGGTATTTTTATAAAATTGTTTTGTTTTATAAAAATATTTAAACTAAAGTGTTTGCCTTTTTTTTGACTTGCTCCATTAACCATAAAGGAGTTGATGTTGCTCCGCTTATCCCCACCGAAGTTTTGTTTTTAAACCATTTTTTTTCTAACTCATCAGGTGATGTTACGAAATAACTCTGGGAATTAGCGTTTTTACATACTTCAAACAGCATGTTCCCGTTGCTGGAGTTGTAATCACTAACAAATAATATTAATTCTTTGTTTTGACAAAACTCTCTTAATCGTGGGATCCTGTTTTTTACGCTAGGACAAATTGTTTGAAAAACTGTTATATTGTCGATATTGCCATAAGTTGAAATAGACTTTTCTTTTAAATATGTCTCTATTCGACAGTACTCTTGATAATTAGAGGTTGTTTGTGAAAATAAAAATACTGGTTTATTGATATCAATATTGTTAGCCTCTTTGATATTGCTGATAACTAAGGCTTTGCCATTTGTTTGCCCTACTAGACCATTTACTTCGGCATGTCCCTTTTTGCCAAATATAACTATTTGATTATTTGGGTTTTCGTTATATTTTTCTTTAATCTTTTTTTGCAGATTTAATACAACTGGGCAAGTTGCGTCAATGATTTCTACATTATTACTTTTAGCTAATTTGTAAGTCGCTGGTGGCTCACCGTGTGCTCGAATCAGCATTTTTTTATTAGATATTTCTTTAATATTTGAGTGATTTATAGTTATCATCCCAAGTTTTTTGAGACGGTCTTCTTCTTTCGCATTATGTACTATTTGTCCAAGACAATAAATGCCTTGAGCTTCTTTGCTAAGGTTCTCAGCATTCTGAATTGCTTTAGTAACACCAAAACAAAAACCAGCATATTTATCAATTTCAATTTTCATTTATTACTTTTTTTGCCAGTTTTAAAGCTATCGACAGCTGCTCAGTTTTAGTTAGTTTAGAGTTGTCGATAAGTATTGCATCTTTTGCTTGACGCAATGGACTTGTTTTACGTGACTTGTCATAATCGTCGCGCTGTATCAAGTTTCGTTTTACCGTTTCAAAATCTATATTATTATTTTGTTGTGTTAACTCATTAAAACGGCGTTGTGCACGTATGTCGATAGCGGCTGTTAAAAAAAGTTTTAATTCGGCTTCAGGAAAAACTACTGTGCCAATATCCCGACCGTCCATAACAACTCCACAGTTCTCACTTAATGAGCGCTGTAGGGCTACCATTCGGGCTCTTACTTCCGCAACTGCACTTACCTCGCTCACATAAGATGATACTGCAATTTGACGAATTTCTTTTTCTACATTTTTATTATTTAGATAAGTGATAGGATTAAAATTCTTATCTGGTTTAAACTGTATTGTTATACTGTTAAGATTTGCGATTAAATCGTTTTTGTTGAAAAAGCCTTTCCCAATATAATTATTTTGTAAAGCAAACAATGTTACAGCCCGATACATTGCACCACTATCAATATAAATATATCCTAATTTCTTTGCAAGATCACGAGCTAATGTACTTTTCCCACACGAAGAATATCCATCAACTGCAATTTTAATTATTTTTGCACATAAGACCATTAGGAGGTTATTAGATAATTAAAGTCAATAATTACAAAATTAGAAAAAGATACTCTTAAACCAAATCAATTTTTTGTGTTTTTATAAAATGAATTAAGATTGATACCAAGAGTAAAATGATTTGAGCTTCCTGCAAGGTGGTAAGAAGCTAAGCCATAGCTAATGTTAAATTTCGACAGATGCAATCCAAACCCTATTGACATTCCTACAAGTTTAGGCATTGTTTGTATAGCCAATTCGGTACGACGCCGGTAATTGTATCCTAATGCAATGTAAAAATTTGGGTGTGGAACTATTTCTGCTCCAACAACAAAGTGTCTGATAAACTCATCACCTATATTTCCCAATTTATTAAAAAAGTTTTCTTCGGTGTTCTCATCAATCTGGTATGTGTTTGAAAAGACGCTTGTATATTTTAAATTCCAATTTAATAAATCTATTGCTGTTAACGAAAACCTAAAAGGAGCATGACGTAGTTTTTTTGTAACTCCTATTTGTACGTCTAATGGTAAGGGTTCTCTATTGTTAGGAGTATAGGGTTTTAGTTGAAAGCCTAAATTTTTTACTACTAATCCGGCAGAAAGTAAATGTGCTGTATCGACATAAGCTAATCCTGCATCTATAGCTAATCCTGCTGAGAAATGTGTGTAAAAAGATGAGTAAATCGTTTTTAAATTAACTCCATAGTGAATTTTTGGGGTAATATTATTAGCATAAGCAATGTTGAACGAATATTCAGAGGGTACAAATTGACCTAATATTTCACCTGTTTCATCAGTATGTAGAAAATTCCCGTAATTTATGTATTGTATCCCTGCTGCAAAAGTTCCAATATCTTTTAAATCGTAGGCATACGAAACATATCCAAAATTAATATCGGAGAGATAATTTATATAATTAATTGACATTCGATTGTGCATTTCATTGCGTAATAACCCAGGATTGCTAAGTACAAAGTTTATATCATTGTCATGGTGCGAAACATTATATCCGCCTAGTGCTGCAATTCTAGAGCTATTAGGCAGAGTCAAAAACTCATAGGTATTATCGCCGCCAGTTTGCGCTGACAGACTTACAATTGTCAGTGTTGATATGATTATTGATAATATTCGCTTCATCAAAAAATATTTTTGCAAAAATAAAATAATACTTTATTAACGATAAAACCTTGATGATATTGTTTTGTTCAGTAATTTAGAGTTTTGCAACAGTGTTTACCTTAAAACTTATCCTGCCTTCAAGTTTTTAATAGCTTATTCGTACATCCCAGCTTTAAGTCTTATTACTTCTTTTTCTGTTAAAAATCTCCATTTACCTCTAGGGAGATTTAATTTTGTTAGTCCAGCAAAATAAACTCTATCTAATCGTTTTACGTTTAAGTCGAAATGCTCCATTATACGTCTAACAATTCTGTTACGTCCTGAGTGTAACTCAATGCCAATTTCGGTTGGAATATTATTGACGTAGCTAATAGAGTCGGCAGTAATTAATCCATCTTCGAGCTCTATACCGTCTTTAATCATTTGTAATTGCTCAGGACTTATTGGTTTATCAATTTCGACATGGTATATTTTCTTTTTGTTGTGTGATGGATGAGTTAATTTTTTAGTTAATTCGCCATCATTTGTAAGTAGTAAAAGTCCAGTAGTGTTTCTGTCTAAGCGTCCAACAGGATAAACTCTTTGATTACAGGCTCCTTTGATTAAGTCAATAACTGTTTTTCTTCCTTCAGGGTCGTCAAGTGTGCATACATAATCTTTGGGTTTATTTAAGAGAATATAAACTTTTTGTTCGGGCTTAATTCTTTCATTATTAAACTTAACTTCGTCTCCTGGTAGTACTCGTACTCCAAGCTCGGTAACTATTTTTCCGTTTATGCTAACTAAACCTGTTGCAATAAATGTATCTGCCTCACGACGCGAGCATATACCTCCATTAGCAATATATTTATTTAATCTTATTCCTTCTTGTTTGCTTTCTTTTTGTCCTTTTAATGACGGATTAGATGAGCCAGATTTTGTGCGACTTGTCTTATTGTAAGGTTTTTTAGTCTTTTTGGCAGATGCTCTTTTGCGCTTGTCAAATGAGTTCTCTGTCTTTTTATTATGTTTCTTATTATTTTCGGACATTTTTTTAATTTTAATTGACTGCAAAGATATTAAAAAAAACTATGTTAATTATTAAAATGTTTAATGATGGATTTTAAAGAAAACACCACTACTACACGATAAAATTCGTGGGGTAGTGGTGTTAATGTGTTTGACAAAGTCTATACTGCTAGAATTTTACATTTTATTTTCTAACATCTAGTTCGTTCATTATGTGTTGAGCATCGTATAATTCGTCAATTACCCAAAGAACATATCTTGCATCAACATTTATTGTACGTTGAAGTTCGGTGCTAAAGATTAAGTTACTACATAACCATTCCCAGTTTCCGTCAAAAGCAAGACCAATAAGATGCCCTTCTCCATTAATAACTGGCGAACCGGAGTTTCCACCTGTAATATCATGATCTGTTAGGAAACAAATAGGTAATTTACCTGTTTCGTCAGCATACTGTCCAAAATCTTTTTTAAGAATTTTTGTTTTTAGTTCTGATGGAACAATAAACTCGCTATCAGTAGGGTCTTCCTTTTCGAGTATCCCTTCTGCATAAGTTAGGTAATGGTAATGAACAGCATCACGCGGGTCATAACTGTTAACGGTTCCGTAGGATAATCTTAGGGTTGAGTTTGCATCAGGATAAAAAATGCGGTCTGTTTGGAACTCACGTAAGCCCTCAATAAATAACCTTTCGTTGACATCAATGTTTTCCATAGCTCCAAGGTATGCCATCTGAATTGAGAAAATATTGCTAAAAACTGAATTGACATATCCAAAAAGAGGGTCTTTCTCAAGAGTTTTCTTTTTAGGCTTAGTTAAAAACTCATCCATTCTTGTTTTGTTAGTAAAAATTGAGTTTTCAAAAACATCGTTTATGAACTTATCTATTGACTCATGTTCAGTTTTTGCTTTATAATTTTTAAAGATAAATTCCTCGAAAACCGGACTTCTTTTTTCAATGGAGACATTATCAACATAGTATTTTAAGACATTAGTAAATACTTTTTTATCTGTTGAGGGGAAATATTTGGCAAACATTTCTTCTGATATAGCCTTTAGATTATCTGTTGCCATTTTTATTGCATCCGCATTTTGTTTAGAGTCTTCTAGTAAGCTACTTAGTCCCATAAAAGATTGTACGCTCATTACGTGTTCTCCAGCTTGAAGTAGTCCTACCGAGAGGTAAATCATATCATTTGTTGCTGGTCCAAAAGCTTCGTAACTTTCTTTAAGATTGTTGAGTATTTCACCGTATTTTTTTGTTCTCTCAGGATTACTGTTTACCCATTTTTGAAAATCTGCTTCTAGTTTTTCTTTTTGAGCAATTGCATCGGTGTTTCTTAAAGTCGTAGCTTCACCATCAAATAGTTTCCACCCGTTTGCATTTCCGGCATAGCTATCAGCATAAGCTAATTTTACTTCTGTGCTGGCTTCCATCTCCTCTTTTAGAGGTTTTAGCTGTGCATGTAATAAATTTACAATTGTAGGATTAAAATAATCTCTTTTATATTTCATTCCATAAGAACTTAGGTATCTTTCTGTTTGTCCAGGAAAACCCATAATCATTGAGAAATCTCCTTCTTTAAGTCCTTTTATCGAGATTGGTAATGAGTGTAAAGGTATATAAGGTACATTGTCTTTGTTAAAACCTTTTGTTGGTTTACCATCGGGCGACATATACACTCTAAAAATTGAAAAATCGCCAGTATGACGAGGCCACATCCAATTGTCGGTGTCGCCACCAAATTTGCCAATTGCTGAAGGAGGTGCTCCAACAAAACGAACATCACCAAATGCTTCGTAGGTAAATAAATAATATTCTCCTCCTTGATACATTTCAGAAACACTTGCTTCATAATCGTTCCCCTCTCGGGCTTCAGCTTCTATTTCTTTAATGATTTTTGCTACTATCTTTTCGCGATCTGCTTCGCTTGTTTGGTCATTTATGTCTTTTAAAACGCGATCAGTTACATCAACAATTTGAACGACTCTTGTAACTCTTACTCCTGGAACAGAAATTTCTTCTTCGAGATTTTTTGCCCAAAAACCGTCATCAAGATAGTTATGCTCAGTTGTGCTTAACTTAGTAATTGCTTCATAACCACAGTGGTGGTTGGTAAATAATAGTCCTTGTTTACTAACAATTTCTCCTGTGCAAAACCCCATTCCCTCTTCTGTTTGTAGCTGAAAAATTGCATCTTTTAAACTTGAGTTGTTTATGCTGTATATTTCTTCGGCTGTTAATTTGCAACCTAATTTTTGCATGTCAGCATAATTCATTTTTGCAATTTTACTTGGAATCCACATCCCCTCGTCTGGAGTGGCGTAAACTCCTAAAAATAAAATCGCACTTGCGATTAATAATAATAGTTTTTTCATAAGTTGTTATTTATAAATTATTTATTTTTTAATATCTACAAAAATGCAAAAAAAAATTGTTTATTGCTTAGTGATTTCTTAAAATAATCTTAATTATTATTTTAATTTACAAATCTATGTGTTATTTTATGGTTTTTGTATGTGATTTGAATAGAATAATCCCCGTTTGAAAGATCCGAGATGTCAATTATTCGTGTTTTGTTACTTTTATTAAATAATAGATTTTTTTTAATAAGTTTATTATCGTTTTTGTCAAATAATTTAATTTTAGTTTTGCATTTTTTTGATGGACAATCAAAATGTATGTGTAGTTCTTGATTTGAAATATTAGTATCGAAAGAATAAGGACGTAATTTTAATTGATTTGTGTTTTCGTTCTTAGATTGAATATTGATAGAGAAGAGAGTTTGATTGTTGGCAAGAAGTTTCTCATTAGTAAACCACAGGTTGTAATTGTCTTTAAAAGCAATGGCCTCGGTTTGATACCCAGATAGTTCGGTTTCATATCTTATTGTTTTTCCAGAGAAAAAGTTATCGTCAATATAGTCATATAGAATTAGAATAATTGATGGTGCTGGTATCCCTTTAATATATCCTATTAGTGCAATAGTGTTTGTATTAGGGTTGTAGTCTGCACCGCAAATAAGACCTTGAGAGTCGAGACTGTCGCGTAAATTTGCTGTGTATGTTCCAGGAGTCTTGGGGAGTGCGTATAGGTATGTTTTTTGGTTTATCCAATTTTTTGAAAACAAATACAAGCTGTCTTTGTAGGCAATAAACGCTTCGCAATCAAAGTTCGTATTATGTTTTTTAGTAAATTTTGGTGGGTATATGTTTTTGTCGTAAGTAAAATTTATTATTTCTGCTTTTATTGATGTTTTATTTATATCGCTTAGGTCTGATAAAGAAATTTTATAAATTTTAAGATCATCACGCTTACCAGAATTATTGCCAAAGTCACCTATATATGCATATTTTTGATCTTTACATAAATCTTCCCAATCTCGATTATTAGCATTCTTTATTTCTACGCTGCGGATAATATCTCCACTTACTGTATCAATGCTATATAATACGGCTTTGTTTCCTGAGTCGTTGTGAGTCCAAAGTTCAGATTTGTGAAAAATAAGACCACTTGTTTCATTTACTGTATTACTTAATCCAGTAATAATAATTGGTTTTGAGAATTGACCAGCAACGTGTATATTGATGCATAAGAGAAAAAAGAAGGAGATGCAGTTATTTAGATTCTTCATTTTCACAATTTTGCATAAATTCTTCGGCTTTTTCAACCATATTACGTGAGCCAGTAAAAAACGAAACTCTTTGGTGAATATTTGTTGGTTTTAGATCCATAATTCGATGTCCGTAGCCGTCGGTTGCCATGCCACCAGCTTGTTCGGCTAAAAATGCAATGGGATTACATTCGTATAATAGTCTTAGTTTCCCATTTGGCGCAGATGCTGTTTTTGGATAAATATATATCCCACCTTTTAAGAGGTTTCTATGAAAATCTGCAACTAATGAGCCTATATAACGAGATGTGTATGGTCGATTTGTGTCCGAATCATTTTCTTGACAATATTTGATGTATTTTTTTACGCCTTGTGGGAAGTTCACGTAATTTCCTTCGTTAATAGAATATATTTTACCCGATTTTGGAGTAACCATATAATAATGCGACATGCAAAACTCACCTATCGAAGGATCGTAGGTAAATCCTGTGGTTCCTAATCCTGTTGTATAAACTAACATAGTTGAGGAACCATAAATTACATATCCTGCTGCTACTTGTTTGTTGCCAGGCTGTAGAAAATCTTCATTTGTTACTTTTTGTCCATGAGGAGATATTCGACGAAATATTGAAAATATGGTTCCTACCGAAACGTTTACATCAATATTTGAACTGCCATCAAGGGGGTCAATGCAAATAACATAGTCGCCATCAAGAGATAAATCGTCATCAAATATAATTATTTCATCATTTTCTTCAGATGCAATACCACAAACAATCCCTGATGCCTGTAAAGCTTTTATAAATATCTCATCAGCATAAGCGTCTAACTTTTGTTGAGCTTCGCCTTGAATATTTACTAAATCGGTTGCTCCAATAATGCTAGTCTCAAGACCTGCTTTGTTAACTTTATTATTAACAATTTTGGCTGCAAGACCAATATGACTTAGTAATCGAGACAATTCTCCTTTTGCATAAGGAAAAGCCGATTGCTTCTGAATAATTACCTCATTTAATGTTAGAATTCTGCTAGTTGGCATTGCTTTAATTTTTTTGCTAAATTAATATATTATTATTGGATATCATTATTTTTTGTAACTTTACTTCAAATTAAATCATTTTATTAATGAAATCCAAAATAATAATGAAGAAAAAAATTTTCAATTTATTTATATGTGCAGTTTTGATATTCTCGTTATTTGCTTGTGTAATGAAACAAGAAATATATTTTAATAAAGACTTTTCTGGGAATTATAAATACTCTTATGATTTTACAGATTATGTCGCTTATATGCATGGAGAAGAGGCTGACGATTCTTTAATGATGACGAATGATAATTTTGTTGAGTATCTTAATAATATTGTAGGTGAGTTAAAACAAATTAAAGGAATAAATAATATTAAATATCTTAACGATGCAGAGAATGGTCTAGTGTATTATCAGTTCGATTTTGATAATATAGACGCATTAAATAAAGGACTTGTTTTTTCTTCGTATATGGATTTAGAGCCCATTGACAAACCTCCTTATTTTGAGAAAAAAGGGAGAAAATTAACTTTTATTAGACACGCTATGCCTGTCGAAGAGCCTGGTGATACTGACTTAGATAAAGATTTGGAAAGTATTAATTATATGTTTGATTGGGAATTTACAATTGAATTTGAAAAGGGTGTGAGGAAATATAATGTTCAAAAAGATACTACAGTAACAGTTTTGAATAATAAGCGTAAGTTTTTTGAAAAAGCTAATGTGTTTGATGTTGTTGAGAAAGAGACGAAATGGGTGTTTAAAACAAAGTAATTTACAGAGTTCGATAAGCTTGCTTCGATAGGCTATTAGTATCGCATTGCATCGCAGCTAAAACTTTCGATTTTCAGTATTTAGATAAAGTTTTAGTTTTATCTGGTTTTTTTTATTTTTGCACAAATAATTATTATGGAAGAATGCTGCATTTGTAATAGTAGTAAGGTTAAAAAAATACTGAAAATAAACGGTTTTGATGTTTTTAAATGTGCCGAATGTGGCGTGTTATATACATTCCCACTGCCGTCTGATAAAGAATTAATGAGTTATTATCAAGGTTTTTTGTTTGACGAACCAAAATTAAATAAGGTAAAGGCTTCTGTAAAAAAACGCATTAAAGAATTACAAAAATGTTTTAGCTTAGAATCTTCTGTAAAAAATAAATCATTGAGTTTTTTAGATTATGGCGGTGGTACTGGAACAGCCTTTGCAGCAGCTAAAGAATTAGGACTTGATTCATATTATTATGATATTGATAATGAATCGATTTTATTTGTGAAAGAAAACTTTGGTTTGGATGATTTGGAATTTATTGTCGATTCATCTTTAAAGGATAAAAAGTTTGATTATATCTGGAGCGATAATGTTATCGAGCATGTCAAAAACCCAATTGAGTTTACAAATGTTTTATATTCAGCATTAGAGTCAGGAGGAAAACTGGTTATTAAAACGCCGCAAGCTTCCAATACAGAGACATGTTTTGTTTTTGCTCTATCTGTAATGTTTTATTTTAAAAATGCTTTAAAGGAAAACTCTTTTTTTGACTCATTAATGGCGGTTACTAAACATCGGTTTTGGCATTGCGAACCTCCAAGACATCTATATTCTTTCAGTAAAAACTCTATAGCTAAAATTGTAAAAAAGTGTGGAATACCAGACCATCAACTGCAAATCTCAGATTATTACTTACCATTTTTTAGATATAGCATAGTTGATTTCTTAAAATTTATAAAAAGGCCTTTAGTCCAAATTGTTTTAGGTCTTATTTTAAGCCCATTTATAATTCTAGAGTTTTTCTTGATAGTAATTCGAAAGCTACTATCATACGCAGGCTTAATAAAAGGAACTGGGTTAACGATAACTATTACAAAATAAAAAATTAAAATATTAAGTTAATAAGTGCAGCAGATAATTTTCCAAAGATGTGAACCATCAAACCGTTAGTTGATCTAACTTTGCTTACCCTTTGAAAATCTGTTTTTCAATCAACTAGTTGAAAAATATTTAATGGGCTGTCTCACTTTTGATACAGCTTTTGAATATAAATCATTAAATGCCCTATCTCGTTGTTTCTCTTGCTCTGTTTGAGCTTTTACAGATTTAACTGGTGTTAGCATAACAGAACCTTTTGCTCTTTTCAAGTTCTGCAAAGAAATCTTTATTGCAATAAATCTTGTTTACCCAAAAATATCTATCTGGAATCGATGATTACGCATCTTTAAAAACATAAAAGTCATTTTGCAATACTAATAGCCTGTCGAAGTGCGATGTGCTGCGATGTGCTGCGATGTGCTGAGCTTGTCGAAGTAAGCTTGTCGAAGTGAGCTTGTCGAAGTGCGATGTGCTGAGCTTGTCGAAGTGAGCTTGTCGAAGTAAGCTCGTAAACTTTGTTATTACAGACACTAGCTAACAAGATTAAGAAACCATGATTTTAAATAATCATTTGCAAATTAATGAATATGCTTTATTTTAGACCCTTGTTTTTCATGTACAGCAAATTAATAAATTGTCATAATTTCTTGATCTGTAAATTCAGGTTTATCATTGTTGCTGAATCGTTCGCATTAATATTTTATTTAAGCAAAAGTTTGCAATTGTGCTAAGCCTTGCTATTAACAAACGTAAAATTTTAAAGCGTCTAAAACTAATATTTTACTAAATTTCAATCATTTGATTCGATCAGTAGCAATAATTCACTTCCTGAAATGGTTTGCGTATAAGTATCTGATGCATAGAAATACCCGAAACCACCTTCTGATACGTTTGTTGGAACATTTGCTGGTACAGTCGAAAACAAATTGTTATTCCAGAATGTCTCTTTTAAAACAGCGATTAAATATTCTTCATATTGCTGAGAAATTGAAAGCTTTTCTAAACTTACTTTATTAGATGCCCGTACCTCCAGACGATTGGAGAGCTCCCTATACATTTCAGACAAAAGACCTTGTTGGTCAACAGTGCTGAAAAAATACTGTGTTGAATTAAATCTATCTTCAATTTCAAGAATTGTATCTCGTAAATACCAATTGAAAATATTTGTTTTTTCAGTACCAAAATTAAAAATCTTTAGCTCGTATGTTGGTCCCACTAGATTTCCTAAAGAATCATATTCCCCACCAGGTACTATATGTGGCAATTCCATGGAAGTAAAATCAAAAGGAACAACTTCAAGCATGACATCAGAAGCAGTATAAGTTTTGTCAAAATAATTAACTATTAAGGTGTGAATATCTCCAGGTGTGCCTCTAATACTGTCAAGTGAAACATAAGTCCCTTTTCTTTTATTTTGTGCAATAATATTTGGATGATTAACTTCTTCAACAAATTCATAATAATTCTCTCCAATTTTTAACTTTACAATTGCACCCGATATTGAATCAATTTTATGTCCATATAGTAATATCGGTTTTGTTAAAGTAATTTCATGATATTTCATTTCGGAAGTTATGCCTCCATTAATTACAATTTCTGCATTTACTCCTTGATTATT
The DNA here is from genome assembly GCA_028686735.1 of Bacteroidales bacterium. Lineage (GTDB taxonomy): Bacteria > Bacteroidota > Bacteroidia > Bacteroidales > ML635J-15 > Bact-19. The sequence continues at coordinate 31,668 of JAQUBO010000009.1, forward strand.
CGTAATGTTTGAAATATCTTCATAATAATGATCTTCGCAAGAAATGACGAAGAAAATTAGCGATATAATGATTAAGCTTATATTTAAACCAGTGCTATATTTTAATTGCATAATATTCTAGTTAAATTTAAAACTGTATGAAAAATTTGGAATTATTCTAAAAAAGTGAAAGACTGCCACTTTATCATCAATTCTATTATTAAATTCATATCCCAACGGATTTCGCTTAGCATACAAATTATACACCCCAATAGTAAGGCTATGCTTTAGGTTTTTCTTAGCTGGAAAATCAAAAATAGCAGCAATATCCAAACGATGATAATTGGGGAATTGCCCACTATTTCGTTCAGAGTAAATAGGTATTTGTGGAGTCCATCCCATATAGGCTAATCCAATGGATGGGAAACCTGTTTGATAACCAATTGGAAAAGTTGCAGGTCTGCCACTTGTGAAAGTCCAAAACGCACTCATCTTAAATTTTTCAGAGAACTCATGGACAACCTGAACTTTAATATCATGCGGAATATCATAAGGAGCACGGTACGTATCGCTAGATGTTGCTCCTTTTATAGTATATATAACCCGAGAAAAAGCATAACTTACAGAACCTTTTGTTTTACCTATTTTCTTCGAAAAGTTAAACTCAAGGCCATAGGCATTAGCTTTTCCACTTCTAATTTCTCCATCAATATATGGATTGTCTGTTAGTTTAGCATGATCAACATAATCAATTTGATTGTCAATTAACCTGTAATAAGCTGTTGCTGAAAACATTATTTTTTCGATATCCCAAAAATAACTTAGCAAAAAATTATCGCTAATTAATGGTTTGATATTGGCTGAAGATGGCATCCATGTTTCCATGGCAGAATATGAATACGAATTATTAGAAAGTATCTGCACAAATTGCGACGCCCTTGTATATGCAAGTCTATAGGAATTTGTTTTTTCTTTGTTAATATTAACAATTACTCTTGGTTCAATATTCTGATACGTATTCCAAACGCCCTTATCTTCAACATTAAGTTTTATAGGTCTATAGTTTTCATCATACGAATACCATTTAGCATTTCCAATATTTTGAAACATCGAAAATCTAAGGCCATACTCAGCATCAATTATATCGAATAATATTATTTTATTAGAAACATAAGCCCCAGATTCCAAGGCAGACATGTTGGAGTTATTGTTTTCTTGATTGGTCGATTGCCCAGGAGTATAATCGTGAAGAATTGAATTTAGACCACATTTTATTGTATTTTTAGGATTGATATACCACGTAAAATCAAGTTTGGCATTTATATCTTCAACTCCTGTCTTCCAAGTGTATGGTTTTACATTTTCTTTTGAGTCATTTAATGTGAATGTGTTACTATATTTGCTATATAAGACCGTAGTATTTAAAAAAGTTTTTTTGTTAATTATATGATTCCATCTGAAAGTCGATGTAGTATTATTCCACCTGTTATTTAAGGTTTGAAATGTGTTTACAAAGTCCGCCCCATGATAAGCAGAAAGATACAAATGATTATTATCATTAATTTTATAATTCACTTTAAAGTTTAAATCATAAAATGAGGGAACCATATTTATCTGCTCTGATGGTTTTAAAAACAGGTCAAGAAAGCTTTTCCTTACTGCGATTAAACAAGATGACTTTTCCTTAATTAAAGGACATGTTACTGTTAATCTGGCTGCTAACATGCTAAGGCCACCGTAAACTGAAAGTTTATTTCGATTTCCTTCCTGCATTTTAGTATCTATAACAGATGATATTCTACCGCCATAATTTGCGGGGAACACAGTGTTGTAAAATTTTACGTCTTTCACTATATCGGGATTAAAAACCGAAACGAAACCATATAAGTGTGAAATGTTATAAACTGGAGCTTCATCAATTAATATATAGTTTTGGTCTTTGTTACCACCTCTAATATACAATCCCGATGAGCCGTCTCCAATATTTTTAACTCCAGGTTCAATTTGTATGGCTTTAATAATATCATGTTCACCAAATACCGAAGGCAACATTTTAATCTCATAAATTGAGATTGTTTTAAAATTACTTTCAACCGCCTTTAAATTTTCTCCAGAAATAGTTACTTCATTTAAAATAAGAACACTCCTTTCAAGTTTGATATTTACTAATGTATCGTTTGTGAGATTTAGCTCGATTTCATAATTAGAATAACCAAGCAGGCTAAAATTTAACACATAATTTTCTTCTTTTAAAGTTAGCGAATAAAATCCATACGAATTTGAAGTTGTACCTAAGCCAGTTGAATTAACTGTTATATTAACTCCAATTAACTCTTCTCCTGTTTCAAGATCTGTAATATACCCACTAACGGTATGATTTTCGTTGCTAAAAGTTTTAATACATAATAATAATAATAATATCAACAATTTTGTTTTCAAAATCACTATTCAATTTTGCAAACTGTTAATGTGGTCAGTTCGCTTACCACATAAATAAATAACTACAGGAAACTCTAATTTATCACAAATTTGTATGACACCCTGTTTAAATGAAACAAACTTAATACTTTATTCCAAAGTCATTTCCCACTATCAACGCTTAACACATCATTTTTATTATAATTAGTGTCTGTCAATACAGTCAGTGTCTTGTTCAGAATGTTCGAGTTCGAGGCTTGCGTAGTTTTGAAAACAGTTTATCCGTCAGATGGCGGACTCCATAGTTTTAGAAACTTTGACCCGACTGAAAAAAAGTAGTCAAGAATAAAAATAATAGCTTGTGTTCGTTGTAAAAATCTAGCAAACATTGCGGTAAATTCCAATACCTCTTAACCGCAAAAATCACAAAGAATACGCAAATGACGCAAAAAAAGTAGAATAAATAAAACAGAATCGTAGGTTCATTTTGAACAATCGAAGTAAAGAATAGAGAAAAGATGTGTTGATGTGATGATACAGAAGCACAGGATTACAATAGCGAATTACGAAATAATCAGCGAAGCTAACCCCCTCACTGAAAGTAATGTTTCGCGATAAATGATAATTTTATATATTTGAGTTGGGAAAGTTATATTAAAACTCGTATTTTAATGCAAAACTCATATTGTTATTATATTGTCCTCGGTTAAACCAAAATGCCTGCCCTCCAGGATGCTCTCGTATTGGCAGTAGAGGTAAGGTGTATGAGAATCTCCAGCAAACTAACCAGTTTCGATTTAATCTGTAATTTAGTCCTACATGGTTTGCAATTTCGTAGTTATGAAAATCTTTTGCGAGTGGGTTTATACTGCCATTTATTTCTTCTTTGCTATTGATGAGGTATGAGTATGAGATTCCAAAATACAAATATAAATCATTAGGGATGTTTAACAGAAAAAATTTAGGAATGCCAATTTTTTTAATATTACGAGATAGCATTATTGGTACTTCAATATAATCTAGGCTTAGATTGTACAGTCGAGTTATTTCGTTGTAATCATTTTTTTGAACCTCTTTGCTACCTTTACGCTTATATTCAATGCCAGCAGTCATTCCCCATTTATCATTAAAGGTATTTCTTACAAAAACGCCGCCGAGTGGAGATATTTTATGATATCCGCCGTAATTGTCTCCGTCAACTTGTGAAATAGTTGTGCCAGCAATTATTCCTCCGTAAAAAGATTGTGATTTTGAACTGAGGAATAAGAATAGTAAAATCAATATGCTTAAAAAGTACTTCATTTATTTTTGAAAAGGAAAAACTTCTGCCTGAAGAATTTCCTCTGTATCATTATCATATACAAATGCTACAATCAGACAATTACTAATTATCCAGCTCTTGTTTTGTTTTATGGAGTATGATTTGTTAATTGTTTCGCCCACACTTGTTAAGTTGTTATTGTCTTTAATCGTTTCACCAAAAGGCCCGTTAAACCCTGCTCTCAAAATATGATTATGTTCGTAGCCTTTAATATCTTGTGGAGTTGCTGCATAATCTTTTTGCCATTGTAAAATATGGTCTTCAACAACAAAAACTGTTAACGATAATTTTCGAGAGCTCTCGTTATTGGTAGTTATTTTAATAGAGCAATTTAGTGAACTGTCTGCTATGTTATTTTCGCCTTCAATTTCAATTAAAAATTCTGGGTAAAGAGAAATGTATTCAGCAATTTTTGTTTCCCAACTGTTCTGTCCTGTTAAATCTTCAATTGCGTATGAATTGACCATTCCAGTTGGTAGATATAGTTCGCCATAATATCCAGTAGAGACGCCACGTCCAGTTAAAAAATCGCCAATATCTGTTCTAAAATCATAGTGGAAAGGAGTTGTAGTGTCTTCTGTTTCAACAGGTACTGCATAGTAGGTTCCGTGAATTGCAATAGGTACAACTGCATCTCCGTATTTTTTTACTAGTTCGTTGATAGTTTCGTGTGCACGAGGACAATTTCCGCATGTATGACCAGTAATATCAAAAATGACCGATTTTCGTCCATTCCAAATAAACGCATCGTCTTTAGTGTACGGTTCTTCTATTTCATCGCAGGATTGTAATATCCCTAATACTATTATTGCAGTGTATAATAAAAATCGTGTTTTCATCTTATCTGTTTTTAAAAGGTGCTTGAAATTGATAATGATAATCCGTTAGATGCTGGTACGTTTCTACAAACTCCACCAATACACATTACGCCTTCTCTTTGTTTTCCGTAGGATAACTGTATTCTGTTTCCTCCGCTAACATAACCAAAACCTACACTGAGGTAATGTGGCCGATTGTTTGAATCAGGATTTCCGTAATTCCAATTATCAAATACAGTAAAAAACCATTTTGGGATTGTTAGTTCTATCAAACCAAGTCCCCAATTCCCATCATCTTGATCTGTAAACATACCTTGAAACTCACCTCTGATAGCAACGCCTCTTTTTATTTTGTATGTCATGTCCGCAATTGCTATATGAGCATAAACATTATCATATCCAGCAACGCCTCTTAAAAGATTATAGTTGTAAAGTAAGTTTACGTAAGATAGATTTGTATAGAATTTTTTATTCCATTTTTTTGAAATTTCAATAGTCATATCTTGATAAAATAATTCTTTTCCAATAGAAAATAAATTAGACTGGTAACCTAGTGTCCCTGCTGAAAAGACAGGAATAGTATCGGAAATTCGTGTTCTGTCAATATCGTGAACTCTTGAATAATAAAGGGAAATTGTTGTTCCATATTTTCCACCAAGAGCAGTCTTTTTTGGGATTTTATAAAACACATTCGCTTTTACTCCAAATTCTCCAAGCGGCTGGCTAGCATAAGGATAAAATGCAGGTAATGTGTATGTGTGGTTTTTTGAAATTTCAGGCATTAAATTTAAAGTTAAATCAGAAAGGCTAGCATTTCTATCTGACCGAGATAACATATTATCAACCCATTTTGTGCCAAGGACAATGCCTAATCCTTTTTGAGAATAAGTTGCGTTTATTAAAAACGCTTGTCCTGGTTTGTAAATATATTTATTCTCAGGGCTTGGGTCATTTATTTTGTAAGCATATTCCGATGATATATTTATGCCCTTATATGACATGTTTATTCTTCCCGCTGCAGATCCTACATTTTGAGGAAGCTTATATGTTGGATTACTTTCTTCTTGGTATTTGCTTACAAAACTACCTCCTGCTGCAAATCTAAAATTACTTTCAGATAAGGATTTGAAAAGGTCATTAAACTGAACCTCTCCATCAAAACCTCTCACAATACCTGGGCCATAATCCCAATAGTATCGTTGTTTCCCAACTATACCTTTAAGGTAAACGCCTGGTGCAACAGTATATTTTACTCGAAAGCCCATCATTGCATTATCAACGCCTAAAGTTTTTTCTTCGTAGGATCTATAAATTAGGCCATTACCAAATTGCTCGTAGTAATTTCCTACGGTAATTTCAAGATTATCGTTCGTAAACATTGCCCACTTAATAGGAATTCCTATTCCATCGTTTATTCCCCCTTGGTTAGGATAGCCTAATAAAGAATTTAAATAGCCTTCGTATCTAAAACCAGCAGAGAATTTGCCTTGAGTGTATGCAAAATTTGCCCATGAGTTAACTAGAATACTTTCATCTACAGCTACGGCTCCAATTTGATTATCTTCGATGTAATACTGTACATCACTTTGGAAATTACCTGTAACTTGTCCTCCGTTGTTCTCTTGTGAATATAAAGAAAAAACTCCTGCATTTATTAGACACAGGATAAAGATTGTAAGTTTTTTCATGTCTGAATGAAATTTATTTTATTGCTTGTCCTTTTGCTACTTTTTGAATAACTTCAAATGTGTGGTCTTCGTCGCCTTCGAGATATGATGTATGTTGCCAAACTATCTTTCCTTTACCGTCTAAAAGGAATGTGTGAGGAACATTGTTTACGTTCATTGCTCTTTTAAAATCTCCGTTGGTATCAAGAAAAACGTCAAATTCCCAACCTCTGGCATTTACAAATGGACCAACTGAACTGCTGCTGCGTGCATTGTCCGTAGAAATAGCAATAATTTTAACACCTGTTTCATCTGCCCAGTCCTCATATTCATCATTAAAAGCACTTAGTTCTTTGATGCAAGGTTTGCACCAGGTTGCAAAAAAGCTTACTAAAACTGGTTTACCATCGTTTTCAATAATTGATTTTGTGTTTATCGTTTTTCCACTTAAATCTTTAATTTGTACTTGTGGAACCTCTTGTGAGAATAAGTTTATGCTAAGCAGCCCAATAATCAGTACTAAAAATGTATTCTTCATAATTTTATTTTAATAAATTTCAAAAATAGATAATTAAAATTGATTATAACAAGAATTAAACCAAAAATGTAAAAAAAATAAAAGAGTCCGATTATCGGACTCTTTTAAGATAAATTATCTTGAAACGTTAATTTTAAAAACTTCTTGATTTACTTTTATGATGTAGTTTCCTACAGGTAAATTACTAATATCTATTGTTTGATTTGTATTTGCATTTTCGATTGTGGTAATTACTTCTCCTAACATATTTAAAAGTGTAATATTAGTGTTCTTAGCATTAGATACAGTAATTAAGTCTGTTGCAGGATTAGGAAATACACTAAAAGTGTTTGAATTTACGCTTTCAATATTTACGATTCCATCTATTGTTACATCATCAATTTTCATTGAAAATACGTCTGTGCTTTCATTGTGAACAAAAGCGACATGTATGTTTTGGTTTGCATATGAGCTTAAAGGTACAGTTTTTAGATTCCATGCTGAACTTCCTGCCGGTAAGGTTTCTTCAAAGATTGAAGTGAAGTCTGTAGCATTGGTTCCAGTTGTAGATACCATTATCTCATAATGTTCTTGTGCATAGTTAGGGTCTTGTGCCGCAACATAGTAAGTTAATACTGCACCATTAGTCGGAATTGAAATTTGTGGAGTGATTAGATAATTGTTAGGATGAAGAGCCCCGACTGAATTGTCGTAAGAAGCACTCATAGCAGAGTAATTCCCAGTATGAGCAGTTCCATTAGCAGTCGAGAACTGGTTCCAATTATGTGTATCTCCGTCTTGGTCAAGCATTATCCAGCATGTAGGAGGAAAGGTTGCTCCTTCAAATCCTTCTGTCCAAGGGAAAGATGTGATAGCAGGACATTCAACAATTGTAACCGTAGTTGTTGCAGTTGGGCTGTCTCCAGTTTCGTTTGTTGCAATTAGGGTGATTTCATATTCTCCTGGAGTATCCCAAGACACTATTTGTGTTTGTTGTGTTGAAACTGAAGGGTTTCCACCTTCAAATGTCCAAGCATAGCCCGTAATTGGATCAGCAGAAACTCCAGAATATTGGAAAGTTCCGTCAGTATTTACAGGAAGAGTCGAAGGTCCTAATATTTCTGCAGTTGGAACAACACCTGATACAGGACATGATCCTAACTGAGCATAAACTGAGGCTGCACTAGTCCATGTTTGGTTTGTAACATCTTTATAGTAGCCAGATGGGCAAACCATGAAAACTTGTGGGATACCACTTCCAAGAAGCTCAGAGAATGAGTTTGCTAGAGTACTGCTTTGGATTATAGGAACTGGCCATGTGTCGTTTACTGTCCAATCACCATATGTTGATGGGCCAATTCCATGGAGTTCGTCGCTTGAAGCGTTATCGGTGTCAATCCAAAGAACTACAAGCTCATCACTACCAGCTGGACCATAATTGTTATGAAGGTCATCAAATACACCAGACTGATGTAGATCCCAACAATAGCCACACCAAACAGCAGACAGGTCAACAATAACAGTCTTTCCAGCATCTAAATAAGCAGCTAAGTCGTGTGTGTTACCATTTATGTCAGTAACATTAAAGTAGTTTTCAACTTCAGCCCAAATGGCTTTGCTTGATTTAGCTGTGTTCTTTTCGCAAACTGGAGTAGTGGTCTTGTTTTGTGCAATAGCAATAGCTCCGATAAGCATTGCAGTAGTAATAATAAATAATTTTTTCATAAGTAATAAATTTTGTTAATTGTATTTAAGTATCAGTTTGCAAACATAGTTTATTATTTAATGAAAATAACTGCCGTATTTGGTGTTTTGTTGATAAATAAGACATAATTATACAAATCTTAAATATTTTACTAGTTTGTATTAGGCTGGAGTTGTCTGTTTTATAGTATTTCAAATTTGCTTTTTAGATATTGGGTCTCGGTTTGTCGTTTTTTTGATAATTGTTTGCTTTGTAATTTGTTTTATACCAGTTTAGTAGCAAAATATCAAAATAAAAATTCTTCTGCTTATTGTCTGCAAGAATCGAGTTTAAAAGTGCTCGCAGCTAAAACTACTTCTTTTACATTGACTACTTAATTTGATTTTATCTATAATAATAATTTATACTGGTTGTTTTATGATATTATTAGAAAAAAATATCGGATTACGTATAAATATGATATTTAGCATATAGTAAATGAGTTCTGGTGTGCATAATTATTAGTAACTTTGCATAAATTATTAATTTAAATTAATTAATTATGAAAAAAATGTTACTTATAAGTCTTTTGTTGGGGTTATATAGCTCTGTTGCTTTTGCCCAATCATTTGAAGTTTATAATAATGATTCAGAACTTATTAATGGACAAAGTATTACTTTAGCTACTACAATTGATGGTCCCGCTGTTGTATATTATTGGTCGATAAAAAACATTTCAGGGGCTCAAAAAACCTTGAAACTGCAGATGGAGTTACAAACAACACAAATTGAAGGTAGTCAACATTTGATGTGTCATCCACCTACAGAATCAGGTAATGGTGGTTGTGGAATGCCGTGGTCATCGTCAACTCCAAATATTATTTTGAATGCTGGTGAAACTACTCAGTCAGGAGGGGATTTCTCTTTTACTCAAGGACCAAATGGAGGAGTAACTACAGTTTTATATAAAGTTTATGATGTCAATAATGAATCAGATTTTATTACATTTACAATTACATATTCAACATCTACAGCAATTGATTTTACTAAATCCGTAAATTTAACTGTGGCTCCAAACCCTGCTTCAGATATGTTTACTATAAGTAGCAATTTTGGTGCTACTGAAACTGTGGAAATATATAATGTACTTGGTAAGCTTGTAAAGAAAGTAAACCTTTCTGACGCAGAGAAAATTGATATAGATTGTAGTACTTGGGAAAATGGGTATTACTTTTGTCGCTTGTTTGATAATAATAAAATTAAAAAGACTGTAAAACTTATTGTTGCACATTAGTGAAGTTTTCATAATTTTTTCTATTTTTAATCCCGTTAATTTAATTTAATCGGGATTTTTTTATGGCTGAACATAATACACTTGGAGAAAAAGGCGAAGAACTCGCATGCTCTTATTTGAAAGAAAAGAAATATCGCATACTTGCTCGAAAGTGGAGATATAAACATAAGGAGATTGATATAATTGCTTTTTATGAAGGGATTATTATATTTGTAGAGGTAAAAACCAGATCATCTGATTATTGGGGAAATCCTGAAGAGTTTGTTAATAGGAGAAAGCAGAAGTTTTTAATCGAGGCAGCAGAGAAATATATTATTGAAAAAGATTTCGATATGGAAGCACGTTTTGACATTATTTCTGTTATTATTGGTGAAGACGAAACTCATGTCGAACATATCGAAGAGGCTTTTTATCCGTAATTATTATATTGAATGATATAAATTATATTTTTTTAGATTTCTAATAAGCATAAAAAAAAGAGCCTTTCGGCTCAAATTTTATTTTGCTGGTGGATTTGGATCATTGTATAAGATGTTTGCCCAATCTGCATAGCCAGTTGATTTCCATTCATCTATAAATATTCCTGTCCAGTCTGCAGCAGCGGGTAAGCTAGCTGCTCCGTCTCCATTTGTGTCGCCAAGAAGTTCATCATCTTTTAACGAAGTGTAATAAACGCCTTCACCATTATAATTATTTAAAGATGTTTCGCCCGACAATAAGTTTAATGTTGACCCTTCACCAAATTTTAATACAACATTGTTTCCCAATGTTAGCTTTTTGCCAATACCTATATTCATGTTGTCAGAACTTATTACAAAAGCAACTTTGTTTTCTGTCCATTCTGTGTTTTTATCAATATTGCCTGTAACAAATATTCCGTTGTATTTATTGCTAATGTCATTATAACTAAATGAGTTTGAGTTGTTTATGTTAATTTCGGCAGCAATTGTTAGAGGCAATTTATTATTATAAAAGATGTTATTTGTAATAATTGTTGCATTGCTTGCACTCTCTGCGTGTAATGCTCCGATATAGAAATATCCGTTTTGCCCTCCAGTATTAAAAGCAAATGTGCAATTATCTATTGTTGCTTCAGTCCCAGATGACAAATTAAGAGTGGGGGCTGGTAAGGAGTTATGATAACCCCCGTATAAAAATTTGCAATGTGTAAATATTGACCCAGTAGAGCCATTGAGGTCGATATTTGTCCAATCGCCAGCAGCGGGAATTGTATTTCCGCCATCTCCATTTGTATCACCTCCATTGTTGTCATCTTTGTATGAAGTAAAGATGATAGGTAAGGTACTGGTTCCATTTGCAATAATTCTTCCCTCTCCTAATATTGTAGTTGCTACATTGTTATTTTTAAATTTTATTACTGTTCCGGCTTCAATAGTGAGCGTAGTATTGTCAATTGCAAAGTCCGTAGTATTAATTACATATACTTTATTGGCTGTCCATAGTGTTGGCGATGTAATATCTCCTGTGATTTCGATTGTGTTTTCTGTTGTTGGAGGATCTTTAGGGTCGCATGATTGAAAAATGTATCCTAAAGCACTTACACCTATTAATAAATAAAATATTTTTCTCATAATTTATATTTTTTGATTTTGTTATGTTTTACAAATATAGTGCCTTTATGTGATATTACTGGACAAATTTTCTTATTATTTTAAAAAACAGCTATAATAAGTTTAGGAAATAATTATAAATTTACAAATAACTTATTAACAATAATGTTTTTTTTGTGATAATTATGTTTTAATATATTTGTTAAAATGTAGTGTTTAGAGGGAAAATATGACTATTAGCAAATAAAAAGGCATTTAAAATAAGAAAATAATAAAAAAATATCCTCCAAGTATTGTTAATAATAAAAAAAAATCTACCTTTGCAGTCCGAAATTTTATTAAGTCGAAATTTAAATTTTATAGGTTTTATGCCAACGATACAACAATTAGTAAGAAAAGGGAGGGTTATTACTGTAGATAAGAGTAAGTCTCCTGCATTAGATTCATGTCCGCAACGTCGTGGTGTTTGCACAAGAGTTTATACCACAACTCCTAAAAAGCCAAATTCGGCAATGAGAAAAGTTGCGAGAGTAAAATTGACAAATGGTAAAGAGGTTAACGCTTATATTCCTGGTGAAGGTCACAACCTTCAAGAGCACTCAATAGTGCTTATTAGAGGTGGTAGGGTTAAAGATTTACCTGGCGTACGTTATCACGTAGTTCGTGGTGCATTAGATACTGCTGGAGTTGACGGTCGTACTCAAAGACGATCTAAATATGGAACAAAAAAGCCAAAAGTAAAAAAGTAAATAATTAATTACGTTCAGAAATGAGAAAAACGAAACCAAAAAAAAGAACGATATTACCGGATCCTAAATTTAATGATGCCCGAGTAACTCGTTTTGTTAATGATATGATGTGGGACGGTAAAAAATCTATATCTTTTAAGATTTTTTATGAAACTATGGATATCATTGAAAATAAAATGAAAGATGCAGAAGTTGCTCCTCTTGAAGTATGGAGAAAAGCTTTAGACAATATTACTCCTGCTGTTGAAGTAAAGAGCCGTCGTATTGGTGGTGCAACATTTCAGGTTCCTATGGAAATTCGTTCAGATAGAAAAATATCTGTAGGTAATAAATGGTTGATTTTATATGCTCGTAAACGTAGTGGACGTTCGATGTCTGAAAAATTAGCTGCTGAAATAATGGCTGCATATAATGAAGAAGGTGGAGCTTTTAAAAAGAAAGAGGAAGTTCACAGAATGGCTGACGCCAATAAAGCGTTCTCACACTTTAGATTCTAAGGATATTACATGATTGACAATCTTTTAAATACTCGAAATATTGGCATTATGGCTCATATTGATGCTGGGAAAACCACCACTACTGAGCGTATATTGTATTATACGGGTATAAATTATAAGATTGGTGAAGTTCACGACGGTGCAGCCACAATGGATTGGATGCAACAAGAACAAGAAAGAGGAATTACTATTACATCGGCTGCCACTACAACATACTGGCAGACAAATAACCAAAAGTATAAAATTAATATTATAGACACTCCAGGACATGTTGATTTTACTGTCGAAGTAGAACGATCTCTACGTGTCCTTGATGGTGCTGTAGCTGTTTTTTGTGCTGTTGGAGGTGTCGAGCCACAAAGTGAAACTGTATGGCTTCAGGCAAATAGATATAAGGTTCCAAGACTTGCGTTCGTTAATAAAATGGACAGATCTGGAGCCGATTTTTTTAGTGTCGTAGCCCAGATGAAAGAAAGGCTTGGTGCAAATCCTATTATTGTTCAATTACCTATTGGGTCAGAAGATAGTTTCTCTGGTGTGGTTGATTTAATTGAGCAAAAAGCATATATTTGGGAAGAGGACGAAACTTTAGGAGCTAAGTTTTTTGTTACAGATATTCCTAAGGATATGGAAGATAAAGTCTTTAAATATCGCGAAAAGCTTATTGAAGCAGTTATTGAAGCTGACGATAAGATGCTTGAAAGATTTTTTGAAGATAGAAGCAAAATATCTGTAGAAGAATTTAGGTCCTTGTTACGTAGTATGGTTATTAATGGAAATTTTGTTCCTGTTTTATGTGGGTCGGCTTTTAAAAATAAAGGGATACAACCATTATTAGAGGCCATCTGTAATTACCTTCCATCACCATTAGATGTTGAAGCAATAACTGGTCATGACCCTAAAACTGATGAGATAATATCTCGTAGCCCTGATATTAATGCTCCTTTTTCAGCAATGGTATTTAAAATTGCAGATAGTTCGTTTATTGGTAAATTGTTGTATGTGAGGGTTTATAGTGGTAGTATAAAAAGTGGTCAAATGATTTACAATGTTCGTTCTGGGAAGAAAGAGCGTATTTCAAGGATTTTTCATATGCATTCAAATAAACAAACACAAATTGAGCAAGTTGAAGCTGGCGATATATGTGCTGTTGTAGGTTTAAAAGATGTTGTAACAGGTGATACACTCTGTGATGAGAAAAAACCAATTGTCCTTGATAAAATGCAGTTTCCAGAGCCAGTAATATCTATTGCAGTTGAAGCCCAATATCAGGCCGATTTAGAAAAATTAACAAATGCTCTTGACCGACTTGCACAGGAAGACCCTAGTTTTACTATAAGATATGATGAGAACTCTGGACAGACACTTATTAGTGGGATGGGAGAGTTGCATTTAGAAATTATTATTGATAGGTTAGTGCGTGAGTATGGCTTAAAAATTAATCAAGGCAAACAACAAGTAAATTATAAAGAACAGTTCTTGGATACAATTGAGAATAGAACTGTATTTAAAAAACAAACTGGAGGTAAAGGTCGCTTTGCAGAAATCGCTGTGCGAATTGGCAAAAGTGAAAACTCTGACGCTGCTGGACTCGAGTTTGTTAATAATATAAAAGGTGGAGCAATTCCAAAAGAATATATTCCATACATCGAGAAAGGCTTTAAAGAGGCAATGCAAAATGGTCCAATCGCAGGATATCCAATTCATGGTATGAGAGTAGAACTTTATGATGGAGCTATTCATTCTGTTGATAGTGATGAGGTTGCTTTTCAAATAGCCGCTGGAATTTGTTTTAAAGAGGCATCTCAAAAATTATCGTCATGCTTATTGGAGCCAATAATGAAGCTTGAGATTATTACCCCTGAAGAGTATTTGGGAGATATAAGTGCAGACTTAAATCGTAGAAGAGCAGTAATATTAGCTATGGACTCTAAGGTACAACATCGAGTGTTAAAAGCAAAAGTTCCGTTGGCAGAGCAGTTTGGATATATAACATCATTGAGGTCTTTAAGTTCAGGTAGAGCTTTGTTTAGTATGGAGTTTTCTCATTATGAAGCAGTGCCTAAAGAAGTAAAAGAAGAATTAGTAAATAATAGAAAGTTTATATTTTAATAATAATATAAGGATTATGAATCAGAAAATTAGAATCAAGCTGAAATCTTATGACCACAATTTGGTTGACAAATCAGCAGAGAAAATTCTGAAGACAGTAAAAACAACAGGTGCTGTTGTAAGAGGGCCAATCCCACTTCCAACACACAAACGTATTTTTACAGTTAATCGTGCTACATTCGTAAATAAAAAAGCAAGAGAGCAGTTTGAACTAAGTTCATACAAGCGTTTGCTTGACATTTACAGTACGACATCTAAAACGATTGACGCTCTGATGAAATTGGAACTGCCTAGTGGTGTAGATGTAGAAATTAAAGCAAGTTAAATTATTAAATTTATTAGAAATGCAAGGAATTATTGGTAAAAAAGTTGGTATGACTTCCATTTATAGTGTTGAGGGAAAAAACATTCCATGCACTGTTATTGAAGCAGGACCTTGCGTTGTAACTCAAATTAAGACCGAAGAGGTTGACGGTTACAAAGCGGTTCAAATTGCTTTTGATGAGAAGACGGAAAAGCATACGACCAAAGCAATGAAAGGTCACTTTGAGAAAGCCGGTACAACTCCGAAACGAAAATTAGCCGAATTTAAAGAGTTTGGGCAAATTCAAAAAGGAGAAGAACTTGGTGATCCAGAGGTAGGAGACCTTATCACAGTAAACATTTTCAGAGAAGGAGAGTGGTGTGATGTTATAGGAACTTCAAAAGGTAAAGGTTTTCAAGTTGTTGTAAAACGTTATGGGTTTTCTGGTGTAGTAGACCAAACTCATGGTCAGCACAACA
>JAQUBO010000119.1 GCA_028686735.1 Bacteroidales bacterium
CGATCCCATTCCGAACTCGGAAGTTAAGCTTACCTGCGCCGATGGTACTGCATGTTTGTGGGAGAGTAGGTCGCTGCCAATCTTAAAAAACCTTCATAAGAAATTATGAAGGTTTTTTTTTATTAATCAATTGCCGAATTCCATTAAATACGATTTGATAAATTCGTCTATGTGACCATCCAAAACAGATTGAGTATTCCCTGTTTCGTAGCCTGTTCGTAAATCTTTAACTAATTTATAAGGATGTAATACGTAATTTCTTATTTGTGAACCCCACTCAATTTTACGCTTTTCACCCTCTAATTTGTCTTTTTCATCTTGTTGTTTGCGTAACTCTAATTCGTATAATTGAGATTTTAATAGGCGCATTGCGTTGTCTCTGTTTTTTAACTGACTCCTTGTCTCACTATTTTCAATCACAATTCCTGTTGGAAGATGTCGTAATCGAACTGCAGTTTCTACTTTATTTACATTCTGCCCTCCAGCTCCACCACTACGGTATGTATCCCACTCAAGCTCTGATTGATTAACTTCAATTTTAATGTTTTCATCAACTAAAGGATAAACAAAAACCGAGGCAAATGATGTGTGCCTCTTGTGTGCAGAGTCAAATGGAGATAATCTTACTAATCTATGAACTCCGGTTTCAGATTTTAAATAGCCATATGCAAAATCGCCGCTAAATTTAATCGTTACAGATTTTATTCCTGCTGAGTCGCCTTCTTGACGATGTATTATCTGTGTTTTGTATGAGTTTTCTTCAGCATAGCGTAAATACATACGTTCTAAAATTTCTGCCCAATCGTTACTTTCGGTGCCCCCAGCTCCAGCATTTATTGTAATTATAGCGTCCAAACTGTCTTCTTCTTTACCTAACATGTTCTTAAACTCAAGATTTTCTATAAGTTTAATTGTTTGAGCAAAATCTTTAACTATTTCTTCTTCGGTGACATCGCCCGATTTATAAAATTCAAATAAAACTTCGGTGTCTTCGTATTTGGATAAAACCCGATTAAACTCTGCAACCCATTTTTTTTCTTTGCTAATGTTTTTTAGAATTAACTCAGCTTTGTCTGCGTCTTTCCAAAAGTCGGGCTCTTGTGTTTTTGTGTCGCCAGCTAAAATTAGTTTTTCTCTAGTATCTATGTCAAAGATACCTCCTCAAAGCTTCTATTCGCTTTTTTGCCTCTTTTAATTTATCTGTAGTAAGCATATTTAAATCTTTTAGTACAAAAATAATAAAAAAAACCAGGTTGAAGCTTGTCTAAAATAAAACCATGTAAATTTTACGTGTTTTTTTGGGGAAACTACAGTGTGTTAAAAGATTACATCCTTGTCTTTATAGTGTTTAGGATACGTATTAGTAATCATTTATGATTTTCATAATTAAGCTATATTCAAAACCTCTGCTAGTTGCAAATCTTAATAATGCCGATTTCCTTTTAATCTTATCATTTGGTTTTTTGATTGACTTTGATTTCTGTTCAATAATTGTTTTCAATGTTTCAATATAAATATCATCATCTATTTGTTGCAGAGAATCGTTGATTATGTGTTCTTCAATTTGTTTTTGACGTAAAGAATAACGTATTTTGATTTTTCCCCATTTATTAAATTTTAGCTTGTCATTGACATAAAACCTGACATATCGCGAATCATCTATAAATTTTTCTTCAATAAGTTTCTTTATTATTAAATCAATATCTTTTTCAGATAAATCATATTTTTGTAGGTACTTAGTTATATCAGACTTGCATTTTTCTGATTTACTGCACATTGCTTGAGCTTTGTGTAAAACTTTAGTTGTATCAGGTTTAGTCTCCATGTTGTGTAAATAAAAAGTACTAAAGCTTATTGAATTTCTATTGAAACTAAATATCCGTTGTGCTTTCGTATGTTAAACACATCTCCATTTTCGAATATTAGGTATTGTCCTTTAATTCCGATTAGTTTTCCAGTAATTATATCTGTGTTGTCAAATCCTACTGTATTAAAGGTATCTATTTGATATTCAAAAGGGTAGGAGAATGTTTCAATATTATTATTAAAACTAAGATAAGTTTTAAAATTTGGCGAAAGTTTCTCTGCTAGTTCAGATTTAATTTTAGCTAAACTTAAATCTGTTTGCTTACTTTTTAGCATTTTACTCCAATTGGTTTTATCTGATACATATTGTTTTAGATCTACTTCAATTTGTCCAGCTAAGTTTCTGTGTGGTGTTTTTGCAAACCTGATAGCTTTAATAGCTCCTTGATCTATCCAACGTGTTGGGATTTGAGTATGACGTGTAACTCCAACCTTAATTCCGCTTGTAATTGCAATGTACACGTAATGATCAACTAACGAGTTTTTTTTAGCCCATTCCATATCACGGCTTATACCTTTATGCGACATGTCTAATTCTGGACGTAAAACCCCTACATCACACTGGGGAACACTCATAAAACATGAGTAGCAATATCCTTGATGAAAACTTTTATTAGTCTCAGCTCCACAATTAATACAATTAATTTTATGTTGATATTTTATTTGTAACTGTTTGTTTAGTATTGAATTCATATTTAATTCCTGTTCTCCTATTGACAGTAAATATTTAATAGGAGACGCATATACTAATCGCATTTTTTTTATGTTGCCTTCGTATTTCATAATTTATTTAATTGTAAAATTTTCTAATCCTATAACACTCCCATCCATGTTTTTTTCTGGCTGCCATGTCCGCACATAAATTTTTGGATTAATAGTGTCATTTAAGTCTATCATTAAAAAAAGATATCCTTTATCTGAATAATTTGAACTGTAATAATTTTGAGCTAACTGAATGCCATAAATTTTATCTTTTCCACCTGTTTTTTTGATATCTGTATCTTCAAAAGCAATATTTACAAACTCTTTAGAATTAAATGCTTTTTTTAAATGTTTTATATACTCGTCTTTTGAAAATCTGGTGTATTTAATATTATCTGTATCAAGTTGTTTGTACATGCCTTCGATAGGTTCTGATTTTTTTAAAACTGTGCCAACAATTATTAGTGCATCATCAGAAAAGACAGACTCTATAAAATTGATGTTTTGCATGGCATAAGCAGTTTGATAATTTTCAAGAAAATCAATAAGAAAATATTTCTCTTCATCAGACCCAAACCTTTCTGATTTTGATAAAATATCATTTATTGCGACATCTGTTAATGCAAAATTTATATTATTTACTTTACCAGTCGAGTCAAACGTATAAACTATATTTTCAACAAATTTTCTATTATTATTTGGAAAACTAAACAGCATCGGAATAGATCGCATCATAGTTTGATTATTAACACTAATAAACCTTAAAGAGTCCTTTTGTGGTAGGATTTGGGCATTCCCATATTTAATTATGTTGTTATAAGATTGTAATCCATTATCTGTAAATAAGTCTTGTATGTTATCATTGGTTTTACTAAGAATTGATTGATTTATAAGTGTTACAGTTTTTCTATAATCTGTACACTTTTTTGTAAAGCTGACTTTAGTTTCGATATCATCTGATTGGTAAATCCCAACAGTCTTTAATTCTTGTTGTTGCACAATATTAGGTGTTAATTTGTTATGCTGAGTTAAAGGGATATTGATTTTTGCGTTTTTTAGCCTTGGTAAAGATGCCATTGACATTACAGATTCTACCTCCGAATCTATTTTTGTTCGCGATAAATACTGATACTCTAATTTAATTCGTAAATCTGAAAAATCATCTGCTTGATTATTGAAAAATTCTGCTACAGCTTTTCCATTCTTTGCTGAGTAAAGATTTGAGTATGTGTTGCCAGTCCAATAGATATAGTCAAGATTTGCCACATTTTTACCCATATATTTAGCACTTAAAATAAACGACTTTGACTTATTAAAGTTTACTGTATCAGTAATAGTGATTTCTATGGATTGTAAAATTTTATCAATTTCGTTATTAATAAAAGTAATTAAACTAATCTGCGTATTATCATCAAGTTGATAACGAATTGCATTTTTCTCGGGATGCGAGTTTAATAAAGCTAATGCCCAATAGTGATATCGCAAGGCATCTCCTATTCGGCAGTTTTTTTCGGCACGCACTGCAAGATTTGTATAATCGAGTATTTTTAATTTACGATTTCTAAAAATTCCATCTACAATATCCCTGTCCATATATCTTAAAACATATACTTTGTTTCTTTTATTAACAACAAGTCTTTTGGCATCGTTTAGATAAATATTTGAATATGTGTTAATTGCTGAGCGAGTATATTCTTCTAAATCCTCACCACTTTCAATCATGGTTGTTGAAAAGCTGCTTTCGACTTTTGTCGAAATCTGACTTACCAAATCTTTGATGGCAAAATTATCGGCTTGCTCAAGGCTAGTTGCGGTTGCTTCGCCCCAAATGTATTTACTATTGGATTTTATATCGGCTGGCTTTTGAGCAAATATATTTAGATAAAATAATAATGTAAAACAAAAAAGTATAGTTTTTTTCATACCTTATAATTATAAAATGTGTTTTTATTTTAATGCAAAAACTTTACCGCTATTTACGATCAAAGAAAATGTTTTTTCGGTTTGCACTTAATGGGATACCAAATATGATTTTAATGTTTGTATCAAATAAATTTAGGTCTTTTACTGCACGTCCTGCCGAAAACATTATACGATTATCAATTCTATTGTCTGCGGCTATACTAACGGCTGAGCCGATTGCAATTCCAAGATCCACAGTGTTAAACGAACAAGGTACATCTTTTTGCAATTCTTTTGTTTCACAATTTGTTAGCCCACAATAAGCACAATATTGTAATCCTATCGGCTTGATACTTGTTCCAATAAAAAGTACAGCTTCCGAATCTCTTACGTTTTGTGCATCTCTTGCGAAGAAACTCTGATTTTGTTCAGTAGCTATCTTTTCCATCTTTTTTGCAATTTTTTCTAAGTCAGTACCTGTTGCAATAAGAGTTTCTATTGTATTTAGACCACGTGTTTTAGGAGCAGTCCTTGCTGCTAAGGCCATTTTTTTTGCAATTTCAATAATTGTTTCTTCTCTGTATTCGTCTTCGTAAATCATAAATTTAGTTTTTTTATTTTATCTATTAATATTGTGGCTAGTTTAAGTTTCGATTCGTTAGTCCAGCCTGCTATATGAGGCGACATTAATACGTTTTGGTGATTGGCAAGGTAACGAAAACATTCAATATTTAGAAGTTCGCTGGTTTTTTCAAAGGAACTGTCCTCATATTCAATAACATCAAGAGCTGCTCCTAATATTTTACCTGATTTTAATCCCTTAACTAAAGCCTGTGTTTTAATAATAGAGCCACGGGCAGTATTTATAAGAAAAATATTCTTTGAAAAATTTGAGATAAAATGCTCGTCAACAAGATATTTAGTTTCTTCGCTTAGGGGAACATGTAAACTTAAAATATCGGATTGAGCAAAAATATCTGTTAAACTTACCTCTGTTGTATTTTCGTCAGCATATCCAGTTTTATATTTATCGTAGGATATTATTTTACAGCCTAAGCCTGAAATCTTTTGTGCAAAACTACTTCCCATATTTCCATATCCAATTATACCAACACACATTGCTCCAAGCTCACGACCACGATTCGGCTCCCTTTGCCAGATACCCATTTTAACTTGTTTGTCGGCAGTATTTAAGTTATGTAATAAACTTAAAAGCATCCCCGCTGCATGTTCTCCAACAGCATCTCTATTGCCTTCGGGCGAATTGAGACAGATAATGTTTTTCTTTTTGCAATATTCTGTGTCGATACTCTCCATTCCAGCTCCAACTCTGGCAATAAATTGTAGAGATGTTGCTGCATCAATGATTTGGGAGTCTATTGTTATTCTACTTCTGATAATAATGCCTGTCGCATTTGTAATCAGCTTAAGTAGAGCCTCTCGATTTAACTTTGTTGCATCAACAATGTTAAAACCAGCAGCACTAAGCTCTTTTGGTATTATTGGATGAACATCATCGACTATAAGGATGTTTTTTATCATGTCAAATTTTTAATACAATATACAAATATAGATTTTATTTGACAAAAAACGTAATTATAGTTTCAGGGCAAACGCATCCTTTTTTTTTTACAATAATTTCAAATGTTTTTTATTACTTTTGAGTTCGCCAGCTGGCGAACTCATTTATTTTAACTTTTGACTGAACGTAGTGAAAGTCAAGGGTTAAAATATGCCGATGAATTTCTTTTGGCATGATTTTTTGGTGCATAGCAATCCAAAAATCATGACAAAAGAAAAGTATGCGTTTGCCCTAATTATAGTTTGTAAGAACCGAGTTTACGAATGCAGTTCGACAAGTTCAGTTTGACCAGCTTACTGCATAGCGTGAGGGGGTTAGCTACGCTGATTACTCCGTAATTCGTCCTTGTAATTTTGTGATTCTATTTTATTTATCCCGCATTATTCATGCGATTAGCTTTGTGTAGATACACCTGTGCTGAGTTTATCGAAGTAAGGCGCCTAACTTTGCAGTTATACAAATGTATTTACTCCCTTTGGTCGTGAGCTAAAGGTTCAATAAGTTAGAAACGCAGTAGATGCATAAAGACAATCGCAAGCAGCACTAAAATTTGGGTGCATTAATGACTTTTGATAAACAATATAAATGTTTGACAATCTGACATTTACTTACATATTTTACAAAAAGCGGTGAACGGCTTTAGCCCTCACCGAAGGTAATAATGCGGGCTAGGCTTTTACAACGAATACTAGCTATTGTTTTTATTCTTGAGTATTTTTTTATAAAACTATTCGCTTTGCTCAGTTCGACAAGCAATTAGTATTGCAGTACATCGTAGCTAAAATTAAAGTGCAGTTTGAGGGTTTATTTGGCAGAATATGTTTTTAAAACGTCTGTCTCAGATATGTTGTTTTCAGGATCTAATGCTATAATAGTAAATTCGAGTATATATATGCTATCATTAAAAACAAAATCAGCTTTTAGGGAGTCAATAATCTCATCTTTATATTGATTAAGTTCATTTATAATTATGTTTATTTCATGGGTTTCTTTACCTTTATTGGCGTCAACAGAGTGTGGGATATGTTTCTCAATACAAGCTTTTGTAGATGGTAAAGAATCCAGACCACTTACACTTAAATCGTAATTGTAAATAGTAACACACGATGGTAGAGTCGAAAACAACAGCACCAAAACTGTCAATATTGAAAAAATCTTATATCTCATTTAATGATAAGTTTTTGTGTTTTGGTGTGTCCCGAAGCACTTAAAAGGTTTATGATGTATATATGATTTGATGATAAGCTATTGTACGATTTTAATAAACCTGCGGATAAACGATCGGATAGGATTAATTTGCCAGTTATATCATAAATTCTCATTAAAACTTCCTCCTTATATGGATTGTTAACGTAAAGTAATTGATTTTTGCTGTAAATTTCTGGATATATTTCAATAACTTCTAGTTTTGTCGGAAAACAATAATTCAAATTTTCAACAATCTCATTGTATGAAATAGACGGAGAAACAATATACTCACAAATAATTAAAATCTGAGGAGTGTATGATATATTGTATAATTCAAAAACATTATCACTGTTTTGAGTTGCAAAATTGGGATAGGAAATCTCTGTATCAGCAATAAAATTATCAATCCCTAATAGAGGAGAAGAAGGACTGGCGATGCCCCAAACTAATAATTGTTCATTACCAGAACCAAATTGTTGGTAAATAGAGTCTATCTTTGGTGCTTCTATAACACATTGTCCGCAAGAGGTAGAGAAAAAGTTAAGTAATATCGTTTTGTCATTATCAAGTTCTGTAAAAAGGTTTACCTCAACTCCGTCAGTTGATGTTAGAGTAAAATCTATGGCCTCAGAATACCTTATTTGACTGTAGCCTAAAACTGTTAAAAATAAAAGCAATATTACAAATGCTAATTTATGCTGAAATTTCATATCTTTTAATATTTAAACAAAGATAAAAATAAATTGTTTAAATAAGGTTTTTGTATATAGTGTTTGTCAGAAGATTTTTGCGTCTTTGATAAATATTGGTCAAGGATAGGGTTTTGACGTTTTGAAAACAAGGGGTTTACTGGTCAACTACCAGATATCTGTTTCAAAAGCGAGGAGAATGTGTTATATGGATCTGCCGGCTGGCTTAGAAATACAATGTTTACCGTTTGCTTGCAGACACTGATGCATTTTAAAAAATTGAATTAAAAATTACTAATAATTTTTTTTATTCGTTTTTTTTATTGAATTTTGCAGAGATTTTTTTAACAATGAATTATTATACTAATACTAATTAATATTAACTAATAAACGATGAATTATGAGTACTGATATAATGTTTTGGTTTATTCCTTTTGCTGCAGTTTTGGCTCTTGTATTTGCTTGGTATTTTTTCAAACAATTATTAAAACTTGACGAAGGAACTGATACAATGAAAAAGATTGCTCTTTATGTTAGAAAAGGGGCAATGTCATATTTAAAGCAGCAATATAAAATTGTTACAATAGTGTTTGTTATTATGGCGATATTCTTTGCAGTATTGGCCTATGTTTTTAAAGTTCAAAATGAGTGGGTTCCTTTTGCTTTTTTAACTGGAGGGTTTTTTAGTGGTTTAGCAGGCTTTTTAGGAATGAAAACTGCCACTTATGCCTCGGCTAGAACAGCAAATGCAGCTCGAAACTCATTAAATGCTGGTCTTAAAGTTGCTTTTCGTGCTGGTGCAGTAATGGGCTTAGTTGTTGTTGGATTAGCACTTCTCGATATATCTGTTTGGTATATTATCCTAGATGCTTTTGTTGACGAAGCAGATGAAAAACATAAATTAATTATGATTACTACTACGATGCTTACATTTGGAATGGGTGCTTCTTTACAGGCTCTTTTTGCCCGTGTTGGTGGAGGTATTTATACAAAAGCTGCTGATGTTGGTGCTGATTTGGTTGGTAAAGTAGAAGCAGGAATTCCCGAAGATGACCCTCGTAATCCAGCAACTATAGCCGATAATGTTGGTGATAATGTTGGTGATGTAGCAGGTATGGGAGCAGATCTTTATGAGTCTTATGTGGGATCTATTTTGGCTACTGCTGCACTGGGGGCGGCGGCTTTTTATACAACTGGAACTGCTGATATGCAGCTTAAAGCAGTTTTTGCACCAATGTTAATTGCTGCTCTAGGAATAGTACTTTCTATTATCGGTATCTTTCTTGTTAGAACTAAAGAGGGAGCAACAATGAAACAATTGTTAGGGGCACTAGGATTAGGGGTTAATGTTAGCTCGATTCTTGTCGCAATTGGTACCTTTGGAATTATGTATATGTTAGGAATCCCTAATTGGCAATATATTTCTTTTGCTGTTGTTATTGGATTAATCGTTGGAATAGTTATTGGACAAGGAACAGAATATTATACCTCTCATGCGTATAAACCAACGCAAAAAATTGCGAAGTCAGCTGAAACTGGACCTGCTACTGTTATTATCTCTGGGGTTGGGACAGGTATGGTATCTACTGCAATAAGTGTTGGAGCAATTGTAGTAGGAATTATTTTGTCATATTTGTTTGCTGCAAAATTTGATATAACAAATTTGGGTGCAGGACTTTATGGAGTCGGAATTGCTGCTGTTGGTATGCTTTCAACTCTTGGGATTACTCTTGCAACAGATGCTTATGGTCCAATAGCTGATAATGCTGGAGGAAATGCTGAAATGAGTAACTTGGGCCCTGAAGTACGGCAACGTACTGACGCTCTTGATGCACTTGGAAATACCACCGCAGCAACGGGTAAAGGTTTTGCGATTGGATCTGCCGCTCTTACAGCTCTTGCACTTCTTGCATCATATATCGAGGAAGTTAAAATTGGACTTATTAGAGTTGGACAAACAACAATAGAAGTCGGTGGACAAGTTGTGCAAACTGCCGAAGCTTCAATTATGAATTTTATGACCTATTTTGAAGTACATCTTATGAACCCTAAAGTCTTAGTTGGTATATTTATTGGTTCTGTTACAACTTTCGTATTTGCCGGGCTGACAATGAATGCCGTTGGACGGGCTGCTCAAAAAATGGTCGAGGAAGTCCGACGTCAATTTAGAGATATTAAAGGTATCCTTACGGGAGATGCTGAACCTGATTATGAAAGATGTGTTGAAATCTCTACTAAAGGTGCTCAAAGAGAAATGATTATTCCTTCAGCTGTTGCTGTGATTGTTCCAATTCTTGTGGGGATTGTATTAGGCGTATCTGGAGTTATGGGACTATTAGTTGGAGGCCTTGCCTCTGGATTTGTTCTTGCAATCTTTATGGCAAACTCTGGAGGTGCATGGGATAATGCTAAAAAATATGTTGAGGAAGGTAATTTTGGAGGCAAAGGTAGTGATGTGCATAAAGCTACTGTTGTTGGTGATACTGTTGGAGATCCTTTTAAAGATACTTCTGGTCCATCCCTTAATATCCTGATTAAACTTATGACTATGGTCTCTATTGTTATGGCCGGATTAACTGGAGTTTACTCTATATTGTAAAAATTTAAAACTAAAATATAGAAACGACTGTTCGACAATTAGAAACTAAAGAGCAGTCGTTTTTTTTGTAATAAAATTAGTAGTTTAAATCGAATGCTATTTTTGTTTGTCGAGATGGTCTTATACCAATTTAATCACAAAACACCCGATATAAATTGATTATTTTACGCATTTGCTTCGTTAAAAAATATTGACGTAACTATTGCTATGTCGCAATTTTTTGCCTTGCATATGCAAAAAATAATTACAACATCCAATAGGGTGTTTTGTAATTTAATTGGTATTAGACTTGTAAGCATGTTTGATGCCAGTTGAAGACAAGTTTGTTAATCAAAAATAAGAATTGACGAAATTGGAAGAATTTTTCTAAATTTAACATTTGTAGTGGTCGAAAGTGTTTTTGTGGTCTTAAAGATACTGTAAACCGCCATTTATCCCAATATATCCTTCAATGCTGTATTAATATTCTTGTATCTAAAATCAAAACCTATATTTTCGTGCTGCTTACTGTAAACCTTTGTCCCTTTTATCAATACTTCTGACATTTCTCCAAACAAAATCTTAATCAAAAATGCAGGGATTTTTAATATTATTTTCTTTTGTTTGACGACGTTTTTTATCGCTTTGATATACTCATAATTTGTTATTTGCTGGGGGGCAACGGCATTAACGATATTAGAGAATTTGTCGTTTTCGATTGCAGCAATATATAATTGCGTTAAATCATTTATGTGTATCCACGGAAAATATTGTTGCCCTTTTCCAAAAACTGGTAGAATCCCAAATCTTGAGGTCTGTAATATCTTTTTTAAGGCAGCATCGTTCTTATCTTGCACTAAGCCTGTTCGGATTTTTACTGTTCTAATACCAATTTCTTTAAAATTATCTGCTGCATTTTCCCATTTAACACAAATATCTGATAAAAAACTAGTTCCGGGTAAATCATTTTCCGAAAAAGATACCTCACTTTCTTTAAATGCTGGATAAAAACCCACAGCAGAAGCAGAAATAAACGCTTTTGGCTTAATGCCCATTTCTTGTATAGTTTTAAAAATAAGCTTACTTCCTTTTACTCGACTATCAAGAATGATTTTTTTGCGTTTTTTTGTCCATCTTCCAGCACCAATGTTTTCGCCAGCGAGATGAATAATATAATCAATGCCTATTAAAGCATCTTTATCAATATAACCAGTTTTATAGTCCCAACGATATGTAGAAAAATTGGCTTTATTTGTAAACTGCCTACTTAATATTCTTACTTCGTATCCCTTTTTAACAAGAAGATTGGTTAGATTATTTCCTACCAAACCTGTGCCGCCAGTGATTAAAACTTTTTTCATTTTATTGCTTCTATATGTTAACCTTTTTTATTTTATTTGTATTTGATGCACGTGCTTTTTGAATAAACAGTATTTGATTTTGGCGTGTAAATTTGTACGCTTTTGCGAAAACAAATTTCATGA
This sequence comes from Bacteroidales bacterium, assembly GCA_028686735.1. Lineage (GTDB taxonomy): Bacteria > Bacteroidota > Bacteroidia > Bacteroidales > ML635J-15 > Bact-19. The sequence continues at coordinate 11,992 of JAQUBO010000119.1, forward strand.
CAAAATTAAAGAGTTGCCAAACTGTAAAACAAGAACTTTACGAAATTGTATCAAGACCACACTAGAAAACAATTACTTTTTGTGAAGTAATTTTTATCCCATCTAAATAATAATTTGCTATGTATATCCCTTTTTCTAAATTGGAAATGTCTATATTAGTGATAGAATTTTGTAAATGTATGGATTTAACAATTTCCCCTTTTGTATTGCAAAGGTTAATGTAATGGTGGTTGATATTATTGTTAATGCAAACTGTGATTATGTTTTTTGCTGGATTTGGAAAAACAGAGAAGTCCGAAGTGTTTTCCTGTATAATGTTATTTCCTTGATTGACAGTTATTGTTATGTGGTCTTCTTTGTAACAAACCGGTTCTCTGTCAGAATATGGATGTTTAATCTCCTTTTTTAGTTATCTTGGATTATCTAAAATAAGTTTGATTTATCTTTATTATT
>JAQUBO010000340.1 GCA_028686735.1 Bacteroidales bacterium
ACTGATACTGTCGAATATAAGGAAACTATCTCAGGTGCTCATCACTCGTATCCCTGTACCGCCAGCATGGACAAAGACCCTCAGCTTGGGGACACTATCCTTCACAAGGCCGGGTATATCATTAGGGAAGCTGTTGAAGACGCAATGGAATGTGCAAAAAAGGAAAAAGCCCGATTGTCCGCAGTTTGCGGGGATGAAATCTCAAGTTCTAGCTTCTGAAAAGTGCTATCTGTAAATATTCCTATAAATATTCTTATTAAAATACCAAAATTAAAATACCAAAATTAAAAAACTAAAATTAAAAAACTAAAATTAAAAAACTAAAATTAAAAAACTAAAATTAAAAAACCAAAATTAAAAAACTAAAATTAAAAAACTAAAATTAAAAAACCAAAATTCATTAATCTGAATCCAACAAGAAAATAAGCATGAACTATCGCGTTTTGGCAAAATTAAGTCAAAAATCGAATACTGACAAGCATTAAGGGATTTGGGGTTAAATCCCGGGAAGTTAAAACTTCCTTATCCCTTTAATGCATTTAATTACAATAAGTGCACCTACTGGAGAAGTACCTGAATAGTACTTTAGCAGGTGGGACATTTGAGTTTCAGCGTAGCGGTTGCACAGTCAGTTTTTCCATCTTTACCTTTTATCTTGTATGTGAAAGTGTCCGTGCAAGTACAACATTTTTTGGAGCAACATGTTGATGATGCTTTATAGCAGAATTTACCGTCACTATAAACTGTCACTTTTCCACCCAGTTTGGTCTTGTAAGTTCCGGTAGTTGTAACTTTAAGGTTGCATCCTTTATCATTCTTAAGTAAAGTATCATATTTAAAGCAATAAGCAGTATTTGGACATGTTTTAAGGCTAATACTATAACAATCATTTATTGCATCGGTTTTTGTATTACAACTGTTTTTATAACTGTTACTGCATGCAGCTCCTGTCATTGACAGGACAAAAAAGACTAATGTGAAAATACAGATTGTCTTAAGCATAGTTTTTCGCATTACTTTTCCTCCGTATTTTATCCCGTTATATTTTATATTCTCGGGTGCGATTTCTTTTAATCCGAGAACACCTATAATCGAAACTCACTGGGAAATATTATCATATAAACATACTTATTTTTTTAGCCTTAAATAAAAATAGAAAAATGAATTTAAAACTTGATAATACTTTATCTGGAAAATTAAAAGAACATAAAACTATTAATAACTATAACTGTACATAATAGACCTTAGAATAAAAATATAAGGTACTTGACAAGTTTATATTATATAATCCCTTTTATTAAATCCACGTGTGGAAAAATCTTAATCTGTAGAAGTTTTTTTTGTTAACAGCGAGATATTGGAGTCTTTTATTCATTTAAAATGGTGAATTTGTTTTATTTATTTAAAAGAAGGCATATTATTTGTACACACAGTTCTACTTTTTTCTTCGGTATTTTTTTGAATTCCAAAGTTCCACATTTATTCGCCCTCGCAAATTAATGTATATAGGGTTACATTTTCGTTATTTGCTCACTTAGTTTATCTGCTTACTATTGAACTGAAAAGTTGATAGGAAAATCTTTAATGGATTACGGTAGAGTTTGATCATAATGCCTAATGTACTTGATTTTATTCTTCAACGGCGTAGAATCTTCTCAAGTACATTATTTTCGCCAGGTTGATCTGCCAAGGGTCGGAAGTATGTGAATGTTTATATTCATATATGCCTATGGCTTGACATTTATGTATTCAGGGCATATCTGTTAATTATATGAAGTATGTATAATATTATAAAATAGAAAAGCTTGTTTTCAGTTTCAATTTAAGAGGTGAACCATGAAGCCAAAGATTGATTCCACGAGTTTTGGTTCTATTACTGTAAATGGAGAGACCTTTAAATATGACATACTTATTCGCCTCAATGGACAGGTAGAAAAAAGAGAGAAAAGACTGTCAAAGGAGCTATATGGAACTTCCCATAAAATCTCGCTTGAGGAAGCAAAGCACATTTATGAGGAAGGGACAGAAAAAATCCTTATAGGAACCGGGCAGACAGGTTTTGTTAAACTATCTGAGGAAGCTGAAAATTTTTTTACCGAAAAAAAGTGTGGAGTAGAACTCTTTCCGACACCATGGGCAATTGAACGCTGGAACGAGCTTGAAGGCAGGATCACTGCCATGTTCCATATAACATGTTAACTCCATATAGCTGTTAAGTCCATATAACTTGTTCAAGTGAAAAAGAGATATGGTGGTCAAGAAGTATAGACAGTTTTTCAAAAGAGGGATTGGTTATGCTTAATATAATCCTTCCACATCGCGCCCCTCTTCAAGTACAATTTTTTCTTCCAGCGCCGTCATATCCAGTTCCGTTATGTGTTTCCCACTTTCTTTTGGTTTAATTTCTTTTGGTTTAATTTCTTTTATATTTATATCCATCTGGGGGAACGGAATCTCAATTCCTTCTTTCGTATAAGCGTCAAATATTCCTGCAACAAGGTCATTCTTTACGGTTACCATTTCTCCTGTTTTTGCCCAGGCCCTGAGCTGCAAATTTATCGAGGAATTGGCAAGTTCGGTAGTTACGACTGCGGGTTCGGGTTCCTTAAGGACAAGGGGGTGTGTTTTCATTAGATTGAGTGCTATCTCTATAGCTTTTTCAAGGCTTGAGGAGTAACTTATTCCTACATCAACCGAAACTCTTCTTGTAGGCATCCGTGTCATATTAACAATAGAACTTCCCCATACAAGCTTATTCGGGATTGTTATGAGCTGGTTGTCAAGAGTCAGGAGCTCGGTTGACATGAGCCCTACAGATCTCACTTTTCCTGTCTGTCCGTTCACGGTTACCATTTCTCCCGTATCAATAGGCCTGATTGCGGCAACACATACTCCAGCAGTCAGGTTCGTAAAGGTATCCTGCAGGCCAAGTCCGAGAACAATGCCTATTGCTGCAGAAACTCCTACTATAT
>JAQUBO010000341.1 GCA_028686735.1 Bacteroidales bacterium
ATTCATCATGGAACTACTTTGTATAGGAACAACAATTTCAATATGATATTTTGCCATAAAATTTGTAATATTTTGCTTTCTGGTGTCAATAATTTTTTTACCAGAAGTAGGAGTGTTTCTAATTTCAGAATAAACAAGGATTCTATAACTATTTAAATCTTGCCAGTCGGCGAGGAATCTATCATAATCTTTTTGGTCTATTCCGTTCGTATCGATTTGGTTTGATAGGTATTCCTTGTTAGTATCCTTCGAGACAATGGACACATAAATTTTATTTGGAGCTAAAGCCTCTAGCAGGGACCTTTTGGTGTTGGTAACGATCTCCAAAATAGATAATGTGTTAGCATTTGAATGTGAATATTTCTGTAGCTCCTCAATTGGATTATAAGCACTATATATTAAACGGTTTTCAATAAAGGCGTCATAATTTTTTATAAGGGAGCTAAGAATCAAACCTAAAATTATTGAAACAGGAATTGATAAGAGTAGGGTTCTCAAGTCGTTTGTAAAATACCACTGAGGAATTAGTACGAAGACGACAAGAACAATAACACCTAAGATATAAATAGTTTTAAAGAAAACTTTCAAAAGGTTTCCTAATACCAATCTAACATCAAGAAATCTTGTATTTATAATAGAATATCCAATAATTATAGACCACAAGATATTCCCTAGGGCGCTATATTTATAAAAGACTGTATTGTTAAAGAAAATTGGTAGTACAAAGTCTATGATGAATAATGGCATTATCATACATAACCCGCCCATCCAATATAATTGTGTTTGGCGTTTGGATATCCCTTTGAGTCTGTTCCCTGTTATTATGAATGTTGAAAAAAGGAAGAATAAAGATAAAAATATTGGTAGAGAATAAAAAAGATAATCACTACCCATTGTTGCAATTGATAGAGATTGTTGATTCTCTACTGATAAAACAACACTATCTTTTAATAATAACAAATAGACTCCATAAACCAACCCTCCACCAATGAGATAGAGTAAAATTTGGGAAAAGACACGTTTATTAGTCTTGTTGTATTTTATAGCAAAGTTAATCTGAGAGATCGTCATTAAATAAGCAAATACATATACAAGCTTAAGCCATGCTTCAGGTTCTAACCATAGTGGATTATTATAGAAATACAAAGATAGTGACCAGAAACCCATGGAAAGTGTACAGAGCATGTAGGCTTTATTAATTAGGTTTTTCTTGTTTCCTTGCCAAACAAAAACTCCTAAAAGGATGTCTGTGATCCCTATCAGAATGTTTACATATCCAATTATATCTAATTGCATTATTTATTAACTCTAAAACCTATTGTCTCAAGAAATATCGTAAAATCTGGTTTATTAGTTAGTTCTTCAAATACAGTTTTGTTTGCGTTCATATTTATATTCTTCACAACTCTATTCAACTGTGTAGAAGGAAATACATCACTACGATATCTCTCTACTACGTCCATTGTAACACTTAGAGATTTCTTTGTCTCCAGTAAGCGCTTAATTCTTAATGTACGTATTAAATAATTTGCCCAATTTATAATTAAGTCAGCTCTTTCTTCATTAAAAATTCTAATTACCTTTACTTCTGAATTCTGTGGAAAATACTTAGAGGTATTATTGAGACCTTTCCTCGCAAAGATATATTTCACATCTAAAGCATTTAATATTTTTTTAGAAACTTTTGGAAACAGCATTTGTAGTAATAGAATTGGAGTAGAAAGCCTATTGGTATATAAAGGGTTTAAAGAATCTGCAACAAAGATAGCATCATTCTTTCCTTTTTTAGAAATTAGACTAAGAACTTTTTCATATTCTTTTTCAGATAAATATGCACTACCATGTGTAGAATATATACCATGGAAATAATCCTCTGGATATTTTTCTAAAATCTCGTCAAAATTTCCAAGATTTAATAGTACACAGCTATCTAACTCTCCGGTTTGTATTAATCTTGAGATTTGTTTTCGCTGTTCGTTATTTGCAATTATAATATATGAAATGCCATAATACTCTAAAAGAGTTTGTGTAGTTGCTATTGCATGTGGAGACATATCGATAGAGTTGATGTACTGTTTTCTACCATCAGCTATTTTTTCTAAGTTACGAAACAGCATAGTTGTTGACCATCCAGCACCACAACCAAGTTCAGCAACCATAAGTGGTTCATCTCCATCTAATTCTAATTTAGCAGAAAACCATTCAGCACTTTCTGCCGAAGTTACTAAAGATGTTGGATTAAAACCTTTTCCAAACATACGGTCTATTTCTGTCTCATTCCAGAAGTCTAATGTCTTTGCCCCAGGAATAATTTGTTTTAAAGTTTCGAATCTCTTTTTAATAACTTCTAATATCTCGTCTTGTAATTTCGTATCAAAGAAAAGTGTATTTGGTGATATTTGGTAGAATTCACTTTCTAATCTTTCAAAATCTGGTATTTCTTTTCGCAGATTATTGAATCTTTCTTGTTCTAGCGTTTGTTCTTGTTTTGTTCTAGTAATATATTCTCTAAGTTCCGGCGCAATTTGATATGAATCCTCATTTTTAGGTTTCTGGTTTATAATTGGTGGTACGGAAATCGTAGATTGGGGTTCCTCAATAGGAGTTTCTTTTGCACTTTCTTGTAGCTCTCTTCTTGGTGGAGGACATTCGCTTGCTAAGGGAGAAATTGACTCTTTTCTATCGTATGGATTCCCTTCTGTCATGTTTTTTCTGACCAAATTTATTTTGTATATTGTACATTAATAATCATATAAGCGAAATATATTCAATTTGTAACATTTTTATAAGAACTAATTCTTTGGTTTTGATATTTTTGTTTATATTCTCCTCTCTATCCCTTTCTTACTTCCCCATATACAAGGACTCTTACACTCTTTATCAGGAAATAGGCATGAACTCTTTAAATACCCTTCTAACTCTTCTTTTAACTTCCCATCAGCATTCTTAATATATT
>JAQUBO010000342.1 GCA_028686735.1 Bacteroidales bacterium
ATACTCGACCAGGGCCAGCCGGGTGCGGAGAGTGTTGCCGGCGTTGTAGATCAATGCGAGCATGGCGTGGCCGGTCGGATAGGCGAGGGCCGATCCCACGATCACCGCCCCCTGAGACGGTCCCACCAGGACCGCTTTGGTTTGGCGGCGTCGGAGGATGACGGGGAGGCGGTCACCTCGGTAGCGCCGGCGCCGGAGGTCTGGACGACAGACCGCCCCTTGAGGGCGTCGCGATACTCAAATCTGGCCTGGCGATCTTTGGACTGCATGAGGCTCTCATACCGCTGGATGAAGTGCTTGGTGCCCGGGAGTTTGAGCATCCCTATGAAGTCCGCAGCTTCGAGGGCGGCGATCCCGACGATCTGATTCTGGGTTAGTTCCGTGAGGGCGTCATCGTCTTTGGCGAGGAGGTCCACTTTCTTGAGCAGGACCAGGGCGGGGTTGAGGTCAGAGACCCGATCCAGCAGGCCCTTCTGGGTTTCTTCGGGGATGTTGGATGCCGCCATGAGGATCACCCGAAGAGGCCGAAGACGGTGCCGGCCAGCAGGAAACCGATCACGAATCCCATAAGGATCATCTTGAAACTGGGTTCGACCCCGAAGAGCTGCGCCAGGAGGGTTGTATCTAACACCTGGTGGAGGGTGTCGGGGTTGGTGCGCAGGGTGATGAGATCGTTCCCCTTCTCGAAGCGGATGCCGGCGCCGGTCTCCTCGTCGAAGTGATAGACCTGGGAGACGTTCGAGAAGGCCGACCCTTCCCGAAGGGGGATCGGGGTGCAGGCTGCGCGGTTATAGGTGCGGTCGGTTTTGATGTCCCGGGCGATCTCTCCGGTCAGGGAGAGTTTGCAGCGGCGGGCCTCGGTGGCGTTCTTGTCCCAGATGATTGCGTCGATGGTTTCAGCCCGTTTTAGCCACTTGAATGGATTGAGACTCATTTGTATTTCCTCCTGACGTTTTCGAGAAATTCCTTACCTTCGTCGATGACGGATTCCATGTTCTTCCCCTCGATCCGTTTCCGGTGGGGGCGGTCGCCGTACTGGAATACCTGGATGTTGAGGGATACCCCATCTTCACACATCAGAGCACCCCCACCAATTCCAGGAGTTTCCAGACCCCGAGCAACCAGAGGAGCATAGCACTATATTTCCCTATATAGTTCCCTGCAATATATTGAGTTGTGCCGCGGGACTGCTCCCGGGCATCCTGGAGATCGTATATTTTTTCTTCAGTCATGGGATCACCTCAGATTGGTTTTAGGGCGCTGACCACGTTGGCGACGGCCTGAATTACCTTGAGGATCAGACCCACCGATACTTCGGTGAGCCAGATCAGCCCCCGGGCGATTTTGATATGGTTGTTTACGATTTTCTTGAGCATCCCCATCAGGCTCTTGGTGTTCAGCATTGCATCTGCGATGATCCAGAACTCAATGAGGAGGATGAGCAAGTTTCTGTGATAGATTGCGATGGTGAACCACCAGAACACCTCGGAGATCACCAGGGCGGTGATCTCGAGGGCTGCGGCGAAGAGTGGACCGACCCCGGGGATCTTCTCGATCCACATGAGCAGCTGCTCCCAGGACCAGGAGAATATATCTTTGGCGGCCTGCTGGAATTTCAGGATCAGATCGTTTTCCTGCTGTGCCTGATATTCTTCCTGGGTGGTCAGGTAGAGAGTGATATGGCCGGGATGGGTCAGGGATCCAGACACCTGGGAGAATGCGAAGATCGGAGTGTATTGGCCCTCCATTTCTACCCCGAAGAGGGGATTATAACTAATGTCGTCCCTGAACTCTGCCGAGAGGGGGAGCAATCCAACTGCGATATCAACATCGATGATACTGTCTGCGGTCATGAAGTAGGGCTGGATGGTCAGATCATAGCCGCCACCGAGCGCCGCGGCAGGGTTCAGGGAGGACAAGTGCTTTGAGTCCGATGTTCCGTTCGGGTAGGTGCAGGTCACATCGAAGTCACACCACGACTCCCAACTTTTTGATGATGTGACCTGGAGCACATACATCTGGCCGTAGTTGTTCAGGTTCAGGGAGATGTTGCCGCCGACCGGGATATCAGCACATCGGATCGATGTGATCATCAGATCGTTCGGGGCCTCGACGTTGATCAGAGTGGCATCCTCGAAGATCAGAGTTTCCACCGCGGCGACCGGGACGGTGAGGAGGAGGAGGAGGGCGAGCGCCCCGAGGATCAGGATGTGAGGCCGGATCACCTGCCGCCCCTCCTGATGACTGCGAAGAAGAGCATCATGAGAGCAAAGCCGAAAATGCCAGGGACGAGGCCATAGGCATCTTCGAGGGTCTGATTTACCATTGCATGATGATCTGCGGTAGATGGATCTGTGGTGTTCCCGTCCGGGGCGGTGCCGCTGGTCTGCGGGGCAATGCAGATCGTTCGGGTACCCGGGATACTCGGATCGACCACGCCGGAGACGCCGGCATATCCCGTTTTGCTGACCGTGAACTTCAGGATGTTTTCTGCATCGACCACAAAGGTGCGGGTGCCATAGGCGTTGGTCAGGCCGGCGTACGTTTGCGATGTGGTCTGGTCAGTGAGGGCGATCAGGGCACCCTCGACCGGGAGGTTCCCGGTGTCCACGACCCTGAAATCTACCTGGGTGCTGTTCTCGGGCACATAGACTGTGGCGTTCCTGGAGAGGTAGATCTCCAGCGTCTCCCGGTCTGAGGTGGGGCGGACGGTCCTGGAGCCGGTGACGTAGCCATCTGCCGATGCGGTGACATCGTACAGGCGGCCCTTTGTTACCAGGAACCTTGACCAGGTGGAATCGCTGCCGGTCTGCGGGATTGATGCGCCGGTGGCGGCGTCTTCGCAGGTGACTGTGGCCCCGCTGAGGATCGGGGTGCTGCCGCCGCTGTAGTCGATGACGACCACGTTGAGGATTGAGGAGGTGCCAGCGTTCTGCTGGATCGTCAGGGTG
>JAQUBO010000120.1 GCA_028686735.1 Bacteroidales bacterium
ATTGGCGGTTTTGAAGTTTATCGTAAATATGTAAATAGCTCTCTTGACACAGAACGTGAAACTGTACATATTTCTGAAGCTAGAGATAGATTTGCTATGATTGACAGACTTACTGTCGAAAATGGCACAACTTTGACAACTCCTGTCGAAACTTTAAGATATCAATATAATAATCATCTCGGGACAGCATGTTTGGAACTGGATGGCTCCGCAGATATTATAAGTTACGAAGAATACCACCCATTTGGGACAACAAGTTACCGCAGTGGTAGAAATGAGGTTGATGTGTCGCTAAAGCGTTACAAATATGTTGGTAAAGAACGGGATGAAGAAACTGGCTTGTATTACTATGGGGCGAGGTATTATGCTGCGTGGTTAGCGAGGTTTGTTTCATGTGACCCACTCCAGCACGAGTACCCCCACTATACTCCGTTCCAATACGCTGGAAATAAGCCGATTACTTATATTGATTTGGATGGGTTGGAGGAATATAACCCCAAAGGAGCCAATCCTGAGCTTTATGTTGGTGATAATAATAATACTTGTACTAGTGGTACAAAGTTAAATGAGAATCCATTTTGGGAAAATAGTACGCAATCTAGTTCAAACAAAGCTATTCCAGAAAAAAATGCTGGTTATAATTCTTTTAATGATGAAGTTAAAGAATATATTGACATCTATGAAAATGAAGCGAAATTAAGACTGATTGCTGTGCAAGAAGAAATGTCAATACTTGATCCAAATTCTGATAAATATAAGTTGTTAGAAATTCAATATAATGAGTATGCAGAGACAATTTCAGAAATTTCAGAAATCAAGAATGACCCTAATATTATTATAGAAATATATTATGGTTCAGATTTACCTGAAAATGTTGGTGGTGAAGTAATGTATGGAGGAAAAATTGGTACAAAAACTGTTCTGGAAATACATTTTGAGACTCAAATTAAAAATCCTTTATTAAATATTGGAGTATTTGCTCATGAGTTTAAACATGTACATCAATATGTAGAAGGAAGATTAGGATTTATTATAAATAATGATGGTAAAACGGTGTTAACTAGTAATTCCAAAGAGCTTGAAACAGAAGCAGGCAAAAGAGGGGAATTCTTTTCTGGAAAAACAATTACAAATAATAGGTCATTTAATATGTATTATGACCCAAGCACATTTATTCTACCCAGTGCATATAAAGACTATGCCCCAAAAACATACCCTGCTCAATTTCCTCATTATGCAAAAAAGCATGGATATACATCAGTATTTAATAAATAATTAATATTATGGAAAGAAGCGTTTTGGTAAATATTTTGATTTTTATCATATTAGGTTGTTCATGTAATGCTCAAACATATTTTGGGAAAGACCGTTTTGGTAAACTTGAATTTGTAAATGACTCTATCCTCTATATGGAATTTGTTAATACAAATGGAAAAAATCATAGAGTAGAAGCATATTACTATGAAAATGATGATACAATATTTATATCCACAAAGGTAAAGAGTAAAGCAGAACTTCAGTTCTCAGATAATGAAATCAGAACAGATCCAGGAGGATTCCCAGTTTTAATAAAAAGTTATATTGAGTTGAACAATAAATTGACTTTAGGAAATGAAGGTTGTTTTGGGTATTATGACACAGTTGCAAATCAAATAATAGTAAACAACCTATTTGTTAAAAATGGTGAAATCCTCGTCTTTAAGGATGGTCCCTATTATTGTAGAATAAAGGTAATTACAGATAAGTCAATCGAAAGATATTTTTCAATTAATACGATTGGTAGTTTTGAAGATGTAATATGCTTACAAAATTTTCCAGTTCTTAAAAAAAGTCATACAATAATTCCATTATCTCCGAAATTAAATGAAAAATGTTGGATTGAAAATGGATTCTATTTTCCTAAAATGAAGTTATCTGCTAAAGATAAAACTTTTTTTACTATCTCTCGTTGGTCTATTGGATTAATGGGGCTACCATATTTTGATCTTAAATAATGGTAATGGGTAGTGTACCATATGTCACCTAACAATAAAACACTTGTGTAACATAATTGATACACAGGGATTTACGTTGTAATAATTTTTCTAAAACATGCAGGCTGTTCAAATTTTGGGCAGCCTGTTTTGTTTACAGTTGTTCAATATCAGTTTTGGTAAGTCCGGTAAGTTCCATAATGTCATTAAGGCTGTAACCTTTCATTTTCATTTGTTTTGCCATTTCCAGTTTATTCTTTTCTATACCGATTTTTTCACCTTTTTTAATCCCTGTTTTTCCCCCTTTTTCCTTAGCAATTTTTACGGCTTCTATTCTTAGTTTGGCTTCTTCTTTTTTTAATGCGCTCAACCAGTGCGTATGGTGGAACCCATTTTGTACTTTCTTCAAGTTCTTTCATGCGCCTGGTGTCGGCAAAACTCATGTAGGTTCTTTTGGTAATAATCAGGGGGTCAATTACGGCTATATTTATTATTTTACCGGCTTGTATAAGGCGGTCTGTAAGTTCAATGTCAGCATCAGAGGGCATTACTTTTCCCGATGGGTGGTTATGTACCAAGAGAACTTTAACCGCACCTTTTAAAATTGACATTCTTAAAGCGTTCATAAGTACTATAGTTGTGCTTTTCACTCCTAAAAAAACCTTTTTTATCTGTTTTATTTTGGATTTTGGAGAGTTTCCCGTCAGGAATATAAAGGAAAAGACAAATGTAAAAATCTGAAAGGAAAGAGCCCGAAGAAATACACAGCATGTTTTTTCACTATTACATGTATCTTTTTTAAACATCAATCATTTAATATTTTTATCTTATGAAGAATTAGCGCATTTCAAAAAAAAGTTTAATTTTGTAAAAGTTGAAAACTAAATCGTTACATTAAACTAAATTGTAGCCAATGAAAAATGCATTACAAATAGATGACAAGTATTTACCATCTATCAGTAAATTTTTTTCGTCTGGAGTTTTAGATAGTCTTATTGTGCAAAACAATTCGGCATATTTGGATGAAGTCTGCCAAAATAGCGGTTTGCTAAAAAACTTTGATGCCAATGGAACAGTAGGAGATTTTTTTGATTATGCTTATGGTGTGCTTCTTAAAACATACAAAAATGAATATATTTATAAAAATGTTTTGACACACAAAATTCTACTTGGCAAACATTCCTTAAACACTTCGCAGATGCTAATGGAATTGCGAGTTGGTAACAGTATTGCTGATGTTGTATTATTAAATGGCTCATCAACTGTTTATGAGATAAAATCTGATTATGACTCAATGAATAGAATTGAAACTCAAATGAGTGCGTATCGTGATGCTTTCGATTTTATAAATGTAATCACAACAATAAAACAAGCTGATAGAGTAAAAAAAATAGTTCATGATGACGTCGGCATTCTAATTTTATCTGATAGAAATACAATTTCCACCTATAGAGAAGCAAAATCAAATATCCAAAATATAAAATTGTCGGTTTTGTTTGATTCTCTAAGAAAGACAGAATACACCCAAATTATTAAAAAATATTATGGGGAAATTCCTCAAGTTCCTAATACAAAAATCAATAGTGTTTGTAAAGAAATGTTTTGTCAAATACCTCAAACCGAAGCGCACTTGCTTTGGGTTGACATATTAAAAACCAGAAAGAAGTCCATTGCATTACAAAGTTATATTTCAGATGCACCACATTCAATGGCTGCAAACTTAATAAACACAGGATATAGATCAAGCTCAATTGTTAAAATATCCAATTTATTTAGTGAAAAATTAGAGAAAATTGTTAGATTTGATATTACAAAAAATAATGAAATATGTACTACCCTTATCTAAGAGGCAAGCAATTTGAATTGATATTATTAAGAGATAACGCCAAGTTTATTGCTGATAATAATTTTCATCCGATAATTGAACCAGTTAAAGAAGACTTTAAAGCACTAAATAAAGCCATCGAATCATTGTGTTTATATGGTGTAGAGTTTACATTAATAATTAATCCTCAGGTTGGTTCAAACCCAATATTGTTAAGTGAAATAAGCAAACTATTCGATGGGCTAACACCGATGGGTTTTAGCAACTGTGTCTCGATCGGATATGTACTGACACCCACGACTGACTTCATTGAATTAGAAAACACTGTAAAGAACTTTTCCAAATTTACTTTTACTTTAATACATAATGGATATACAGATGGTGTGAATTTGTCAAAGATAATTGAAGACATGGACAATATTTCTAGGCACATCTTTATTGAGGGTAAAGCTGGGAAATTGTATCAAAGAAATCTTCGCACAAACGGAATTGAGAGGATTTTAATAAGGGATGGCTTTAAATCACAAATTAAAAACTCATTATATCCCAAAACTGAGCACTTTTCAGACTTACATATTACCTATGTTGATGAACGCATGGATGGATTTGGAGATTACTTAATCGTTGGCGAAGACTATTCAGAATCTGGTGGTCCAGCATACTCTATTGCTATTCACCTAACATATTTGGATGAACAAAGTGATATGTATATTTTTCATTTTGTGTCTGACCGAACAGATTCTCCAACAGATCCTGGAGGAAAGTTTTTAGAAGCTCTAACTAAACTTTATAAAGAAACTATTAAGCCAAATTCTAAAATCTTTAAAACTTCTGCAGTTCAGGCATATTTAGAATTATATCAGAAAGGCCATTATCCGGGCTTAGGTTCTGCAAAGAAACTGTCGATGCAACATCATATTGAGTTAATGGCTGAATATTTAAAAAATCCGGTTTAATATGTATTGTTGTTCTAACTGTTTTTCAGACAATTTCCTTCAAAATCACATTAAAGCGATTAGCAGTTCTCTGGGAAAATGTTCAATTTGTGGAGCATCAAATGTAAAAATCATTGATCCCAAAGAGTTATACGACAAATTTGAACCATTATTAAATCTTTATATCGAAGATACAAAAGGACAAAAACTTAATATTTTACTCCAAACAGACTGGAATGTTTTCACATTCACAAAGTCAACTCAACAAATAAAGCTACTAAAACTAATCTCAAACAACGAAACACGTCTTGATATTAAATATAAGCCAAGATACGAATATGAGCAAAAAGATATTAGGCAATGGGAGCAATTTAGGGAGGAATTAAAGCATAACAACCGATTTTTTCCAAATGGAGCAATGACAATTGATCAAATTGTACCTTTTGCAAGTTTAATTGGTGTTAAGATAGATATTAAAACTAAATTCTATAGAGCTCGCATTAATACTTCAGATAGAGGATTTAACGAAAATGAAATGCAAAAACCTCCAAAAGATATTGTGCTAAATGGTAGAGCAAATCCTATTGGAATCCCATATTTATATATTGCATCAACAGCCCAAACCGCAATTGCTGAAGTAAGGCCACACAAGGGAGAAGTTTTGACAATTGCAGAATTTGAAAATAACGAAGTTTTAGAATTAGCAGATTTAAGAAATCCTAAAAGCACAATAAGTCCATTCTCGGATGTAGAGTTAGATACAATTTATAAGAATATGCCATTTCTAAGTTTATTAGGTAACGAACTATCAAAACCAATCATACCAAGAACAACGAATCTCGAATATTTGCCTAGTCAATATCTCTCTGAAATTTTCAAGCATATTGGATTTCATGGCATCATTTATAAAAGCTCCGTTTCTGACGGAAGTAATTACGTTATTTTTGATGATTCGAAATTGAGAATAATTAAAACACAACAGTACATTACTACTGATGTTATAACTGTTGCAGATAAAACTTAATAATTACTTCTGTTTTATTGACTACTCATATTTTGAGTTGGATTCTTTTACCACCTACCCACCTCCAAATAATCATCTCCTATCCCAAAGTCGGTGGTATTCTAGACATTAGAGACAGTCAAACATTGGCGTTTAATTGCAACTAAATGATCGTAAATAAATCACCTCCATATCATCTGGAACAAGAGATGTGTCTGCTCCCGAAGCAACTATGAAAATCTTTGCTTCAATCCTTACCTTAGGTCCTGCCAGATTACGAGCATATCCATTAATTTGGTCGATATCATTTTGAGTTATGCGACATTTTTTGACTTCAGCAACGACTTTTTTTTATGTCTCCGAAAAAAGTTTTTTTATAACCACGAAATCAGGGATGTATGTTCCGTGACGATCCTGTGCAATAATATTCCAGCCTTCCGAAGCGGGGTATCTGGTTCTAAGCGTTTTGCTTGCAGGTTGGTACATGTCTCTTTCTGTAAAATTATTTACACTCATAAATTCTTGTTATAGGGTTAAACATTCAAATCATTATAAATATCTATTTAAACACATCAGCTTTTGTTTTATCATTTACTCCGCACGGTTGTTCTGCATAATTATTTCTAAGCTAACTTTTATTGCTTAGCTAGATGAAATTCTTGGTTTTTTCGTTCTCTTATCATCCAGCAGATACAATACAATAATCTGATGCAGGATAATCATCACCCTTTTTTCTGTTATTTTGCCATTGTAATGGTTGTAGGTTTGATAATTCATCTCCACCTCCTTTAGCAACTGGTTTAATATGGTCTATTTCCCAGCCGTTTCCATTATCTGTAGTATCCCCATGTTTATCCCAATCAATCCAAGCTCCGCAGCGGTCCTTTCTTGTCTTACTGGAATCGTAGCCCTGCACGACTTGCGCTTTGTTCCAAACGGCTAATTTCGTTTGTTCAGAAAATGAACTTCCATCTCTATCTGAATTGTGTTTTCTTGCCATAGTATTTTGTTTTTATGTTAATTTTTAGCTATTAGCGGTATGTGCTTGCTTATCCCAATTTATTTTTATCTATATCTTCATATCCTGATATTATTCCTATCGAACCATAGTTCCCAGGATTGCCATAATTTCCAACATTTCCATAATTACCATAGTTTCCAAAACAAGTACTGTTATATGCATTACTCCTTTTTTTCATTAATCTGTTTTCATAGATAATCTCTCCTAAATAATAGCCTTTCATATCTATAAAAAAACCATAATTTGGAAGGAAGTGTCCAATATTCTGACCAGTAGTCGCATGAAGTTGTCCATTTACTTCATTAGCAATATGTTTACCACTGCTGTTAAATAAATATTTCATAGCTAATTTTCTTTTTGTTTTTATGAAAAAATCCAATCAAAATCAATCAGATGCGCAAGGTTATCTGTTGTCGTATCATTCGGATTAGACCTTAAGTATTTTCCATTTTGTCCGTTTACAACTTCAACATCTTCTCCAATATTCCACTTAGACTGCTTATAATTCCAAATCCAAGTAGTAGCAGAATTACCTCTTGTTTCCAATAATCCAATTGCTTCTGATTTAGTCTTTTTACTTGCTCTTGAAGTAGAGTTTTCTTCAACAGTATGAAATGCGTAGTGCGTAATAACATTATCACTATTTTTCCAAACTCCTGAAATCCTGTATTTTGCCATAGTCTTTTTAATTAGGTTGACAATATGTTTTTTTAAGTATTCTTTAGTATTAGCGTTACTTATTTATTCACGACATTAATAAACAAACATTCGTAAATCAATTTTAATTATTGCTTAATGCTTTTGTTTAAAGCCTTGTAAAAACATTGTCTATTCATTTATTATTCGCAAATACAACAATGTATTTACGAATGCTAAAATAAATTTGTCAAATAAAATATCTACCAATAGCTTAATCAATAATTGCTTGTAAATTTACTAATTCTAAAATAGAATATAAAGCAAATAAGTGCATCTTTATCTGGCTATTTTTACGGTAAGTCAAAGCTATGATTGCCTGATTGTCTATATATCAGCATGATTGATTATGTTTAGGGAAAAGTGTCTAAATAAAATTCATTAGATCAACTACTTATAAAAGTGATAAACCCCATCCTGAAACTAATTAGTTCTTCTAAGGGGATTGCCTCACATTTTCATAAAATTTGCTATATTTAGTTTATTTACAGCTCCCCAAAAACAACATAATGCTGTCAAAACGTCATTTTTTTCAAAAAGACTGCGAAAATTAAGCAAATGGTTCTTGCGTTTACAATTCTTGCCGTCTTTTACTTGTTTCTTCTTTGATTCAGAAAAGTTTGATCGCCTGTTATCAGAATTAATATTTCTTGCAAGATTAAAGATTATATTGTTTTGATAATTAGTTTTAATTTTTCAATTTCAACTGTGTTTAACTTCAGTCTCTGTAAAGTCCAGTTTTCATGCTTTCTTATTGGATGCCCTGGATCAATTTGATTATCTAGTTTGATGATACATTTCAAATTGAAATTAGCCCAATCTTTCCCTCTTTCAATGGACTCAACTATACCAATATGAGAGATTTTTGAAATTGGCGCCTCTAAGTACAAACCTACATAATAAGCATCCTCTGCAGGAACTGCCTGAGGTGCTCCGCCAAAATATATTACTAATTTACTGAAGTTCTCTGCAAACCAATCATCATTTATTCCTCTAACGATAACTAAATCCTTGTCATTTACGTTCATAATTCTTTTTTTTATTTGTTTAAAATATGTCTACTGGTTCAAAAAGTTTATCAACTTTAGTAACAATTAACATATTCTCTAAACACCAATCAAAAAGTCAAAGGCGTTATTATCATATTGCACCGTGGTTGAAATATGCATAGCTTCGCTCTTCAAATAAGTTTTGCTACCTTCTGCTTGATTTATGTTATTTTTTCATATCTATATTTGTCTCTTATTTTATCATGAAAATATTTCCCTTTGGATTCGGCTTTTTCAAGTTCAGAATAAACAGATTGAGAAATCTTTTTATACTCATATTGTGATCCATTGCTAAAAGCGACAATCAAAGTCATTTTTTCCGCATTATATTTAATCTTATTTATCAGTGTTGATTCGACCTGGGTTGATTTCCCTGCAGACAAATTCATATATGAAACCCATGCATGCTTACCCATATCAAATAATCGTTTTATACTCCAAAAAAGAATTATAAACACCGCAATAAATATTGATAGCCAATCAATATTCAATCCAATTAACTTGCCATTAACAACTTCATTTGCAAGGAAAAAGCACGAGTTAATAATTGTACCATATGATAATACAGACAATAATGAATCTAAAAATGGCATTGAAGTTTGAATAATTACATATTTTGACTCTATTTCCTTGCGACCAACATAAAAGTAATGAGATAATCCAATTAAAATATTGACAAACCACACA
This sequence comes from Bacteroidales bacterium, assembly GCA_028686735.1. Taxonomy (GTDB): domain Bacteria; phylum Bacteroidota; class Bacteroidia; order Bacteroidales; family ML635J-15; genus Bact-19. The sequence continues at coordinate 9,190 of JAQUBO010000120.1, forward strand.
ATTTGAACTCTATATTCATAAAGAATTATCTCATTAAGAAGAGGTTTTAAGAAATCCCATTTAATATAGCCACTACAAATTACAAATAATCCAAAAACTAAAATTAGAATTAATGGAATTACCTTTCTTAAATAAAACGATATGTTTTTAAATAATTTGATAATCAGCTCCTATTAAAATATTCAACTTTCTCCTTTTCTAAAGAATCTTGACTGTTCCCAATTGCAGCACCCATGGCTCCACCAATTAATGCACCCAGTGGACCTCCTAGCAATCCAACAACTCCACCAATAACGACTCCAGCACCTGTAGATTTTGAATCAGACTCTGCACATACATCCCAAACAGTATAAATCTCACCGGCAATGGTAAAAAACTCATCTCCGATTTGACTTAATAGATCGGATCTGCTTTTAGCGACAAGATTTAAATAAATCTTCTGATTGTAATTATTAATTATGAATAGTTTCATTTAAATGATTTACTAATCTTTGTAATTGTCTCACAAATTTCATTAACATTTTTTTCATTTTTCCCCCAAGTAAATAATTGAGCCATAGCCTCAGAAGTAATTTCAATTGAAGTGAAATTTGAGTCTATCGAAAATAAATGCAATTCAATTTCTTCTCCCCATGATAACAGCCCTGATTTTGTTGATGCAATAATACTGGCTTGATGCTTGTCTATTTCATCAATACTAATTTCAAGTAATTTTAATGCTTCTTTACAAATCCTAAATGCAGCATCAATATTTTTATCAATCGTTATTTTCATAATTGTAATATTGTCTCATTGCTAAGTTAACAAGGGTTTTCTGCATAGCGGACAAAGAATCACTACTGACATCCATTCAAACCACGTGAAAGTAAAAGTTGCTCTCTGACTATGTAAACCACTGAACTAATATTGACATTAAACTTCATTAGTACATACATTATTAAAACAGTCTATTTATTTGATCCTCCCATCCATAGCTATGAACAAATCGATGCATTTGCAGATTCTGATTAATGATTTGCTCTTTCGTTAACTGTGATAATTGTACCCAATTTTGTCCAAAAACATAAGTTGCATTGCCAGAACTTAAACTTTCTAAAATGAAAAAATCTTTATTTGCAAACCCAAAAACAATATATCCTTTAAAACCTGCATTTCCAATTGCCACAAAATTGGGGTTATGAGCAGCTATCGATTCCAAATTCCTTTCGATCAAATGCCGTCTATTTACTCCAACATTTCCAATTGCTTGCTGGACCTTGTTTCTCAGAATATCCCACGGATAGTTACCAGGAGGTAATAAGTTCCAATTAAGTCGTGTTATCGGAACGTTAAAGACTGGTAATAGATTTATCTGAATTGTATCGCATTCTCCAAACAATTCAAGAAACAAATTAATCGTATGAATAATTAAACTATCAGGAGACACACCTTTGGTCAACATAGGGGAGCGAATGATTTTTTGATTGTTGGCACCATTAACCACTAACAACTCAACATTTTGAGATGGAATTGGAGTTCTTGGATATCGCTTATAAGGTATATCTATAGTATGATAATCCCCACGCCAATCTTTAACGTCTACCTCTCTGTAAACCGTTTCTTTAGGTAAATTTCTATGAATAAAGCACCCTCCGTTTGCATTAAAGTTTGATACTCGCCCAACTACTGCAGGCAAGATTTGTTCACCAATATTTAGATTATTGGTAAAACCAGCTCTGAGAGTTTTATTCATATTTGTTAAGTCAGTCAACGCTATGTAAAAATCTTCCTGGTCATTTATTCCGACCAAATAATGTCCTAAAGTCTGGATTCTTTTTTTTATTATTTTCATAGTATCATTATTTATTTGCTCGATCTTAATTAACTACCAATGCATGACAGATTCAAAGAAAAGTTATACCAAATTTAAACTTTCAAAACCGTACGATTGCACAACTGACAATGCACATAGAAACTACTGGTATCTGGTATATTTTGCATATAAATCTTATAAGCGTATACTAATATTTCCAATTCTGTGTTTTATAAATATTTTTGTTCCCATCAGAAGTTACAACGGTTTGAAAAATCGGATAATTGTCTGATTTTTTTAAATTATTTTCCCACTGAAGTGGAACCCAGTTACTAATGTCATCTGCCCCATTTTTCGAGAGAGGTATAACATGGTCAACGTCCCAACCAAAAATAGAATCATGATTGCCATATTGATTTCTGCATATCCAAGCTCCTGCGAAATCTTCTCTCCATTCGTCTTTTGAATCTTGACTACAGTTTTTGCTTTTTCCCAAATTTCATTTAGTTGTTTTTCAGAATAGTCACTCATAATACTTGTGTTTATTTATTATATCTATCATATCCAATTGTCCGTCAATGTCCAATTATTAACACCATACATCTTTCAACTATTTATGGATGCTGGGCACATTCTTATTTCTTAATTATTTACAGCTACTGTATAAAAACTTTATGTTTATTGCAAATCTTATTTTTTAATTCTTTTTGGCGGCTTCAACAATGGGGTGTTTCCTGGCGTATCTTTGTTATCTCTTGTACGCCTATCTGGTTTACCTGTTGATTTTGCAATCCTTTTTGGTCCTGGTTTAAGTGCCATAATTTTGGTTTTAAAAATCTTTCTTGTTTGCTTGTAACCAAATTCTTTATTTGCAACAGTAAAAACATGAGTTAAATCAAACTTTTCATTCACAATTTCTGTTTCGAATAAATACTTGATCCAAGTTTGTAAATTTACGAAACCCCGAATTAATATTATAAGCAAATTAACTTATTTAAATCGGGTACATTTTGTGCATGTGAAAGCTATGTTTTTAAGTTTAAAGCTATATCTGCAATTTAATTTGTTATAGTGCAAAACTTTAAAAAATAAATCATAATTCACATTACTAATAATGAGTAATACCCCTACATTAAACAATATGAATCAACTAAGTATAGATCCTGCAATTAATTAAAAACTTGCTATTTATGATTCTTTTAATGCATCTAAAAACATCAAAAAAAAGCGAAAAACGTCAATTTTCACAAAAAAGATTAGAAATTCAAGTCAGAATTATTTGGATATTACCCCATAAGAGTGTTATTAGGCAACTAAAGTCTTTATCATAAAGTTAGATTATGCTTCGTTGCAT
>JAQUBO010000343.1 GCA_028686735.1 Bacteroidales bacterium
TTCACAAAGGGCACTAAGATTATTTAAAAAAAAATAGGAAACTGGTAATCGGCAGTAGGTTAATTTGCTCATAAGTTAATGTTTATTTAGAAGCATGACGTTTTTGAACAAGAGAACAGAGGAACAATGGAACAATGGAACAATCGAACATCCGAACAGGATACGGTTTATTAGTTTATCACTTCGTGTTCCTTGTGTTCTTCCCTTGTGTACTTAGTGGTAAAAAAAACCACAAGGGACACTAAGAATTCACAAAGGGCACTAAGATTATTTAAAAAAGAAGAGGAAACTAGTAATTGGTAATTGGTTAATTTGCTCATAAGTTAATGTTTGTAAAAAGTATGAACGTTTTTGAACAAGAGAACAATAGAACAATCGAACAAAGAACAAAGAACAAAAAACAAAGAACAATTGAACAATTGAACAATAGAACGAAAGAAGTAAGAACCGCTCAACCAACACACCGCCCACCATTGCTATCGTTTGAGTATAAAAACTAGAAGCTACTAACTCCTTTATATCGTTTAACTGGGATATGGTACGCCATCATTATCTCGAAAGATCCGGTTTGATAGGCTGCTATATCAGAAGTTGCAAAGTCGGTTGCTATTCCAAAATCGAACTCATTAAATCTCATACCAAGCATTGCTACTACATCGCCAGCAGTACGATACGAAGCGCCTATCCAATAGTTTTTCTGATAAATTCCTTTAAGGTTTACATCAAGTTGTGAGGGAGCTTTAAATGACGATTTTGCTAAGATTGATGGCTCTAACTCAAACTCAGTATTAAGCTGAAATTTGTATCCTCCTATCAGATTAAAATGTCGAACTAATTTTGTCATTTGGATTTCTTCTCCACCAATTTTAATAGGTAATCCTAACATCTGATTGGCAGAAATTCCAACAAAATAATTATCGTGATACATATATACACCAAAGTCAGATTCAGGGATAAATTTTGATTGATGTGTACTGTAAAGGTTCGGATCTAGCTCGTCAAAAGCTATTAGTTCTGTATAATCTAACTGATATTGAAATGCTTGCAAGGATAATCCAAAAGCAAGTTTTGTTTCTTTTGACACATTCATAATATAGGCATAGTTAACAATCACTCCAAGTTTTCTTTCATGACCAAAACGATCGAGAAATAATACAGCACCTAAGCCCATATCGTATCTATCAAAATAGTGATGAGCACTTAAGAGTTGAGTTGAAGGACCATTTTCAATGCCAAGCCACTGTTGACGAACTGCAAGTTGAACAGGAATATCCTTTTCGCTACCTGCAACTGCGGGATTTAATAACATTTTGTTAAACATATATTGACTATACATAGGTATTTGCTGTGCCATAAGAGTTCCCATAAATCCCAATGCAGATATTATTAAAATTATTTTTTTACACATATTTATTGATTTTAATTAAATTCGTGATTACTCCGTAATTTTTTTTATTATTATCGAATAAGACTAATTGTTCCTTTATAAGAATTGTTGTTTTCCACATTCATTATATACACATAAACTCCTGAAGGCAATTCTTTATTATTATGTTTCCCATTCCATTGATTTGCAGGGTCGGCATATTGAGCTCCAGTACCTTCAAAGGCAAATATCTCATCACCCCATCGAGTAAAAACATGGATATTTACATTATTAAATGCCTCAATACCTTGAATTTTCCAAGTATCGTTAAGCCCGTCTGCATCTGGAGTAATAACTGTTGCTGCTAATAAATCTTCGATAGGTACTGCTATCACAACTATTTCTGATGTATCTGTGTCGCCGCACAAACCTTCGATAGTATAAATAATATCGAATTCTCCAATTCCCGATTTTTGCGGATCAAATAAATTATTTTCGATAATATAATCGCCAGACCAAATACCATTTGGGGAAACGGTTTCAATAAGCACAGGCTCTCCGTCAACAAAAAGTGTGTCTGTCGGATAAATTGTCGCATCAGCGTTTTCAATAATATTAAATACAACAGTATCAGCATCGCCACATGCACCATCGAAATGATAAATTATTTCATATTCCCCTGGCTCACTATCTTGAAACATAAAGTAATGCTGGTCTCCCTGTAAAACAATATTCGCACCTTCCCAAGTACCTCCAGCGGTGATAGCTGTTAATACAACAGAATTTTCTGAGTAACAATGCGTTAAGTCGGATGTTATTGTTGCGTCAAAATAGTCGATAACCGTAATTGTTAAACTTGCTGTTGTTGCACATTGATTGGCATCTGGTGTAAATGTATATTCAGTAGTTTGAGTATTATCTAGAACAGGTGTCCAAGTTCCTGTTATACCATTATTAGATGTTGTTGGCAATGCACTTAAAGTTTCACCTGCACAAATTGGATTGACAGCATCAAATGTTGGTACTTCGTTTGGATTAACTGTAATTGTTAAACTTGTTGTTGTTGCACATTGATTAACATCTGGTGTAAATGTATATTCCGTTGTTTGAGTATTATCTAAAGCAGGTGTCCAAGTTCCTGTAATACCATTATTAGATGTTGTTGGTAATGCACTTAAAGTTTCACCTGCACAAATTGGATCGACAGCATCAAATGTTGGCGTTAGGTTTGGATTAACTGTAATTGTTAAAGTAGCTGTTAATGTAGCACACTGACCAACATCTGGTGTAAATGTATATTCCGTTGTTTGAGTATTATCTAAAGCAGGTGTCCAAGTTCCTGTTATTCCATTATTAGATGTTGTTGGTAATGCACTTAAGGTTTCTCCCTCACAAATTGGATCGACGGCATCAAATGTTGGTACTTCATTTTGATTAACTGTAATTGTTAAACTTGCTGTTGTTGCACATTGATTGGCATCTGGCGTAAATGTATATTCCGTTGTTTGAGTATTATCTAAAGCAGGTGTCCAAGTTCCTGTAACTCCATTATTAGATGTTGTTGGCA
>JAQUBO010000344.1 GCA_028686735.1 Bacteroidales bacterium
CTTTTCTATTCGGGTCGTAATTGGCGGTTATCAAATCTCTTGAAACGGTATGATTAGAATTTAATTTTTTGTCGGTATGCCTTCCACCAGTACTCGAATAGAACATTACTTTTCCTGGGAATTCATCAATCAACGCTTCGTAGATGTAATCGCCAGTTTCCTTTGATTCAGTAAATACAACCAGTTTATTGCTTTTCAGTGCCTTGGTTTCTTTTAAGTCACGAATAAACTGTTCCAGTTTTGGGTCTGTTTCTACTTTCTTCCAGAGTTTTTTAATCTCTTTCAGAATTTCTAAATCAAATTCCAGTTTGGTAACAAACTCCTTTCTGAAATCCTTTGAATCATATTTGTGTGCTTTTTCATCTTCAACAAAAGCTTCCAATTTTTCAATGTTGTCACTTTCGATCAAGTCATACACATCTACTTTTTTGCTGATGTAAACCGTGCCGTTGTGGTACATCTCTATAAACTTTTCATAAGAGATTATGAAACGGTCAACACTTTGGCGAAAGGCGTGGAAACTACTTTCCAAACGCTTCACCAAAATACCTTTCATAAAGCCACCAACGTTTCGTTGCTGCTGCTTTTCAAACTCACTCAGGGTTTTGTTTCCAATATAATAGAGCAAAGGCGTGTATCGTGCATAGGTAAACTCAGCAAGTTTTTTGATGGTTTCAATAAATGTTTCTTCCAATTCACCTTCATACTCGTAAACAATTTTTTGCGGATTGTCTAAATCAGGGAAAGTCAATCCTTGCATTTGCATATCCTTTTTGAAATAAGTCATTACATCTTTACGAGTTCTACGAACCATCACGTAACGAAGAATGCTGTTTCGGATATCATCTGAAACTTCTTTGATTATTTTCTTGTAATCAGGGTCGGTTTTTTCAAGTTTGTTCAACTTAGTTCTGAAACCCGCAAAGAATTTTTCGAGATTCGGTATTCCCGGAATAGTTGAACTTTTAGGTGCTTGGAAGAGCTTTAATTGAGCAAATATGTCGTCAACCGTATTGTTCAATGGTGTTGCAGTTACCAAAATCACTTTTTTACCACGGCAGATGTCCAATAAATTGGCATAGGATTGAGTTCCTTCATTTCTAAAACGGTGGGCTTCATCCACTACGATATAGTCATACCGCTCAAGTCCTTTTTTGATGATGTGTTCCAGTTTCCCTAGAGATTCCACTTCAAAACTTCGGATGCCAAAATCAAAAAGAGAATCCTTCCAATAGTCTTTCAATACAGGTGGGCAAATGACAAGTGTTCTCCCTTGGAGTTGTTGCAGCAATAAAGCTGTGATAAAGGTTTTACCCAAACCTACAACATCAGCTAAGAAAACACCATTGTAGGTTTCTAAAATCTTCTTTGCCTGAATAGCTGCTTGATTTTGGTACTTCAATTTCATAAAACCATCTGGAAGGAATGGCTCAAATTCGTCAGCCAGATTGATGTCTTCTTCCAAATACTCATAAATCAATTTCAAGTATAATTCGTAAGGCAAGATTTGGTCGTTCAACCAAGTTTTGTTTTGAATGGTATCTATAAAGTCATCTGAAATATCAACTGATTCTTTCCATAGTGTATTGAATTGTTCTTCTGCAAAGAGCACATCTCTTTTACTTCGCAATTCAACGTTAAATTCTCGATTTGCGACAAAACCCGATTCAGAAAAGTTACTCGAACCCGTGATTACAAATCCATAGTCTCGGTCTTCGGGTTTGAACTTTCCGATATAAACTTTGGCGTGAATGTTTTTAGATGGATATGCCCGAATTTCTAATTTCTTTCCGTTTCCATTGTATGCCTTGTCCATTGCTGGGTCTTGGCAATCGGCTTTCAAAAACTCAATAAACTTGCGTATTCCTATTTCAAGTCTATTGTCGTTTTCATCACTGTTTTCAATTTCTTCTTTTAGGTTTGACTGATATTTCTTTTTGGTTCGTTGATGCGATTCAAAATCAATCATTCCTAATTCCTGATGATACTGCATCATATCGTAAGACTCTCTGTCAATACTTAAGCCAACCAGAATTCTGATTTTTTCAACAGGTTCTAAAGCATCATACAATTGATAAAAACCACTAGCTCTGAAATAGCCCACCAATACGTCAAAAAGCTGTGTGTCTTTAAGTGTGGATTTAAATCGGCTTAATAAACTGTGACCTTCTTCATTTGTGAAGAAAGTCAAGTCTGTTTGATCTATTTTATTTTCTAAACTCATATTTATTTGCGGCTTTTAATGGTGTTCAGCGTTCCTTCCAAGCCGCTTTTTAAAAATTTCAATTCTCCTAAGTCCGATAAAATGAACGCCTTGATAAATTCAATTTCCATTTCTTGCTCATGTATTTCCAAAGTCTTAGCTAGAGTCGGCAACATTTCTTTTGTCGCCACTCGTTCGTTTCTCTCAATCTTGCTCAAAATAGAGGTGTCAATGTCGAGTTCGGCAGCAACCTTTCTAAGAGGAAGTCCCAGTTGTTCTCGTCTGTTTCGTAAATATTCACCAAATGAATTCATCTTGTCGTGTTTGTTTGGACTAATTCGTCAAAAGTACGATTTATTTTTATTTCTGTCGTCCGTGCGTTGGGAAAAATTCAAGCTCTTTTGGTTTTTTAGTTTGGGCTATGCATGTCGGCAAAAAACCAAATGTGCTTGAATGTGCGGCTGGTTTTTTACACTGAGCGATAACGTTTACGTGTATGGTGTCGTTTGGCGATTCGAAGCACGAACCTGTCAAACCGCTACAAAGTTTATTAGATGTAACGCCCTTGAAATTAGCACTATCCGCCAAATGCACTATACACGATGTTAGGCACTGGCCTTGGTTCATTATCAGGATGTTACGCTTCATTTACCTCTAAATATTTGTTCTTTCAGGGTCGGCAGTCTTTCTGTGCGGAAGGGCTTGGATGCTCTTTGGCAAAATTTGG
>JAQUBO010000345.1 GCA_028686735.1 Bacteroidales bacterium
TGATGATCCTAACGGAATAATGGACTACGGTTCTCTGATTTATATAACACTTCAGAGAGCAAAGAGCGCTCGTGAAGCGATTAAAATAATGACAGATCTTGTTGAAGATTATGGTTACTACTCTTCTGGCGAATCATTCTCAATTGCAGACAAGAACGAGGTTTGGATTCTTGAGATGATTGGAAAAGGTGTAAAGATGGAAAACGGTAAGAACCTTAATAAAGGGGCTGTATGGGTAGCCGTAAGGATACCAGACGGATATGTATCTGCACATGCAAACCAGGCCAGAATAACAACTTTCCCGTTGAATGATCCTGAAAATTGCATGTATGCACCTGATGTAATCACTTTTGCAAAAGAGAAGGGATGGTATAAGGGAGCAGATAAAGATTTCAGCTTCTCTGATACATATGCACCACTTGATTTTGGAGCAATGAGAGGTTGTGAAGCAAGAGTATGGGCAGCATTTAACATAATGGGCAAAGGTATGATTGGCGATAAACCATACACTGATTACCTGGATTATGCAATGGGTCACAATGCAAAAAACAGAATGCCTCTTTATATCAAACCGGCTGAAAAGTTATCTGTGAAGATGGTTGCTGATGTGATGAGGGATCATTACGAAGGCACCGCACTAGACATGACTAAAGATGCCGGCGCAGGTGGACATGCTCTTCCTTATCGCTGGAGGCCGATGGGCTTTGAAGTTGATGGAGTAAAGTACACAAATGAGAGAGCAATAGCTACTCAGCAAACGGGGTTCTGGCTACTTGGCCAGGCCAGAAGCTGGCTGCCGGATGAGGTGGGTGGAATCTTCTGGTTTGGTGTGGATGATGCAGCTACATCGGCACTTACTCCTATTTACTCAAGTTCAGTAAGAGTTCCAGAGTGCTTCAGGGTTGGAAACGGAAATATGACCACATACTCACCTACATCTGCTTTCTGGATCTTCAACAGAGTTGCTCAGTTTGCATACCTGCTTTATGACAGGGTGCATCCTGAGGTGAAGAAGGTTGCAGATAAGCACGAGCTTGATGCTTTAGAGCGTACGTCTGCAATTGATGCTGCAGCAATGGAACTTTATAAGCAATCACCTGCAAAAGCACGTGAATTCCTTACAGATTATTCAGTGAGAACTGCTCAGGATCTTTTTGACAAATGGGTAATGCTTGACCAATATCTTTTAGTTAAGTTTATGGATGGAAATGTGAAGAAGCAGAATCCTAACGGATGCTTCCTTGATAATGGTAACGGGAAGAATATCCCTGCCTCACCATCTCAGCCGGGCTATTCAGAAATCTGGAAAAGAGCTGTGAAAGAGAGTGCCGGAGAGCGACTGAAATCAATGTAAGATTAACCATTGTTAAATAAAAATAGGCTGACCAATTTTAATATGGTCAGCCTATTTTTATTTGATCGCTTGTGATTGTTAAAACCGGTAAGCTATTGAAAACTGTTGTCTGTGTCCGGGGCTAAGATTGAAAGAGAATGAGTTTAACTTATCTGTGTAGCTCTTGCTTTTTGAAGCGCCTATTGCCCATAATGTTATACCTCCGCCCAAAGCTGTAACTCCAAGTGTGGTTGCTGCAATACCCATAAGGTATTGAAATTCAAGCTGCTCATCTGTATAATTGTTATAAAAATCGTTATAATTCTCATTAATAGATTTATTGACATAATCAACAAGTAAAAAAGAACCAAGTCCTGTAATCAACGTACCGCCTATAGCAAGGCCAATTCCTCCCCTCTTCATTTTATCATAGGAGATTATCTTTTTAACATAAAGGTGTTCTTGAGGTGTGTAGTTTTTTGGAACAACCTGGGAAAACATGGGGGAAAAGACAATTAGAGTTGCAATCAGAGTTAGTAATTTTTTCATTTTTGTAACTGTTATGTTGATTTAGTTACAAAGATATTTTAATTAACGATATTTCCTACTCTTGCCATTAAATCGTTACCCAGGGCCGTTTTATCATCAATATGCTGCAGCACAGCTGCAACAAATGGATTTTTCTCAAAGACCCCTCTAACCTGCTCAAAATCGAGCTGCCTCTCTTCGTTGTTTCCATCAGCTCCAAATCCTGTCATTGCATTTAGAGAGAACTCTTTGCGCGCATCTTCATAAACCATTCGGTCTAACCCTACAACTGCTTTTTGCCAGGCAAGAACAATCTCTTTTATATCAACAGCTGTAATGGTTTCTGGATCTATTCCGTAGAACTCTTTAATTTTTGAATATGCCCAGCTCCACTCATACAGATAATAATTATTATGCAGCTCTTCAATAAAGGCATTAATATCCTTTAATTTTGATATACTCTCATCCTCTATCCCGTTCATGAGCCTTTCAATCTCACTCCTTGGGGTAATCAGGCCTGATATGTCTACCCACTCCCCAAGACCTATGCTTGTTTCTGGCCTGAGCCTGTTTCTTATCTCCTCGTCGGTTTTAAACTCAATACCCTCAAGCCTTTTTATAATAGAGTTTCCAAGAAACTTGTGTATTGCAATTTCATAGTAATTAATTCCATTAACAAGTGAGCTGTTTTTAATTTTGGCGCTCTTGTATGAATAGAGATCTGTAGTTTCTCCGGATACTCTCCTTAATTCAAGCAGCAACTCTCTGCCGTTCATCATCTTCTGAATGGTGAAAGGGCTTAAAAGGTTGTAGTTAATCTGGTCTAATTTGTGAGGAGCCTTTCTTTTGTCTCTTTTTGGCCACTTTTGAGCATCTCTTATAGTCCCTACACTTCTCAGATTTACCCCGGGAATAAGGTGAGTAGTATTATCCTTTTCAATCAGGTAGGAAAAGGGGAGAGAGGTTGTATCCGTATTATTAACATGCCTTCCCATTACCAGTGAAAATGCCCCTATTCTTGCCGGCCAGAGTATGTAGGAGTCCGACGTG
>JAQUBO010000346.1 GCA_028686735.1 Bacteroidales bacterium
CCGCACTTTTCATTGGATGGATTTATCTTTTTATGAAAAAACGTCGAGAGCTTGACCATAAGCGATTTGAAGAAGCATCGGCAGAACAAAGCAACAAAATTCAACTAATACAAGCAATGCAGGAAATAAAACTGCAAAATGCCGAAAAACAAATGCGCTGGGACTGGGAGCGAATACAGGTGAGGCTTTTCAAAGTAAGTATTAAAGGCCTTGCACTAAGTCAATACCAGATTCTGGGTTCAGTTTTTATCAACGAAAGTAAAAATCTTGTAATCAGCTTTTTGTCTGCATATTTTGTTATCAAAGGTGATTTAACCTTGGGGATGATGCTGGCAATTCAATACATTATTGGTCATTTAAATTCGCCAGTGTCGCAACTTATCAGCTTTATACAGTCGTGGCAGGATGCAAAAATTAGTATGGAAAGACTTGGCGAAATTCATAATCAGCCCGACGAAGAAAATTCCGAAGACCAAAAAATTTGCATTTTGCCACACGATAAATCAGTTAAAATTGAAAACATTGCTTTTCAGTACGACAAACCACATGGAGAAATGGTGCTTAAAGATGTAAGCCTTGTTATCCCCGAGAATAAAATCACTGCAATAGTAGGTATGAGTGGTAGCGGGAAAACCACGCTCGTGAAATTACTACTAGGCTTTTACGATTTAAATAAAGGCAGCATTCTTATTGGTGAGAATCCACTTAAAAACTATTCTCAGGCGTGGTGGCGCAGTCAGGTTGGAGCTGTTATGCAAGATGGATATATTTTTAATGATACGATTGCAAAAAACATTGCCGTTGGTCAGGAAAATATTGATAATCAACGACTTATCGAAGCTGTTAATGTTGCAAACATCAGAGAATTTATAGAGGGGTTACCTTTGGGCTACAACACTAAAATTGGCAGCGAAGGAAATGGTTTAAGTCAGGGGCAAAAACAGAGGATTCTTATTGCCAGAGCCGTTTATAAAAACCCACAATATTTGTTCTTTGACGAAGCCACAAATGCTCTTGATGCCAATAACGAAAGAATAATTATGGACAATCTTAATAAGTTTTTTAAAGGCAGAACTGTTGTGATTGTAGCTCATCGACTTAGTACCGTAAAAAATGCCGATCAGATTGTTGTAATCGAGAAAGGCGAAATCGTAGAAACCGGCACTCACGAGCAACTAACAAATTTACGTGGAGTATATTTTGAATTAGTGAAAAATCAATTGGAATTGGGGAATTAGTGAAAGAAGACAGATATTGTTTATGATAGAATCCGAAGAAATAGATAAAATAGAAATTCGTAGCGAAGAGTATCAAGAGGTACTTGGAGCATCTCCCAATTGGCTGTTACGTGCAGGCATAACCATAATTCTACTCGTTATTGTAATATTATTAATTGGTTCATGGTTTTTCAAATATCCCGATGTGCTTAATTCACAGATAGTTATATTAACCGAAAATCCACCAGTACAACTAAAAGCTAATTCGAGCGGTAAGCTTACGCATATATTTTATTCCGAAAATCAAAGTGTACAGAAAGATTCAATTGTCGCCGTTATTGAAAACACAGCCAATTTAATCGACATTTTTCTTATTAGTTCAATTCTTGACACATTATCAAATATAAAGTATTTCCCCGACAGCATCAGTGCAAATCTTGGTGAGCTTCAGCAATCTTGGTCAGGTTTAGTAAGAATTATTTCTTCGTATAGGAATTTTACCGATCTAGATTATTATGAACAGAAAAACGAATCTCTATCCAGTCAAATTATCTATCAAAACAAATATTATTCAGGTTTGATAAACCAAATAATAATAATGGAAAAAGAAAATGAACTTACGCTTATACAATTCGAAAGAGATAAGTCTCTTTATCAGGACGGTGTCATCGCTAAAGTAGATTTTGAAAAATCAGAACAGACGTATTTGCAGCAAAAACGAAGTTATGAAAGTTCTAAAACATCCTTGATAAGTACACAAATGCAAATAAATCAATTGAATCAGCAAATTCTAGACAACAATATTCAGAAAGCAAATGAGCTAAAGTCTTATGAGATACAGATAGAAGAAGCCTTGCAGGGATTCAAAAGCCAACTAGCAAAATGGAAACAATCATATCTAATAATTTCCCCTATTGATGGGCAGGTTAGTTTCAATAAAATCTGGTTTGAGAATCAGTCTATTTCGACAGGGGACCTAGTTGTTACAATCATCCCACAAAAAGAAATGCGTATAATTGGTAAAGCAGATATTCCCTCATCTGGAATTGGCAAAGTAAAGTCTGGTCAAACAGTAAACATTAAACTTGACAATTATCCTTACATGGAGTTTGGAATGATAAAAGCTAAAATTAAGAACATTAGTTTAGTGCCTATAACAACTGAACAAGGAATATTTTACACAGCCGAAATTGAGCTTAACGATTCTATTCTCACAACCAACTACAACAAATCTATTCCATTTTCGCAAAACATGATAGGAACAGCTGAAATAATAACTGATGATGTTCGTCTTTTAGAAAGGTTCCTAAACCCGTTAAGGTCGATTTGGAGGGAGAGTGTGGAATGAAATATTATCATATTTGCAATTGATGAAAAAAGAAATTTAAAAGTTTAATATTACGTTTATAAAATGATGAAACTCTTACAGTGGTAGAAATCGCCAGCAGCTAACCGCAGCTTAGTACAATTGCGGGTTCAGAGCGTGTTTGTATGTTCAGAACTTTTAATTAAATTTGTAGCGGGTTTGAAAGTGCAGTGTTTCAAGAACCGCAACATGTACCAAGCTGCATCACGTTAGCACACATTGTCTCGGCTAAATTTCAAGTGGTTCTTCTAATTCTGTTTTTAGTGAGTCTTTTCAAATAAAAAGAGTGCTAAAAATGAATATGGATTCTCTTGTAATTTTAATAGT
>JAQUBO010000347.1 GCA_028686735.1 Bacteroidales bacterium
CGTCAACTAAGATAATAAGGTAATCGTTTTCCTTAATAGTAATATCAGATTTTGGGTTTTTGTAAAGAGTGTAATTCTCTTTTTCCTTACGGCTAAGTCCCATCAAAATTGCATTATAGTCTTTTTTCAAGCTTACGAAAGTATCAATGTATTTGTAATTTATGTATTTGTTTTGTTTATTAATTTTGAATTCTACTAAATCATGATCGTCATCGTCTTTTGCCGAGGACATTATGTTTTCTGTAAAGTAGGCAACATCAGGTTCAAAATTGTAACTTGCCACAAGTTTGGAGGCTACTTCGTGATTAGATATCGCAAAGGTTACTCCAGCAGCCTTAAATGTATCTTTTAACTCAGCATTATTTAATGAAACAATATAATTAAGACTAGGATATATTTGTTTTGTGTTTAATAATCTAACTAGCGTTTCTGAATCATCATTAAAGTTGATAAAAACACTTGAAGATTGCTGGATATTGAGTAACTCGTAGCTTTCGGTATTTGAATATGACGAAAATAGTACAAACACATTTTTGTTCCCAAATTTATTGTATATTAAGTCAATATCGTCTTTGTTATCTGTTACAATTGATATTTTTTTGCCACTTTCTAAAATATAGTTAGTTACATTCATTGCAAAATCATCCCAACCAATTATTACGCAGTGATTTCTCATCTTAGTTCCCATATATCCTAATTTTTTATTGTCCATAACTTGTCTGATTTTATTTGTAAATTGACTTATTAATGCACCCATTAGAGCAATGCTGCTAAGAACTAAAACACCTCCTAATAGTTTGCCCGCAACTGTAACTGGAACCATGTCGCCGTATCCCACTGCTGCAAGGGTAACAATACCGTACCATAGAGCATCGGCAAAGCTGTTGATTGTGGCTTCTGTGTTTTGCTTCTCTACTGTATAAACGAAAAATTGAAAAATTAAAAAGAAACTACTTATTACTAATCCCCATATTAGCCAGTTTTTAAATAAATTTCTTTTGCGATTTTTCATGTAACTTATTTAAACTCAAAATTACAGTTTTTTTTATTTTATTAAAAGTTTTTACACAACTTTTTAGTTCTTTTTAAAACTTAATATATCTTTGGAAATCAAATTTATGTTATATGGCTTTTAGAGATTTGTTATTTAGAGGGTGGTACTGGTATGTTAATAGAGCAGATAAAAATGCAGAAGTGCTTTTTATGAACTATGGTTATCACGATAAAAATGAAAATATTGAACTGGATAAAGAGGATGAACCTAATCGTTACTCTGTCCAGTTATATCATAGGTTAACTAAGAATGTTGATATTGCTGATAAAGATATTTTAGAGCTGGGTTGTGGACGCGGAGGTGGTTTGTCGTATATAAATAAAATATTTAGCCCAAAATCTGCCTTGGGAATTGATCTTGACAAACGAGCAGCTAAGTTTGCTAACCTGTATTATAAATCACCTCAATTGAGATTTGAATATGGAAATGCACAAGAATTAAATTTACAAAATGAAAGCTATGATATTATCTTTAATGTAGAGTCGTCTCATCGGTATCCACAAATGGAGAAGTTTATTGCCGAAGTGTATCGGGTATTGCGACCTAGAGGATATTTTATGATTACTGATTTTAGATACCCTGATGAAATGGAAGATTATCATAAAATTATAGAAAAATTTAACTTTAAGTTAATTGATGAGCAGATAATTAATGAAAATGTAGTAGAGTCGCTTATTTATGATACTCCTAGACGTGAGGCTCTTGTGAGAAAATTAACACCCAAAATATTGCATAAAACAGCATTGAATTTTGCTGGTACTGTCGATTCTCCAACTTTTAAGCAAATAAAGAATGGAGATTATACGTATTTTGTATATGGATATCAGAAAATATAAAAAAATAATTGGTCAATTTTACGGTTCCAGAGCGGAATTGAGCGATGAAATTGACTTGTTAAATTGTATAATTTTATAAAATTTATTGTATGTTATTAAAAATATTAAATTTAGTCTTTTTTGCTGTGATGATTTACGTTAATTTTCTCGCAAACTCCTTACCAATAAACGCACAAACAACTGGTATGATTTCAAATTCATATCCTAACCTTTTTGCTCCGGCAGGATTAACATTCTCAATTTGGGGAGTGATTTATTTATTGCTGGCGGTAATTAGTATTTTGTTTTTCTTCGATTCAAATAAGGAAATACTCCAAAAAGTATCGTGGTTTTTTATTATTAGTTCAGTATTTAATAGTTTGTGGATTTTTGCATGGCATTACGAGAAGTTCGGATTGTCAGTTATAATTATGTTACTGTTATTAGCCTCAATTATTATTATTAATAAAAGATTAAGTGGTGCTCCTACAAGTCTTTTTAAAGCTGGATTTGGGATTTATTTAGGTTGGATCTGTATTGCAACTCTTGCAAATATTACGGTGTGGTTAGTAAGTTTAAATTGGACCGGTTTTGGTATCTCTAATGAGATATGGGCGAGTTTAATGATAGCAATCGGTTTAATAATTACTGTTTTATCAGTTTACAGGTTCAATAATCCATTTATAGCAGTTTCGGTAATTTGGGCATTTATTGGTATTGCAATAAAACAGAACGGAAATTCAAATACAGTGTTTATCTCGGCTATTGTCGCAACTGTGTTGTTTTGTGTGATTATTATTTGGTATGTTTTGCGTATGTTTAGAACAATTTCTTAACTAGCCCGCATTATTACTTCGTGAGGGCTTCGCCGTTCATGCGATTAGCTTTGTGTAGATACACCTGTGCTTCTCTGTCAGCTGACGGAGAAGTAAGGCGCCTAACTTTGCAGTTATACAAATGTATTTACTCCCTTTGGTCGTGAGCTAAAGGTTCAATAAGTTAGCAACGCAGTAGATGCACAAAGACAATCGCAAGCAGC
>JAQUBO010000348.1 GCA_028686735.1 Bacteroidales bacterium
TAAACTAAATCTTGTAAAAAAACCGCCACAAACAAAAGCACTGATGTGTGTTCATACATCAAGTTTAAAGGAGGTTTTTAAAGCAAACCTTATCGCATTAAAACACTCGCCTGTTTCGGTTGAGTTGATGGATAAAAAAGTTTTAGATTTAACAAAAGAGAATATTACTCAAAATAGAAATCGTTTTTTTATTGAGGGCGATCCTCAGGCTATTTTAATAGTGGAATGGTTTGCCGAGAATATGGAAATCATTTACCAACACGCTAAAGAGCTGGAGAAAGAGCTTCGAGAAAACTCTTATGGATATTCTTATCCTTTAGTTTTAGGAGCTGATATTCCTAAAGTTTGGGAGCTTCGCAAAGCCGGTCTTGGTGTTTTATCAAATATGCCTGGAGATGCAAAACCTGTTCCTGTAGTAGAAGACACTGCCGTAAGACCAGAAGATTTGCCTGACTACATGACTGATTTTGAGCAGCTTATGGCAAAGCATAATTTGGAATGTGTTTATTATGCACACATTGGTTCCGGCGAATTGCATCTAAGACCTATTCTTAATCTTAAAAATTCTGAGCACGTAAAATTATTTCATACTATTGCTTTGGAAACTGCCAAACTCGTAAAAAAATACAGAGGCTCACTCAGTGGAGAACATGGAGACGGACGTTTAAGAGGCGAATTTATACCGCTTATGACAGGCGAAATAATTTACAAAAAATTTGAGGAGCTTAAAAAAGTATGGGATTCAGACAATGTTTTTAATGCACGCAAAATAACAAATACGCCAAAAATGAATACCGGTCTTAGATACAAACCGGGACAAATAACAAAAGAATTTGATACTGTTTTTAATTTTGATAAAACTGGCGGATTTCTGCGAACAGCCGAAAAATGTAACGGTTCTGGCGATTGTCGCAAATCTCACATTATTGGCGGTACTTTATGCCCAAGTTTTCAGGCAACAAAAGATGAAAAGCACTCAACCAGAGCAAGGGCAAATATTCTAAGAGATGTAATTACCAATTCTGAAAAGCTCAATCCATTTGACTCCAAAGAGATATATGAAGTTTTAGACTTATGTCTTTTATGTAAAGCCTGTAAATCGGAATGTCCCTCGGGAGTGGACGTTGCAAAATTAAAGATGGAATTTTTACAACATTATTACGATGAACATCACATTCCATTGCGCTCACGAGCTGTCGGTTATCTACCAAGAGTTCATAAAACATTCCGCTCTATTCCGGGAATTACAAACTTCTTTCTCAGAAACAAGCTAAGTTCAGGTATTGTAAAGTCGTTGATAAAATTTCATCCCGACCGCAAATTTCCTCTTATGAGCAAAACCAATTTAAAAAATTGGAGCGAGAAAAATCAACAAAAATTAAATCCTGACAATCATATCAAAACCATATATCTATTTAACGATGAGTTTACCAATTATTTAGAAAGCGATATTGGAATAAAAACTATTTTTCTGTTCACCACATTAGGTTACGAAGTTAAAATTCCTAAAACCGTAGAAAGTGGACGTACATGGTTAAGCAAAGGCTTACTAAAAACCGCAAAAAAAATTGCAAATAAAAACATTGAGCTTTTAAAAGACATTATTACCAAAGACACTCCATTAATAGGTATTGAGCCATCAGCAATATTAAGTTTTAGAGACGAATATCCCGATCTTGCTTATAAATCAAATATTGAAAACGCAAAACATTTAGCTTCGAACAGTTTTTTATTTGACGAATTTATTTCTGCCGAAATAGATAAAGGCAATATTAAATCTGACAGTTTTACAAAAACCGCAAAAAGAATAAAATTTCATGGTCATTGTCAGCAAAAAGCTCTTATTACAACAAAATACACAAATAAAATCTTAAATCTTCCTATAAATTACGAAATCGAAGAAATTCCGAGTGGTTGCTGTGGTATGGCCGGCTCATTTGGCTATGAAAAAGAACATTATGATTTATCAATGAAAATCGGTGAAATGGTTCTGTTCCCAGCGATACGAAATTCTGAAAAAGATACAATTATTGCTGCTGTTGGGACAAGTTGCCGATGCCAAATTGAAGATGGGACTGGAGTAAAAGCCAAACATCCACTTGAGATTTTATACGATGCTCTTGAGATGTAAAATTGTAAAAAAAAACAGTTTTCTGCATTAAAAAACACGTTTGTCCGTAAGATATTAGACAAATATCTAATTACAGTAAAAACAAAACCATATACTATTTGTTTTACTAATTTTGCAACACTCTATTATAATATTATGTTAACATTCGCCGAAGCAATAAAAGTAAGAAGATCAATCAGAAATTATGACCAAAAACCATTGGAAGATAATCTCTTGATAAAAATAAATTTATTTTTGCAAAATCCAGCTATAGGACCTTTTGGTAATACTCCACGTTTTATATTAATAGAAAAACCTGAGGCACGCAAAAAAGAAAAAGTAAGACTTGGAACCTATGGATTTATTAGTAATGCTGCATATTTTATTGGTGGCTGTATTGAGAAATTCGAGTTCTCCGAAGTAGATTACGGCTATTCACTCGAAAGAATTATTATTGAACTTACAAGACTTGGGCTTGGCACATGCTGGATTGGTGGCACTTTTAAAAGAAAAGATTACGAAATTTTACTTAAAACTAGTAAATCTGAAACCATTCCATGCATTACTCCAGTAGGCTATAAAGCTAAGAAAAAAACCTTACGAGAGAGACTAGGCTTAACACTCACTGACGGTAGCAAACGCAACCCGTTTGAAATGCACTTTTTTGAAAACAATCTTGAAAACCCATTGTCTTTTAATTCTGAAGATAAATACCATCAAGCACTTGAATTAGTTCGTAAAGCACCTTCGGCAGTAAACAAACAACCTTGGAGAGTTATTAAACAAAATAATAAATA
>JAQUBO010000349.1 GCA_028686735.1 Bacteroidales bacterium
GGTTCAGCTCTTTACATTGGTTGGATATATCTTTTTATGAAAAAACGCCGCGAACTCGACCACAAACGTTTTAGAGAAGCTTCTGCCGAGCAAAGTAATAAAATACAGCTAATTCAAGCAATGCAGGAAATAAAACTGCAAAATGCCGAAAAACAAATGCGTTGGGAATGGGAACGAATTCAGGTACGTCTATTCAAGGTAAGTATAAAAGGTCTTGCCTTAAGCCAGTATCAGAATCTGGGAACTGTGTTCATAAACGAAAGTAAAAACCTGATAATTAGCTTTTTATCTGCCTATTTTGTTATTAAAGGAGAGCTTACTCTTGGTATGATGCTGGCAATACAATACATTATCGGTCAATTAAATTCTCCGGTTTCTCAAATTATTGGCTTTGTACAATCGTGGCAGGATGCAAAAATAAGTATGGAACGTTTAGGCGAAATTCACAACAAAGAGGATGAAGAAGACCCTAACGAACAAAAAATCAACACATTACCTGAAGATAAGTCTTTAAAAATAGAAAATATCGAATTTCAATACACACCGCCTCATAGCGAAATTGTTCTCAAAGATGTTAGTCTCAAAATTCCTGAAAATAAAATAACTGCAATTGTTGGAACAAGCGGAAGCGGAAAAACAACTCTTGTAAAGTTATTGTTGGGATTTTACGGACATTACAAAGGCGATATTTTGCTTGGCGAAAATCAACTTAAAAACTATTCGCAGGAGTGGTGGCGAAGCCAAGTTGGTGCAGTGATGCAAGATAGTTTTATTTTTAATGACACTATTGCAAAAAATATTGCAGTTGGTCAGGAAAGCATAGATAATCAAAGACTTGTAGAAGCCGTTAAAGCAGCAAATATTCGAGAATTTATCGAAACGTTACCTCTTGGTTACAATACAAAAATTGGAAGCGAAGGAAACGGATTAAGTCAAGGACAAAAGCAACGAATACTTATTGCCAGAGCCGTTTATAAAAACCCTCAATATTTGTTTTTCGACGAAGCTACAAATGCCCTCGATGCCAACAACGAAAGAATAATTATGGACAACCTTAATAAATTTTTCAAAGGTAGAACAGTTGTTATTGTTGCTCACAGACTTAGTACAGTAAAGAATGCCGATCAAATTGTTGTTGTCGAAAAAGGTGAAATTGTAGAAACTGGAACTCACGAACAATTGACAAATTTACGGGGAGTGTATTTTGAATTAGTTAAAAATCAATTGGAACTAGGGAATTAGTGTAAGCTGTCAGACAAAGTATATGATAGAATCCGAAGAAATAAATAAAATAGAAATTCGTAGCGAAGAATATCAAGAGGTACTTGGGGCATCTCCTAGTTGGTTATTGCGTGCAGGCATAACAGTAATTTTACTTGTGATTGTTATATTGTTAATTGGTTCGTGGTTTTTCAAATATCCCGATGTGCTTAATTCTCAGATTGTAATTTTAACCGAAAATCCACCTGTACAACTAAAAGCCTATTCGAGCGGCAAGCTCACACACATATTTTATTCAGAAAATCAAAGTGTACAGAAAGATTCTATTGTCGCCGTTATTGAAAACACAGCCAATTTAAACGACATTTTTCTGATTAGTTCAATTCTTGATACATTATCTGAGGTGAAATATTTCCCCGAGAGTATCGGTGTAAATCTTGGAGAGCTTCAGCAATCATGGTCTGGATTAGTAAGAATTATTTCTTCGTACAGAAATTTTACAGAACTCGATTTTTATGAACAGAAAAACGAATCCTTAGCAAGTCAAATTAACTATCACAACAAGTATTATTCAGGTTTGCTCGACCAAATAAAAATAATGGAAAAAGAAAATGATCTTAGTCTTATTCAATTTGAAAGAGATAAGTCTCTGTATCAGGACGGTGTAATTGCCAAGGTAGATTTTGAGAAATCCGAACAGACATATTTGCAGCAGAAGCGCAGTTATGAAAGTTCAAAGACTTCATTAATCAGTACGCAAATGCAAATAAATCAATTAAGGCAACAAATACTTGACAACAATATCCAAAAAGCAAATGAGCTAAAGACTTATGAAATTCAGATTGAAGAAGCTTTGCAAGGTTTTAAAAGCCAACTTGCAAAATGGAAACAGTCATACCTGATAGTTTCCCCTATTGATGGGCAGGTTAGTTTCAATAAAATCTGGTTTGAGAATCAGTCTATTTCTGCAGGCGACCTTGTTGTTACAATCATTCCAAAAGAAGAAATGCGAATAATTGGAAAAGCAGATATTCCATCAACTGGAATTGGCAAAGTAAAGCCTGGTCAAACAGTAAACATTAAACTAGACAATTATCCTTACATGGAGTTTGGAATTATAAAAGCTAAAATTAAGAACATTAGTTTAGTGCCTATATCAACTGAACAAGGAATATTTTACACAGCCGAAATTGAGATTAACGATTCTGTTCTCATTACCAATTACAACAAATCTATTCCATTTTCACAAAACATGACAGGGATAGCCGAAATAATAACTGATGATGTTCGTCTTTTAGAAAGGTTTCTAAACCCGTTAAGGTCGATTTGGAGGGAGAGTGTGAAATGATAGAAGACGTTGAAAAGAAAAAAAAAGTTTAATATTACGTATTATAAAATGAGAAAACTCTTGATATGACTAAAATCGCCAGCAGCTAACCGCAGCTTAGCACAATTGCGGATTCAGAGCGTATTTGTCCGTTCAGAACTTCTAATTAAATTTGGAGCGGGTTTGACAGTGCAGTGTTTCAAAATCCGCAACATGTGCCAAGCTGCATCACGTTAGGCACAATAACACACAGCATATGAAACAAACAACACAATTAAAACTCTTTATCTCTCGTCCATCAGATGTCATTGATGAGCTTGATTCTATTAGATTAATAATTGAAGAAATTAACAAAACT
>JAQUBO010000350.1 GCA_028686735.1 Bacteroidales bacterium
TTGGATAGCCAGGCTGAAGAGGTTTATCAGGTTATTCAAGCTCAGCTCTCATTGATGCAGAAAGCAATCGATGAGAATCCTCAGTTGATAACTTACGTTCAGTTTCGTGAAGATCAGGAGCCGAAGCTGCGTCATGTTATGTGGTGCTTCGAGGAAATTCGCAACATTTTTAGGGCTGGACGTTTCCGTGATCTTCAGGACGGACTATTGGTTTGTTCGAATGTGATGTCGCAGGTCGTTGATGGCATTGACGCGTTCCAGTCACTCGGCACCGATCACAAAAACCAGCTGGGAATCTGTCGACAGACTTATGAGGAGTTTGTGGGTAGCTTACGGCGAATGTGCTACTCCCTCTAAGTTGTTATTTCGAACCAGCAGTCATAAAAGGCAAGTCATCTTGCCTTTTTTCATTTGCGAAGATATTTTTGCAATAATTAAATCATTTCTCGTAATCATTTACTCTGATATAGTAATAACAATGCAATCGAATTTTTTATTCCAGTATTGTCAAAAACTTATCGTTATTTCTAATGATAAGAGATTTGTGCTGCTAGCGAAACGCAAGGGCGAAACCGATTTTGACAGTACCTTCTCGTTTATCGGTGGCAAAATGGAAACAACTGATATAGATATGGTTGCTGGGATGAAAAGAGAAAAGGACGAAGAGATAGGTGCCGGTAATAAAATTAAGATATTACCAAACGAGACATACAATTTGTACTATCGGAAGAAAGATGGCAGCTGCATGATCTTGCCGCACATTCCTGGCATTTTCATATCTGGAGAAATAGTAATTAATCACGAATATAGTGAATACAGTTGGGTACCTATTGCAGAAATTGATAGATTTGAGCCAAAAATCGCGAACATACCCAAGTTCACTCGTTGGGCATTGCAAAAAATTAATTCAGCAGACGACAATCGGTTTGTTGAGATATAGTAGGTATTTGTTGGAGACTGAAAAGTGAAAATAATTAAAACGATCACAGAAAAAGATCTTGAACAGCTTCACGAATCGACATTATTAAAAGAGATTAAACAGCATGAAGGCCTTATATGAAAAACCAAAGCGATAAGTTCACATACAAAATTAAACTGGATATTAAAAAGGATGCATGGAACTGGTGGAGTGGATGTAATAGTTTTTCGCATGGCATGGATTGGGGCAAGGGTGTTCCCGAAAACATATTATCGTGTATTAGAGATAAATCCGAAGATGAAGCATATGAATATATTTTTCCGTTTTTGAGACAGAAATACGTTGATGAAAAAGATAAAATTACTGCGTCGAAAAATTTTATCGAAAAACGTTTCAATGAAGACTACATAAATGCATGTAAAAAACTTGAGGATGTCATGGGCAAGCCGTTATATCGAAACAATTTTACTGTTTATCAAACGACATTTCCTCGTGGGCCGTATAACTACGAGA
The DNA here is from genome assembly GCA_028686735.1 of Bacteroidales bacterium. Lineage (GTDB taxonomy): Bacteria > Bacteroidota > Bacteroidia > Bacteroidales > ML635J-15 > Bact-19. The sequence goes on from JAQUBO010000350.1 coordinate 1,433, forward strand.
AAGGCTTTTTTCTCGAATATATCGAATGGACAAATCCAATTGCGGGTTTTTTGCACGAGCTTTCACATTTTCAATTTATCCATTATTGGCGCAACAACCCAAATTCGGAAGTTTCAAAACTATCATATGAGCATTTTGATTGGCTTAAAGAGTCGTTGACGATAATCTTGGACGAAGATTTTTTGCCCATAATCGAACGTGTTGATCGGGGCTATGAGATCCATGGACCATTTCGGAAACAATTGCGTGAATTTTGGAAAACGAATCATGATTTTGATAAGTTAGTCGATTTTGGTTTAAAAATTTTACCGAATTACGTTCAATAGTTCTAAACTACTAAACGCTCTCACTATTTTTATTGGTTGTGAGTGAATTCATCAAGACTAAATTAATAATATATGTTGTTTGATATAATTATTTAATGATAAGAAAATTTGACAGTATTCCGAAAGAAATCGAAAAGAAATGTATTGATGAAGTAATTACGAGAGTTCAAGAAATCGAAAGTTCAGAAGTTGGAATAATTGCCGCACAAGACATTATTGACATTGTTAAACAAAATCTTGGTCCAGAAATATATAATACCGGCATTCGTGATACAAAAAAGCTGCTGCAAGAACGCATTACTGATCTTGAAACAGACATTGACATGTTAGAGCAGTAGCGTTTTTTGTAAAAGAGGACGTTCTTCTTAAGAAGAACGTCCTCTAGCATGTTTGACCAAAATATAGTTCTATACCGTAGCATGCTATACTATCATCAGTAATATAACGGGTTTAATCGTAATGAATATCTGGACAAGTAAGAGTATTGATTTAGCATCACAGAGAAATTATTTAGACTTACTTTACAAAGTATATCCTATGTCAATCAACCTCAGGCGTGAGTTATCTGACACTGTAATTAATTCTATAACAAAATCATTTAATCAAAGAAATAGCTCTGAGCTCTTAAGAATATTACTAAACCAAGAAATATTCCCGATCAAAGACTCGTACGTTGCTTACTTAAAGCGTGATAAATCAGCTATTGACCGCAATCATTGCGTCGTTGAGAGAATTACTGGGATGTTATACGAAATGGGGCTTGATGAGATATTAGATAAAGTAGCTGCCCCAAAAGAAACAAATCGACAGATCGGACCTTTATTTAAAAGATGGATTAAAGCAAATAGTTTGGGCGTAAAGATAACCAACAGTCACAAAGAGCTCATTGAATTTAATGGCAATATTGTACTAGACGGAAGTGATGCTATTATGCAAAGCTTCGCGAATGAACATTTGGGCTACAGTCACGGGAAAGGTCTCGATTTTATTGGAAAATTCAACAATAAATATGTGATAGCCGAAGCAAAATTTTTATCAGATTTTGGTGGGCACCAAAACGCACAATTTAATGACGCAATTTCAACAATGAAATCCGATATAAATACCGATAAAGAGGTAGTAAAGATTGCAATTCTGGATGGG
>JAQUBO010000351.1 GCA_028686735.1 Bacteroidales bacterium
TCGGCTAAGGCGCTACAGCGCTGCCAGCCGGTGGTCGCAATAAACTAATCTGAAAAAAATATGAACACACCAAATATCGATATTTTATCGTCGGTTAAGACACCAGCGTATGTGGTTGATAAACGCTTGCTGCGCAAGAATCTTGAACTGCTCGCATCCGTGCAGCAACGCAGCGGTTGCAAGATCCTGCTGGCGCTCAAGGGTTTTTCAATGCACTCGTTATTCCCGATGATTGGTGAGTATCTGGCTGGCATCACCGCCAGTTCGCTTTTTGAAGCGCGGCTGGGATATGAGAAGATGGGTAAAGAGGTGCATATCTACGCGCCAGCGTTTCGAGATGATGAGTTTGATGCGATTCTGCATTGCTGTAATCATATTGTTTTTAATTCAGCGGCTCAGTATAGGCATTTCAAAGAACGGGTGGAGGAGTTTAATCGTCACAACAACCGCAGTGTTGAGTGCGCATTGCGACTTAATCCGCAGTACACTGAGCAACGCGTTGCGATATACGATCCGTGTGCGCCCTGCTCCCGGCTGGGAGCGGTCGCGTCGTCGATCACGCCTGCTGATCTTGAAGGACTCAGCGGTCTGCATTTTCACACGATGTGCGAACAGAATTCGGATACTTTGGAGCGCACACTGGTTAGAGTGGAAGAGCAGTTCAGTCAGTATTTCGGTGGAATAAAATGGATCAATTTCGGCGGAGGTCACCACATCACGCGGGCGGATTATGATGTCGAGCGTTTAATCAGAGTTATCAACGGATTTCGTGCGAAATACGGATTGGATGTATATCTTGAACCGGGAGAGGCGATCGCTTTGAATACCGGTTTTTTAGTGGCTTCAGTGCTGGATATTGTGGATAACGGCATGCAGTTGGCTCTGGTGGATACCTCGGCGGCCTGCCATATGCCCGATGTGCTTGAGATGCCCTATCGCCCGCAGATAGTGGGTGCCGGAGAGCCGGATGAGAAACCGTTCACTTATCGTCTGGGCGGCATGACCTGTCTGGCCGGCGATGTGATTGGTGACTATTCATTTGACAAACCGCTGGCACCGGGAGATAAGCTGATTTTCACCGACATGGCGCACTACACAATGGTTAAGAACAATATGTTCAACGGCGTGAATCTGCCGGCAATCGCCGTGATGGATGAAAGCGGCATCACAGTGATTCGTGAATTTGATTTTCAGGATTACGCTTCGCGACTCTCCTAATCCGCAGCGTTGATTGTGTTGTTAAAAAAATTTAAATATACAGCAATATAAAAACTGTTGTGCCGGGGTGGCCCGGTTGCTATAATGCATAACGTTAACCCAAGTTTCTTATTTAAGAAAATAAGTTATTGCAAATCAACAACTTGATTTTTGTAGGCACTACAAAAGCGTTAGAAAAAAATCTCTTTTTTATGGGTTGGACAGGTGTTTCTCCAGTCTATTCCAAGTAAAGTATAGAGATGGGTCTGTTCCGGATCCGGCAGACTTGACTTACGAATCATAATAGTGCGTCCGTCCGATAATGGCAGTCGAGTGGTGAGAAGGCTGTGGGTGCTGAGCAGCCGACGGATGGTTTTCCATTCACGGGTGTCTCCTGCCAACTCGAGTCTGTGACGTATCCAGCTCAGAAGATGATAGGCAAGTACGCTTATAAAAATATGCCCTTCCACACGGCCTTCGATCTGATGGAAATTCGGACGGAGTCCGAGTGACCCTTTGAGCATCCGAAATCCGCTCTCAGCCCGCAGCAGTGTCATGTACAACTCCCATAACTCGGCAGCTTCAATTGCTCTGTCTGTTTTTAGTATGTAGTCACCGCACAGGCGGAGGACTTCATCGAGTTTTTCGTCTTTACGGATGATTGTCAGTGTCTGTTTCTCGTATTCAATTCTGTAGAAGCGGGCAACGCGCGGATGCTTTTGCAGAAAAGCTCCGATTTTACGATGGATGACCGTAGGCTGTTTGATCTGACCTTTTTCAATCCGTGTTTTCAGTGTTTTCGCGTCGGCCAGGAACCGCTCTTCAGCCTTTGATATCATTGCCTGTCCTTTTGCCCGGCGTTGCACACTGCGACATAAAACAAGGCGGCGACTTTCATTGTCCGGGTCGACAATGCTTTTGACTTCGACCGTTTTTTTGGGAAGCCGCCCTGGCAGAGGGGTGAAAATCTCGTTCTCGAAAAACTCCGCGTATTTAGTGCGGCTGCCGCGGGTGATGTTAATGATGTACGACCAGCCGCGTGCCTCCAGCATCTGAACATTCTTTTCGGATGCAAATCCGGCATCCAAAATGACCACCGGCCTTAGCCCGTATTCCGTAAGGTCAAGCCGATCTAGCATTATTCCCAGCGTGGACGTGTCCGCCATATTGCCTTCGAACACCTCATGCGCAAGTGCGAATCCATGTTCATCGAAAGCCATGCCGACAGCAACCTGATAACAATCATTGCGCTTCTGTTTGTTTTTCCCGTGTCTGGCTTTTAAATTAGCACCGCAGATCCCCTCGAAATGGGTGTTGGTGACATCGTAAAGCACAATACTCCGCCGCAGGCTGAAAAGGTCCTGTTCATGCGAGCGTAGAGCTTTTTCTATTCGGATACGGTGACTCAGCAATTGGTCACTGGTTCGGTAAACACAACTCAACTGCCCTTGCAATCGTCTTACGCTCCGCCGCAGGAATTAAGGCATCGCCAAGTGAAGCGACAATCCGCTGACGCGGCTGCCCTTCAGCATTGCGGTAAGACTCCACCAGTTGTACCAGAGGAGTTCCTTTGACAATTTTTTTTCTGAAAAACATACGTGTATTTTATCACAAAAAATCGAATATTCCACGTCTCCTCAGGAGAATTAGGCACTACAAAACGTCCTGAAAAAATGCACTCGTTGATTATCAACAACTTACGCA
>JAQUBO010000352.1 GCA_028686735.1 Bacteroidales bacterium
TGTTAAAGATAGTTTACAGGTCCAGATTAAAAAGTATAGAGAAACAAGGTAAATGAAGTATTTCTACGAAAAAACATCTGATCATGATTTTAAGATCGGATACAAAGTTAAAAAAAATATTGTTTCAAAAACAATAAAAGGAGAGAGTGTAAAGGTAATTGAAAATCCTTTTTTAGGGAAGTTATTTATTGTTAATGATTTAATTCAATTTATTGAAAAGTATGAGTTTGTGTTTAGCGAAATAATAGCACACTCTATAATGTTCTCCCATCCAAAAGTAGAAAAAGTGCTCTTTATTAGCGAATTTGACAGAGGTATTATTAAAGAGATTTTAAAACACAAGACCGTAAACGAGCTCTTTTTCATATCCGATAAAGAAAAATTGCAAGAAGTTTTTGAAGAGCATTTTTTTAAAAGAGAGCCAAATGTTAAAATAGTGTTTGACAATGCAAAAGAATACATTGAAAACTTCCAAAACTATTTTGACATCATTATTATTGACTCCAAAAATCCTGATTTCAAAGATAAGGATTTTTTAAAGCTTGTTGCTAAGTCCCTAACCAAGGAAGGTATGCTCGGAATAGTTAATGGATTTTCTAAAGAACCCACAGCCATTAAAAACGAATTTAAGTCATTAAAGTCTCTTTTTAAATACAGTGCCTTTTTAAAAAGTTCTTTTAATCTACAAGTTTTTTCAAATTTAGGAATTAAAATATATTCAAAAAAAGTTGATGTTGCAGGAATCACGGAAAGGGTTTTAAATTCAAGGTTTAAACACTTTGAAGGAGCTAAAAAACTAAAATACTATTCACCGCAAATACACTTGTCTTCTATGGTAATTCCTAAATTCTATAACATAAAGTAAGCCTATGTTTAATTTAACTAAAATCTTTGGTGATGCTAATGAAAAATACATTAAAAAATTAAATCCTCTCTTAGATAAAATTGATCGCTTAGAGGCTGAATTTTCTCAATTAAAAGATGAAGATTTCCCTTTAAAAACACAAGCCTTTCAAGAAAGAATCAAAGAAAAAGAAAGTTTAGATGATCTCTTGCCTGAAGCTTTTGCTCTTTTAAGGGAAGCCTCTAAAAGAGTATTAAATCAAAGACATTACAGAGTGCAACTTATTGGAGGGATTGTTTTGCATCAAGGAAAAATTGCTGAAATGAAGACGGGAGAAGGTAAAACATTAACTGCAACCCTTTCCCTCTATTTAAACGCACTTTCAGGAAAAGGTGCTCATTTAGTTACTGTAAATGACTACCTAGCAAGAAGAGATATGGTTTGGATGGGGCAAATCTTCCATTTTCTAGGGCTTTCTACCTCGTGCTTAAATCACGAACAATCCTTTTTATACGACCCACAATTTAAAAAAGAAGAAGAGGAGGACAAAATCAGAGATGCTTTAGGGGGCTTTAAAATTGTAGAAGACTACTTAAAACCTTGTACAAGAAAAGAAGCCTACTTAGCAGACATCACATATACTACAAACAATGAACTTGGCTTTGACTATTTAAAAGACAATATGGTTTTTAGCTTTAAAGACAAAGTACAACGAGACCTAAACTATGTAATTGTTGACGAGGTTGACTCTGTTTTGATTGATGAATCAAGAACCCCTTTAATTATTTCTGCGCCTGATACAGAATCCTCTAAATGGTATTTAGAGTTTGCAAGAATTATTCCAAGGCTTAAAAAAGAAATAGATTATGAAATCGATGAAAAGCTAAGAGTAGCCACTCTAACAGAAGCAGGAATTAATAAAGTAGAGGAAATCTTAGGCAAAGGAGACATCTATAATGAAAGAGGTATTAAATATTTACACTTTTTAGAACAAGCCCTAAAAGCTAACACACTTTTTTTTAGAGATAAAGACTACGTTGTTAAAGATGGAGAAATTGTTATTGTAGACCCTTCAACAGGTCGTCTTATGCCTGGAAGAAGATGGTCAGCAGGATTACACCAAGCAATTGAAGCCAAGGAAAGAGTTTTAGTTAAACCAGAATCATTAACACTAGCCTCCATTACCTTTCAAAACTATTTTAGAATGTATGCTAAACTTGCAGGAATGACAGGAACCGCTATTACTTCAGCTGAAGAGTTTGACAAAGTCTACAAACTTGATGTAATTATTGTTCCCACAAACAAGAAAATGATTAGAAAAGATCTTAAAGACAAGATTTTCAAAACAGAAAAAGCCAAGTTTGAGGCTGTTATTGTAAAAATTAAAGAAAAACACGAGCAAGGACAACCCATATTAGTAGGAACAACTTCTATTGAAAAAAACGAATATCTAGGCAAACTTCTTGAAAGAGAAGGAATCCCACACAGTATTTTAAATGCAAAAAACCATGAAAAAGAGGGAGAAATCATTGCTCAAGCTGGAAAAAAAGGAGGAGTAACTGTTGCCACAAACATGGCAGGGCGTGGAGTTGACATTATCCTAGGCGGAAATCCTGGAAGCAAAGAAGAAAAACAAGCTGTTCTTGATCTAGGCGGTCTTTATGTCATTGGAACAGAAAGGCATGAAGCTAGGAGAATTGACAATCAATTACGAGGAAGAGCAGGAAGACAAGGAGACCCAGGCACATCAGAGTTTTACCTTTCCCTTCAAGATGATTTAGTAAGGATCTTTGGAGGAGACAGAATAATGACTATTATGGAAAGGTTTAACATTCCAGATGATATGCCCATTGAAAACAATTTAATCTCTAAGAGTGTTGAATCTGCGCAATCCAAAATTGAAGGTATGCATTTTGATTCAAGAAAATACACTTTAGAATACGATGATGTTTTAAACATTCAACGCACAAGAATTTATAAGGAAAGAGATGCTATTCTTAAAAAAGCTGATGATAATACATTAAGAGCGTTTTTGCTTGAAAAAGTTCA
>JAQUBO010000121.1 GCA_028686735.1 Bacteroidales bacterium
TTAAGTATTTCATAGTTTTGGAGTATTAGATTATTTTGTAGTTTCCTCATCAGTTTTATCCGTTTCACCTTCACCAGCTTCTTTTTCTGCTTCTTTTTCTGCTTCAGCAGCATCCTCGGCCTCTTCTTCTGCCGTAGCACTACGAGCAGTTGTAACCATAACCACTACTTTTGATTTTGGATCAACAAATTCGAGTTTATCGGATTTTAATTCTTTTACTTTGATTGCATCTCCAATATTTAATTTGGAAATATCAATTGAAAAGCCATCTGGCACATTTTCCATAATAGCTCTAACTGTTATTTTACGGTTGTTTAATTTTAGTTTTCCACCAGCTCTAACACCTGGAGAATCACCTTCAATTATAATAGGTATTTGAATCGTTATAGGCTTTTTATTGTCCACTTCGTAAAAATCGATATGTAGTATCTCATCACTTACTGGATGAAACTGTATATCCTTGGTCATTGCATATTTAACTTTACCGTCAATATTTATGTCAGCAAACATAACTTCTGGGGTATAAATAAGTTTTCTTACTGCACTTTTAGACGTATAAAAGTGTACAACCTCTTCTCTACCATAAATTACACATGGGACGTTATCCGCTTTGCGGATTGCTTTTGTAGCTTTTTTACCTAAATCAGTACGTAAATTCGCTTTTACTTCAAAATGTTTCATATTTATTTTATTTTCGTGCTACTCAGCTCCGACACTTCAGAGCCCCATCACACATTTAATATCAAGGCGACAAATATATTATTTATATTAATTATGTGCAAACATTTTTCTCACATATTTACTCTCATTTTTATTCAAGACATATAGTAGGCTGTTTTTTACATATTAGTACTTAGTGCGATGCATCTCTGGACCAATCGCTGAGTTCGTAAATTGGGTTCTTACAAACATCAATTAAACTTAAGCTTAAGCTTATATTGATTATCCTATATTTTTCACACCTAACTTAATTGTTGATTATCTTAAAGTTTTTAACTTTGTAATCTAAAAATTTATTAAGAATGATTCAAAAAATTAAAGAAATACAAAAACTTGTTGAAGAGTTTTCGCCTACAACCAATACAGAAATTGAAGACTTTCGCTTAAAGTTCTTATCAAAAAAAGGCTTAATAACTAATCTCTTTAATGATTTTAGAACACTTGATCCCTCAGAAAAAAAAGTTATAGGAGTTGAGATAAATAAGCTTAAACAATTTACAACCGATAAACTTAATGAGCTAAAATCCTCTCTTGTTGTTAACGACAATTCTACTATAGAAATAGATCTTAGTCGTCCGGGCGATTCATTTAAGCTAGGAACACGACATCCATTATCAATTGTTCGAAACGAAATTATCGCAATATTTAGTAGATTAGGCTTTGTTGTTGGAGAAGGTAACGAAATAGAAGATGATGACCATAATTTTAGCAAACTAAATTTTCCAGATGATCATCCAGCACGAGATATGCAGGACACCTTTTTTATTTCGTCTGATATGAATGTATTACTACGCACCCATACCTCCTCTGTTCAGGCTCATGAGATGTCCGAATTACAACCACCTATACGCAGTCTTGCACCAGGACGAGTATATCGCAACGAAGCCATCTCGGCTCGTGCTCACTGTTTATTTCATCAAATCGAAGGTCTGTATGTTGATAAGAATGTGAGTTTTGCAGATTTAAAGCAAACTCTTGATTATTTTGCAAAAGAAATGTTTGGAGAGAAAACTAAAATCCGCCTAAGACCTTCATACTTTCCGTTTACTGAGCCATCGGCAGAAGTTGATGTGAGTTGCACTCTATGTAATGGAAAAGGCTGTAATGTTTGTAAAGAAACTGGTTGGCTTGAAATTTTGGGTTGTGGTATGGTTGATCCTAATGTTTTTGAAACTGCTGGCATCGACTCCACTATATATTCTGGTTTTGCTTTTGGTATGGGAATAGAACGTATAACAATGTTAAAATATGGAATAAAAGATTTGCGCTTATTCTTCGAAAACGATTTGCGTTTCTTAGAACAGTTTAACACCGTTTATTAAAATATTTATTGAATGATTTTACATTCTAAAATAATTGGTAATGCTAATAAAGACCTTATTATCTTACATGGCCTATATGGGAGTTCAGATTCCTGGTTAAGAGTAGCAAATTTATTATCAGAAACTTTTACAGTTCATTTACTTGACCTTCGTAATCATGGCAAGTCTTTTAAAAGTGAAATCCACACATATCAGGCAATGATAGAAGATGTGAAACATTATTTAGACAAAAACAAAATAGACAAAGCCAACCTTATTGGTCATTCCATGGGAGGAAAACTGGCAATGTTTTTTGTTGCCAAATATCCAGATTATATTCAGAAATTAATAATTGCTGATATCTCGCCACGATCATACAAAACACTGTTAGAACACGACCCTAATAGAAACTTCCATCTCAATCTTTTGTCAATAATGAAAAAACTTGATTTATCCGAACATAAAGATTATCGAAGTTTAAGTAAAGAATTAAAAGAACATGGGGATGTAATTAAAAATGTAATTTTAAAAAACATTAAAAAAATTGACGGGCATTTTACTTGGGAAATTAATGTATCAGCACTATTTAATAATATCAACGATATACTAGAGGGCTTAAATCCAGATGATTTTATCGATAATAAAATTATCATTGAAACATTGTTTTTAAAAGCATCTAACTCAACCTACATTACAAGCTCAGATAAAGACCTTATTTATTTTATATTTTCAAATGTCCATATAAAAGAAATAATAAATGCTGGGCATTGGTTACATTATGATAATCCTAAGGATACTGTTAACGAGATACTTATATTTTTAAACAAATAAACTTATGATATATAGAGAAGAACATGATACCATGGGTACTATTAAAGTGCCAGCTGACAAATATTGGGGTGCTCAAACTCAGAGATCCTTAACAAACTTTAAGATTGGCGAGGCAATGCCCATTGAATTGATTAAATCGTATGCCTACTTAAAAAAATCCTGTGCCTTAGCTAATATGGATAAAGAAAAATTAAGTAAAGACAAAGCAATGCTTATTGCCAATGTTTGCAACTTAATTACAGAAGGGAAACTAAATGATCAATTTCCTTTAGTTGTTTGGCAAACAGGCTCTGGAACCCAAACAAATATGAATCTCAACGAAGTAATTGCTAACTACGGACATTGTCTTTCTGGTGGAAAACTTGAAGACAAGCTAAAAAGTTTGCACCCAAACGATGATGTAAATATGAGTCAGTCGTCTAACGACACATTTCCAACAGCAATGAGTATTGCTGCAACTATTCTTTTAACAGATGAACTAATCCCGGCCGTAAGTTATTTAAAAGATACGCTTAAAACAAAATCTAAAGAATATCAAAATATTATTAAAGTTGGTCGTACTCACATGATGGATGCAACTCCCATAAGTTTTGCTCAAGAATTCTCTGGTTATGTTTCGCAACTCGAACATGCCTTAAATTCTATAAATAATTCTCTTCCACATTTATCGGAACTTGCAATAGGTGGAACAGCTGTTGGCACAGGTCTTAATGCCCCAGTAAATTATGCTGACACCGTTTGCAACTACCTAAACACTTTTACTGGAAAGAATTTTACTCCTGCCGACAACAAATTTGAAGCATTAGCATCTAAGGATTCTTTTGTCGAGAGTCACTCTGCCTTAAAATTATTAGCTGTAAGCTTAAATAAAATAGCAAACGATTTTCGACTTATGGGGTCTGGACCTCGCTGTGGACTTGCAGAAATAAATTTCCCTGCCAATGAGCCAGGGTCATCAATAATGCCAGGCAAAATCAATCCCACTCAAATCGAAGCCCTTACAATGGTTTGTGCACAAGTTTTTGGGAACGATCTTGCTATAACTACTGGTGCAATGAATGGTCAATTTGAACTAAATGTATATAAGCCATTAATTATAAAAAACTTTGTAGAATCAGCTAAACTATTAACACAAGCAATAATTTCTTTTACTGATAATTGTGTTAAAGGTATAAGTATTAATATAGATAGAATTAAGTTTTATTTTGAAAACTCATTGATGAACGTTACTGCATTAAATGAAACCTTAGGATATGAAAAAGCTGCAATCATTGCAAAAAAAGCCTATACCGAAGGTCTAAGCCTAAAGCAAGCAGCTATTAAGTGCCAGTATATTTCAGAAAGAGATTTTGATAAAATCATGAACCCAACGAAATTAATATAATAATTGTATTAAATTTTGTTTTCAACAAATAAAATAGTTTATTTTGTAATAATTGGATTTTAATATAAATGTGCGGAATAACAGGATTTTACACTCAAAATAATCAAAGTTTTGTCAGTAAAGAAGAGCTCGACAAAATGACTTCTTGTCTTGTTCATAGAGGACCAGATGCCGCAGGTAGTTATTACGCTGAAAACATTGGATTGGGACATCAACGGCTTAGTATTATTGATTTATCAAACGACGCCAACCAACCAATGGAGTCTCATTCAATGAGATATATTTGTGTTTATAATGGTGAGGTATATAATTTTAAAAGTGTTGCCGAAGACTTAAATATAGAACTCAAAACAAACTCAGATACCGAAGTAATTGTCGAAGCTTTTGCCGAATGGGGAGTAACATTTATTAACAAGCTCAACGGCATGTTTTCTATCAGCATATATGACAAACAAGAGGAAATTCTCTATATTTTTCGAGACAGAATTGGCATTAAGCCACTATTTTATTTTTGGGATGGCGATAATTTTGCATTTTCCTCGGAGTTAAAATCCCTATTAGAGATAAAATACATTCGCAATCGCAGACAAATAAACAGCTCTGCCGTTAATGAGTTTCTACATCTCGGTTATATCCCTGAGCCTAATACGATTTTCTCTAATATACGTAAATTTCCAAATGGTCAAATGGGTATCGTTTCCGACCATGGCTTTAGAATGGAGTCTTACTGGGACATAGAAGGAACAATACGTCGCAATGTTATCACAGATGAATATGAAGCAAAAACCAGATTAAATAGTTTAATAAAATCTTCTGTTTCAAAAAGATTGGTAAGTGATGTTCCTTTTGGGACATTTCTTAGTGGTGGAATAGACTCTAGTCTTGTTACAGCGGTTGCCTCTAAAGAGTATAGTGGTAAACTTAAGACCTTCTCAATTGGTTTTGCCGATGATAAATTTGATGAAACCAAATACGCTCGTAAAGTATCAAATTATCTTGGAACCGATCATCACGAATATATTGTAACCGAAAATGATGCTAAAGATATAATTCTGGATATGCTTGATTTTTATGATGAGCCTTTTGCAGACTCATCGGCTATTCCTACCATGATGCTATCTAAATTGGCTAAACAACATGTCTCAATGGTACTTTCGGGTGATGGAGGTGATGAACTTTTTCATGGTTACGGATCTTACAAATGGGCCAAAAGACTTACACAATTCCCAAATACAACATTTAGAAGACTTTTAGGGACTATGATGAGTCTATATCCTTCAAACAGATCAAAACGAGCATCATACCTATATAATTATAAAAATAAAGCTACAATTAAAAGTCATATCTTTTCGCAAGAACAATATTTATTTAGCGAGAAAGAATTAGACAAACTATTAAATCCAGAGCTTATTTATGATAATAATTTAGAACAAGACTACGATAATGCTGTACGAAAATTCACCCCCGAAGAAGCGCAAGCAGTTTTTGATCTTAAGTATTATCTTAAAGATGACTTACTCGTTAAAATTGATCGTGCCTCTATGAGATATGCCCTTGAAACTAGAGTGCCACTATTAGATAACAGAATTGTAGAATTTGCCTTAAATCTTGACCCAAAGCTAAAAATTGTTGGAAATACACAAAAATATCTCTTAAAACAAGTATTATATGATTATGTACCCGAACGCTTTTTTGATAGACCCAAATGGGGCTTTTCGATTCCGCTTAAACGTTGGATGCAAACAGATTTAGCTTTTTTAATTGACGATTATCTTAACGAGAGTATTATCAAAGAATTTAATATTGTTGAATACAAAGAAGTTTGTAAAATTGTTAATCAATTTAAGTTAGGTCATGATTATTTGTACAACAGAATTTGGCTCTTAATTATTTTACATAAATTTTTGATAAAAAACAAATTAACAGTATAATAATAATGTCTTTTTAATTAGTGTCTGCAAGTTTTGTTGACGAAACCACATATAGGATAGTAGTACGGCATACAAAAAAAGAGTCAACGCATAAATAGCACATTTATACCATTTTTTGGGTGTTTTATATGATTTTTTACACATATATATAAAACCGTTTGCCACCATATTAAAGAACAGAGATTGTGAATAAACAAGAAGCTGAAATAAGATTAAGGAACACTTTTGGGTTTGAGCATTTCTATGACGAGCAATGGGAAACTATTGATTTATTATTTCAAGGAAAGAGAGTTTTATTGATTGAAAAAACTGGATTTGGAAAATCTCTTTGTTTTCAATTTCCTGCAACACAATTTCAAGGTTTGACTGTTATTTTTTCTCCTCTAATTGCATTAATGCGAGACCAAGTAAAGGGGCTTAATGAAAAGGGAATTAAAGCTAAATACATTAATTCTGAACAGACACCTGAAGAAAATTCTCAAACAATTCAAGATGCTTTAAACGGCAGACTAAAAATCTTATATATAGCTCCCGAAAGACAAGAAAATCGAGAATGGATTGAAGCTACAAGAAGAATGAATCTGTCTATGATTGTAATTGATGAAGCACATACAATATCGGTTTGGGGACACGATTTTAGACCTGCATTTAGACGAATTATTAACCTTGTCAAATTATTACCAGAAAGCCTTCCTGTATTGGCAACTACAGCAACAGCAACAAAACGAGTACAGGAAGATATAGAGAGACAAATTTCAGGAAATATTCAAACCATTAGAGGCGAACTTATTCGTGATAATTTTCAATTATATGTAATTAAATTACAATCTGAAGATGATAAGTTATTGTGGTTAGCTGAAAATCTGCCAGAATTGGAAGGAAACGGATTAATTTATACCGGAACAAGAGTTAATACAGAGATTTATTCACGATGGTTCGAATATTTAGGCATTACTACAACAGAGTACAATGCAGGTCTTGATTCTGACTCAAGAAAAGAAATCGAAAATGGATTAATGAATAACAAATGGAAAGCAGTTGTCTCAACCAATGCACTTGGTATGGGAATAGATAAATCTGACATTCGATTTATTATACACACTCAGATCCCTGCTTCACCGATACACTATTATCAAGAAATCGGGAGAGCAGGAAGAGACGGCAAACCAACTAAACTAATCCTGTTTTACAATTCAACAAAAGACAAAAACGGAATTGAAAAAGATTATAAATTACCGAAAGCTTTTATTGACGGTGGACGCCCAAGTATTAAGAATTATTATAAAATAATAGATGTTCTTAAACAAGAACAATTAGGTGAACGACAAATAATGAAAGCCACGAATTTGAAACAAACGCAAGTCAGGGTAATAAAAGCCGATTTAATTGAACAAGGAATAATAAAAGAAGTCATTTACGGTCGCTCAAAAAAATATGAATATCAATTCAATGCACCAGAACTGAACACAAAAGCTTTTGATAAACTTAGAGAGCAAAAGTTAATTGAACTAAGTTCAATGATTGAATATGTTAATACTAGAAATTCAAGAATGAAGTTTTTGTGTGATTATTTAGGCGATAAATCACATAAGCACTATCAAAACTGCGATAATACCACTCTTGAACCATTTACATTAAATTTACAGCAATCAACGATACAAAAGTTACAGGATTTTCGAGAATCTTACTTTCCTGAACTAATTGTAGAAAGCAAAGTTTCAAACATTGTGAATGGAGTTGCTTCAAGTTATTATGGTATTTCAAGTGTTGGGGCAGCTTTACATCGTAGTAAATATGAAAATGGTGGAGATTTTCCTGACTTTTTGCTAAAACTTACTTTAAAAGCATTTCGAGAAAAATTTGATCAAGAAAAATTTGATTTCATCGTTTATGTACCTCCTACCGAATCAGGGGATTTGGTAAAAAACTTTGCAGAAAAGTTATCGCAAGTTCTAAAAGTTCCTATTTCCCACAGATTAATTAAGACAGGTGAAACTCAAGCTCAAAAAGTTTTAAAAAATGCTTATCTTAAAAAAGACAATGTTGCACATAAATTCAGTTATTCGGAGCCAAGCGAATTAGCGGGAAAATCAATCATTCTATTTGATGACATATTTGATAGTGGAGCAACAATTAAGGAAATCGGAAATATTTTAACTAAATTTGGAGTTTCGAGAATTGCTCCTTTGGTTATTGCAAAAACTGTAGGTGGAGACATTTAAAAAGTTGATTATGAATAAAGAATTAACATATTGGTTGGCTTTGGCTCACGTTCCAAAGCTTAAGACAAAAAAAAAGAACGAAATAATTGTTCAACTTTTTGAACAAGGGAAAAATCTTGTTGACTTTTTTGAATCTAAGTATTCAGTTTGGGAAGATAAATATCAGCTAAATAAATCAGAAGTTGAACTACTCTTAGATGCAAAAAAAGACTTGTCAAATTATGCATTTATGGTTGAAGACCTATTGGAGCAGGGATACAATATTCTTCCAATTACTTCACAGGATTATTCTCCAACTTTAAAAAAGAATCTGGGAAGAACACACGCTCCACCAGTAATTTATACTAAGGGTAATCTTCAAATAATGAAAGAAAAATCGGTGGCAATTGTTGGTTCTCGAAATGCAAATGATAATTCATTAAAGTTTACCGACAATATTGCTAAAAAAGCATCAAAAGATTATAAAGTTGTTGTTAGTGGTTTTGCTAAAGGAGTCGATAAACAAGCACTCGATTCCGCATTAAAATATAAAGGCCAAAGTATAATTGTGCTACCTCAAGGAATTGCAACTTTTCAATCAGGCTTTAAAAAGTATTACAAGCAAATAATTAATGGAGATGTTTTAGTGTTAAGTACTTTTTATCCTAAAGCTCCTTGGAGTGTTCAACTTGCAATGGCACGTAACCCAATTATTTATGGTCTTGCATCTGAGATATATGTTGCTGAATCAAGTGAAAAAGGCGGAACTTGGTCAGGCGTAATGGATGGCTTAAGAAAAAGTAGAATGATTTACGTTAGAAAACCAAATCCACAAGAAAAAAATGCAAATAATATTCTTATTTCAAAAGGTGGGAAAGCTGTTGATATTGCTGGTAATCAGATAAGTTATGAAATTCAAGATAAAAGTAAATCAATAGTTTCTGAACCAGACTTAATCAATACTGAAGAAAAAATAATTGATTTTTTAAAAACAGGTGTTTATCCTGCTAAAAAGGTTGTTGACACCTTGAACATTGATTGGAGTTCAAGAAAAGTATCAGATTTCTTACAAAAGAGAAGGGATATTTTGACTGTTAAAGGGAAACCTCTAAGATTTACACATAAAGACAGGTCTATCCAAAAACAAAAAACTCTATTCGGCTGATTGTGAGTAAAATACGGACAAACCAGTAAATGAATTGAAATTTAAATAGCGTAATTATTAACTGAAATAAAAATATATTGCACAATGAATGAAAGAAGCAGGTTTGCTAACAGCAAATATATATCAGCTACGCAAGTTTTACGTGCCATAGAAACGCAGCCGCTACATATTTGCAAACCGTTAGCTGCAAGCGAAAAAAGCATTGTGCCAAACTAAAAATTATTGTTTTTACGTTTATTTTGTTACATTTTTTTTAAAATAAATATTGTATTATTGCATTAAAAGACAACATTTTTTCTTATTTTTGAACTAGTATGAAAAACATAGATAAAATAAGTTTAAATAACGCTTATCGCTTATTTGAATCAGGGGATATTAACAAAATTGAGGTTGGCACCACCAAAGGTTTATTACAAATACACAAGTATCTATTTGGTGGATTATATGATTTTGCTGGACAAATCCGTAACAGAAATATTTCAAAAGGAAGTTTTAGATTTGCGAATTCAATGTACTTGAAAGAAGTTTTAGCTAAAATTGAACAAATGCCTGAAAACTCATTTGAAGAAATCATTGCTAAATATGTAGAAATGAACATTGCCCATCCATTTATGGAAGGAAATGGAAGAACTATGAGAATCTGGTTAGATATGATACTAAAAACCAGACTTAAAAAAGTTGTAAACTGGCAATTTGTAGATAAAGTTCTTTACTTACAAGCAATGGAAAGAAGTCCAATAAACGATTTGGAAATAAGAACATTACTTTCTCTGAACTTAACTGAGGATATTAACAATCGTGAAATTATATTTAAAGGTATTGAGCAATCATACTATTATGAAGGGTACGAAAAAGAAAATGAACGTTATTAGCATATGTTAAGAGGAATCTGATCTACAAACTCAGAAAAGTGTAATAACTAACTCAGATTATAAAATAAGAATGACAAAAAAAACCATAATACGAATATCGATATTTTACATCATAGGAATTGTTTTGTCAAACGTATTTCGGTTTGATTTGTTGAATTTTTACAAGTCGAAAGAGACTTTAACTGTCTTAGCCCGCATTATTCATGCGATTAGCTTTGTGTAGAATTGGCTTAGAAAATTCTGCTTTGATGCTTAGTGTAATTTTGATAAAAGAAGATTAAGAATATTGTTGCCTAAGCAGTTAATACGGGTTAAAGAGTTTGTGAAGTGAAATATGTTATGATTTGTTTTATATTTCAATTTGTTTTTTCTATATTTACAATTGGAAATTGATTAATAATAAATATGTGTATGAATAATTCATACTTTATTGGGATTTCGGGAAATATTATATGAATTAATAATACATATATGATTGTTAGGAGCAATTGCAACACAAAACATCCTAGTACTTACAAACTAACTTTTTTTAAAATGAAATTAAATAAACATATAATTTTAGCTGTTAGTATATCACTCCTTTTAACAGCTGTAGGTTGTAATTCAAATCATCCAAAAAATGATAATAATGAAACAGAAAATATTGAACCTATTTTTACCAAAGACAGCTCGAACCTAGATTTTTTAAATTCTGATATGTCATACCAAGAAGTGGAGAATTATGAAAAAAGTCTTTCTTCTGCAATTGTGTCAATAGATGGGGACAAAGGATATTCTACAACAGATGTCAGTATATACTTAGAACTAATTATTTCTTCAGGAGAGCTTGCCTTTAACACTGAAATAGAAGTCAACGAAGAAATTTATCCATATAACAAGGAAATAATACTTACATCTGCATCACTATATATGAGGAAATACAAAAGTGATCTTCGGTTGAAAACCTCATATTTTTTCAACAATGAAAATCTCGCTTTACAGATACATGAATGGGGCAACTTTGGAATTGATAGTTTGAATGTACTTAATAGAACAAATTTTGAGAATATCTTTTTACAAATTCAGGAAAAAATCACAAAAATTAAAGGAGTTCCAGATGATAGCTTATCAAACAACAACACCTCTTTTGATATAATTTGGGACAATTCTAAAGAAAATATTAGACTTAAACTAAATGACTTAGATACGACATACAACATTAAATTATATCAATACAAGAAAACAAACACCAGCCACTAATAAACAATAATATAATCTGTGCCCAGCACCAAGCGAATATTACAGCTTAAACTACACCGCCTCCTGCCATCTGATATTTGGGTTTTTAAATTTGTATGTGTTTTGCGAGGGTTTTGTGTTGGATTGGCTTAGAAAACTCTGCTTTGATGCTTACTGCAATTTTGATAAAAGAAGATTTGGAATATTGTTGTCTAAGCAGTTAATACGGGTTAAAGAATTTATGAAGTGAAATATATTACAGGGCAAACACATACTTTTTTTATCACAATAATTTCAAATGTTTTTTATTACTTTTGAGTTCGCCAGCTGGCGAACTCATTTATTTTAACTTTTGACTGAACGTAGTGAAAGTCAAGGGTTAAAATATGCCGACGAATCTCTTTTGGCATGATTTTTTGGTGCATAGCAATCCAAAAATCATGACAAAAGA
>JAQUBO010000353.1 GCA_028686735.1 Bacteroidales bacterium
TTAAAATCTCTCTCAAACAGGTTGTTGAGCCCCCAACTTAACTCTCCAAATAAGCTAAGATGCTTTCTAAAGGTCCATTCCCCTCCAGCCATCACTCCCCATTGAAACAGGTTCAAATCTTGCGAAAAATCGTAAGGACCTCTATTATCTCCACTAAACACTATTTTAGTGCCGGTAGGCCCCCCCTCACGCAAGTAACCATCATATACATATCCTGTAAAATTCTTCTCTACTAAAGCAGAAAAATAGGGACCAGCATATAAATTCCAATTTTCTAAAGCACCATATGTTAGAAGCAGAGGAAGAGTAAAATAAGAGTTCTTTGCATTGGTTTGTACCATTCCCGTAAAATTCCCCGTTACTTTTTGACCACCTTGGCCAATTACTTCTGTAAAATAGTTTTTTACTTCTGCAGCTGTTTTCATCCCTTTCCCCTCTACATGTAAACCTGTACGAATTCCCCAAATTTCCTTATTTCCCAACCATTTAGTCATACCAATTCCCAACCCTAAAGAGAGAGTTGGGTTGTAATGCTCAATACGCCTTATCTCAACTGGAAATGGAATTGGAGCACTACCCCCAATGCTAAAACTTGCCCGTGTATGAAAATCTACGCCCTTAAAAAAAGAGGAGTTCTCTTGCTCGGAGCCAACCTGAGCTTTTGTACTTACAAAAAAGCAGACAAGCAAAAAACTTAAGATAGTTTGTTTAAAGTTCATACTTTAAATTTTAGTCATAACAGATAATTTCTAACTTATCTACCAAAAGAGTACTATTTACTGCCCCTCTAAAAAAATCTCCATCAATACTAGAAGTCATAACAATAGAGATATTATACCCACCATTTGCCAATTTTTGCGCATTAATAGATTTCCCTGCTTCCATAATAAAAGGAATTTCAAACTCTTTCCAGCTCTCACTTTCAACTGCTTCCTCTTTCTCAATACGGGCTATAGAAACCAAGTTTTCATGAGTAAACTTATTTGAACCGTTTAACATTAATTCCCCACCATTATTATCATAAAAAATAGCGTAAATATCCCAGTAATCTCTCTTTTCACCTTGAGCATTTGCCTCTCCAATAAAAACATCTCCCTCTTTATACTTAAAAGTACCTTTCAATGTTTTAGGAACATGTTCAAAAGGAACCCCCATCTTAACAGCCTCTAAAGGATTAGCCAAAGCAGCCTCGCTATCAAAATTTCCCATAAAAAGATTTCCAGCAGCCAGAGGCATTCCAAACATAGCCCCAAATGGGCCTGTACTATGTGTTGTGAGTTTAGCAGCATAATTATCTTGAGAAACTGTAGCATAAGTAGTAGGGTACTGCTCTGCTGGCGCACTCCCTGCTAAGAGAACAAAGGCAGAATTACCACTTGCCCAATCCATAATATTATCTCCACTGCTACTCTTCTCATAAAAAACATGGTATTTACCACTCTCGTCTAACCTATAGTTATTAAAATTATATTTTAACTCAATCTCGGTTTTAATATAAGAAACCGTATACACTTTACTATAGTTCCCATCTTCAGAAGTAACCGTGTAAAGCTGTGGCTGGCTAAAATCTAATGTAGTACCACTTTTTGGATTAATAGTTGCGCCTTGCGACAAGTCAAATAGAGGCGATTGCTGGGTTAAATCTGTATCAAATTTTACCCTTACTGCAATTCGGTTGTTCTCTACAACAGGTGCTACCTTAAGAATCTCTGCAGGAACAGTAATAGAGAGGATGTCTGCCTCAGAGTTTAAGACCTCATCTTTAGTACAAGAAAAAACTACTAAAGAAGCAATAAGTAAAAGACCTAAACATTTGTATTTCATTATTTTAAAATTTACTTATTTAAGCATATAATAATTATAGATTGCAAGATAAAAACTAGCTTACAAAAATAAGACAATAAAGCCATATAGCAACAATCATCATACATCCGAAAGAGATTAAAAGGGAGTATTAGTCATAAATAACAAAAAAGCATCTCTTACTTGGTAGAGAAGAATGTGGGTTTTACAACTAGCATAACCCATCCAAATAGAGCACTGTCTCCTTGGCCAGGAGTCCTACCTTTGAGTTGTTCCATAGTTTCGGTATAGAAAAATGTAGAAAACCCAGCTTTAATGGCTACGGCCTTGTCAAGCTTATAACTATAAGTTAGGTCCAGCTCCTGCCCTAGGTTTGTATCTACATGAGTGCCATTGCTCAAGTACTCTTCGGGCAGGTTAAACTGATGAAGTGTGGCTTCCAGCACTCCTTTCTTTCCAATGCCAATATTGGCCCGTAGCAATAGGTCGTTAATACCAGCACCATGCTTTTCGGGAACTCCAAAATAATCCATATATCCTAAGAACTTATGTCCTGGGCCGTAAAGCGTAGAAAAAGCCCCAGTTTCTGTAAGAGCATCGGAAGATGAGAAATCGGTACCCGAGTAGTGATCGTACCCAAGCATAAGACTATTTTTTTGGGAAAAAGAATATTTTATGCGTGCCGAGTAAAAATTAGCTTTTATATTTCTGTTATTAGGGTCGGTTCCTCGCTGCAAATAGCCCGCTGCAGATAAAAAGATAGCATCTTTTTGGTATTCTAGATAAGAACCAAAGGTAATACGGTAATTAACCTCCAACTGGTTGGGTTGCGAGGTAACGTTTGCGTCAATCTGGAATCCATCTCTAACACCAACCAAAGAAGCACTAAAGCCACTGCGCCATGATTTGTTCAGATGTCCATAAACCATATTTTTATACTGAATACTCTTGAGGGAATATTCGTTTAAAAAAGCATCCGTCTCTATCTCTGCATCGTTGTTGATTGCGTAACCCAAGTGAAAATGAAAAGATTTATCATTAGAGGTAAATAACAACCTAGCTATGTCGTGTGCTTCTGCAAAAGT
>JAQUBO010000354.1 GCA_028686735.1 Bacteroidales bacterium
TTTAGGTTACGAGGTTACAAGGATAAAAATGAAGTCTTAAATGACAATCTTCTATCTTATTTGAAGCAACATGGACACTTTGGCGATGATATAACGATAATCACGCATGACCTTAAAGACGTTGAGCGTATTATTCGCACAAGTTTTCAGCGAGTAATAACCGTTACCAATACCAAATATCAGTCATTATATCCAACTTTTCCACTTTGCTATATCAAAACCCCTTTTCAAATGTTTTGTAAAGATATTCAAGAAGGCGATTCATCAAAAAGGCATTTTTTTTTCCCAAATGCGGACGGTTTTTTGCTTTATGACAGTTTTTGTGAATCTCGAAATGTTGCAAAAGCATCAAAGCGAACTTCAGATTTGAAAGACGAAACCGAAGAAAAACCAGTTAAAAAACTTAAAATTCCAGTTTGGATTTTAATTTTATTTATTATTGGTATCCCTCTGTTATGTTATCGATTTTATACTCGATTTTTAAAGAGAGAGCATAAAAAGCAAGAAAATCAAGTAGTTAAAATCGAAAAAGTTGAAGAAGAAAAAAAACCTGTATATGGTCATCAATGGGCACGTATACCAGATGAAAAACGTACTGCCGCAGGGGTGGAAAATCCTGTTGAACTACCACCCCCGAAAGATATAATACTTGAATACATATCAATTGAAACTAGAACCGAGAAGGGACTTGATGCAGGTTTAGAGCTTGATTCTGCCATCACTTATGCGCTCTCTTGGGAAGTACTCGCACAATCTCAATTTAACCCAGTCCAAGCTCTTGCATTTGCTGTTACTGCAAAAACTAAACTTGACGCATCAAAAGTCGAGACTAATGTGTTGTCTCGTGTAACACATCGACACGTAATAGGTACTACATCAAAAATTAGTGTTGGCGACACGGTTAACGAAGAACGATACATCGCAACGGAAACCGGAACCACATATCAAACAACTTCAGAAACTCGTGATTATGGCAGAATCTTGACTTTGACAAGCCGTGCTATTGATGATACCAGTTTTGTGCTTGATGTCCAATATTTAGACACTAGGCGGATATCCGTTGATAATTACACAAGGTCCGAATACAGTTATACTGCTATCATTAAGCCACCTTGTACAGTATCGATGGTGTCGTTTGACACTGCCGAAAAATCACAAGAGTATCAACAGGGTATCCCGTTATTATGCGATATTCCCTTTGCCGGTTATCTGTTCAGGGTCACGAAAAACCGAAATATGCGGTCCAGCCAATCGGCAGTAATTATAGCCAGGCAAGCGACACAGTAGCGCAATACGTATGTAGCGCAACTGGTCGCAGTCTGCGCATATAATATACCGCTTTGCATGACGCTTTCGCCAAGCCCCGCAGGGTCGAGGAAATAAACAGCTCCGAGGTATCTATACCGTGTTCTCGCGCCACAATACTTCGCTGAAGTCCTCATTTTCAACCCCTTCAAGAGAAAATTTTTTTAAAGTTTTGCCTTTCTTTAAAGTTCCGCGGGCGTGTCTAATAGCCCGCAATATGTATCAATTTGATACTTTGAGGCGCAGAACATGAGTGTAGCGAAGCGAAGCGATGCGCCGAACACATGACTTTGAAAAAAACAAAAGTTTTATAATACAAAATCGATTTATAATTGTAATTCCCTGGGAAACTTTATAATACAAAAACGCATTAAATAAAAAAAATCAAAATATTTTAAAAAATCACTTGCATTTTTTATTTATTGTGTTATAATATAGGTAATGGTAAGATATACCATGAGTTGATTAAAGGAGCTGAAAATGAAAAAAGTAGCTATTTACAGAAAAGACGCGATTCCTGGAAAGTTTTTCGAGGAATTAGAGGTTCAGCGTGATGCTGACATCGGCTGTGGATTTCACGGTTCTTACATTTTAAGAAATGTGAAGATAAAAAAAGTACTGTGGCACTTTAACGCTGTAGGTCCCGGAAGTCTTAGACTTTCACGTGTCATTGTTGAAGATGTGTAATCCAATAAGGAGTAAATGATGGAAATCAGAGAAATTAATAGAACTGGCGCGGTTCTAGTTCTGGAAATCGACGGTAAAATCCGTGATTTTTTTGTTCTGAAGGAAGAAAAAGAGTTTTGTACGTATTCGTCATCTTTGGTTAAGGGTGGCGAGTGTATTTCACATTTTTTGATTTTGTCTGAAATAAAAGACAGAACGTATGACAGTTATGGTATGCACTACGTAACCAGTTTTGAGAAGTTTGAATACTTCCGAGGCTGGTTTGGTCTCGAATACAAATTTGGTTTCAACGAGCTTGAAGAAGTCAAAAACAAAAGGAGTAAGTAATATGAATATCATGATTAGCGAAATCAACGAAGTGCTTTCTGTGCGCGAATCTGAAAAACTATTAAACGGTGTCAGAGTAGTTTCTCGCTGGGTCGAGTTATCAACCTCAGAAGGAATAATCAAAACAAAAGTCGGTAACGGTATTGAAATAAATGAAGGTTATTCAGGTAAAGCCATTTTTTTACTTCGTTCAATAAATTCGACAGTGGAATTTAAAGGTCAAAAGCCGCAACCAATCACCTATTTTCTGCCATCGGAACTTATCAAATGGGAACAGGGACAGAAGGTAAATCATGATGTTAGTGGTTTACTCAATAGCCTTTTAACTTCAAAAAAATAATATAAAATGGAAAAAGGTACTATGAGTATCGATAGAATTAGTTTTTTGATTTTTTCACCACAATATTGTTTGTGGCAAAATCGAGATTCTGATTCAAGGAAAAATGAGCAGAATGTCAAGTTTTTGGATTCTGCTATTTTGAATCTTTTGGACCTTGACCTTGATTTTCCTCAGGGTCAAGGAACTAAGTTATTTGCTCAGATCGGA
>JAQUBO010000355.1 GCA_028686735.1 Bacteroidales bacterium
AGGGCCTGCCCGTCGGGAGCCATTTCCGGCGAGAAAAAAGAACCGCATAAAATCGATACCTTGCTATGTATCAAGTGCGGCGCTTGTATTAAAAAATGTAAATTCGACGCCATCGTCAAGGCGTAAAGGAGGGGATAAGTTTTGGCTAATGTAACTCTTGCCATTAACGGTAAAGAGGTAACTGTCCCGGCTGGCACCACCATTCTTGATGCTGCCAGGGGAGCCGGATTTTTTATCCCTACACTTTGCCATGATCCAAACAGTCCTGGTTATGGTGGCTGCCGGATCTGTGTTGTGGAAGTTAAAGGGGCGCGGGCGCTGGTAGCGTCATGCTGTGCCGAGGCTGCTAACGGCATGGTTGTTGAAACTGAATCACAGGCAGTTGTTGAGGCGCGTAAAACCATTTTAGAACTCCTCCTGGCCAACCACCCGGCTGATTGCCTGACCTGTGATAAAAACGGCGACTGCCGTTTACAGGACTACGCCTACCGCTATGATGTGCGCAAATCCGGCTTTAAGGGTGAAAAACACAATTACCCCATTGATGATTCCAACCCTTATATTATAAGGGATTTAAACAAGTGTATTCTCTGCGGCAGATGTGTCCGTACCTGCGAACAGGTGCTGGACCGCCAGGTGATCAATTTTGCTTACCGCGGTTTCAACACTAAGGTGGCGCCGGCAATGGATACCAACCTGGCTGAGTCGGCCTGTGTGTCCTGCGCGCGCTGTGTCATGGTTTGTCCGGTTGGGGCTCTGTCATACAGTAACCTGGCCGGTAAAGGACGCACCTATGAAATTAGGAAAGAGCCGGTCACCTGCACCTTCTGTGAGGCGGGCTGCCAGTTTGACCTGAATTACAAGGGTGACAAGGTGATTGCAGTGACAGCCAGGGAGACGAGTGTGGGCAGACCACTCTGCCTGAAGGGCAGACTGGGCCTTGAACTGCTTTACACTGACGAACCGCTTACCCCAATGCTCAAGAAAGATGAGCAGTTTGTGGAGGTTTCGTGGCCGGAAGCCCTGGGCATAGAGGATGTGCTGAAGAAACTGGATGAGCTGAAAAAATAGACATTGCAAAAACAAATGCTCCGAGCCAGCCTATCTAAACCTTGCCTGGAATGATAGCTGGCCGAAAGGGTGTAGTCAGAAACGACTATGCCTCCCACAGGAAAGGAGCTTAGTTCTTTGAAGGGAGGTTATAAAAGGTGGCAAATATTACGCTTACCATAGACGGCAACCAGATCACCGTGCCCAAAGGGACTACGGTACTGGAAGCTGCTGAACAGGCAGGTATCTTTATACCCACCTTCTGCCACGACCCTGAGCTTAGCAAGCCAGGAGCCTGCCGTATATGCGTGGTAGAAATCCCCGGTGCCCGCAATCTCCCGGCGTCATGTGTCACAGAAGCTACAGAGGGCATGGTTGTAAACACCGCCTCACCGGCTGTAATTGAAGCGCGGAAAACAAACCTGGAGCTTCTGCTGGCCAACCACCCGGAAGATTGCCTGACGTGTAACAAGAACGGCGATTGCCGTCTGCAGGACTACGCTTATTATTACGGTGTTAGACAGGACGCCTTTAAAGGAGAAAAACACAATTATCCCATAGAAGATGACAACCCGTTCATCGTCAGGGATATGAACAAGTGCATTTTGTGCGGCAAATGCATCAGGATGTGTGAAGAAATCCAGGGCAACAACGTCATCAACTTTGCTTTTAGAGGTTTTAACTCAATTGTTACACCGGCTATGGGTGTTCCGTACAGTGACACGGAGATATCCAACTGTGTATTCTGCGGCAACTGCGTGTCGGTTTGTCCGGTGGGCGCTCTCAGTGAAAAAGCCATGATTGGCAAGGGGCGCCGCTGGGAAATTGAAAAGGTTACTACAACCTGTCCATACTGCGGTGTGGGCTGTACCTTCGACCTGAACGTCAAGGACGGCAAGGTTATCGGTGTAACTTCCACTAACGGGGTTGTAAACGGACGCGCCCTGTGCGTGAAGGGACGCTTTGGCTACGGCTTTATTCACCATCCCGACCGCCTGACTAACCCGTTGATTAAAAAGGACGGGAAATTTGTAGAGGCTACCTGGGACGAAGCCATTGCCCTGGTCGTTGAAAAGCTGGGCGCTGCCAAGGATGCTTACGGTCCTGACGCCGTTGCGCTTCTTTCTTCCGCCAGGTGTACCAACGAAGAAAACTACCTGATGAACAAGCTGGCCCGCGCGGCGATCGGCACCAATAACGTCGATCACTGCGCCCGTCTCTGACACGCTCCTACTGTCGCCGGTCTGGGGGCAGCGTTTGGGAGCGGAGCGATGACCAACTCAATAGAGGAAATCGCTGACGCGGATTTCATTCTGGCAGCCGGTACCAACACATTTGACTCGCACCCGATCATTGGTATCAAGATCAAACAGGCTGTCGCCAAGGGTTCCACCCTGGCAGTCATTGACCCGCGTCTTACTGATTCGGCCAAGCTGGCGCAATATCACCTGCAATTAAAACCGGGTACTGATATTGCCCTGTTTAACGGCCTAGCCAATGTTATTATCGAGGAGGGCCTGTACAATAAGGAATTTGTGGAAGAACGCACAGAGGACTTTGAAGCGTTCAAAGAGACTGTGGCCAAGTACACGCCTGAATATGTTTCGGAAATTACCGGAGTGCCTGCCGATGTTATCTGTGAGGCAGCGCGCGGCTACGCTTCGGCTAAAAATGCAACGATCCTGTATACTATGGGTATCACCCAGCACACCTGCGGTACACACAACGTATTTTCCACTTGCAACCTGTCTATGCTGACAGGCCATATCGGTAAAGAGTCCAGCGGCGTCAACCCGCTGCAGATCGGAAGAGCGG
>JAQUBO010000356.1 GCA_028686735.1 Bacteroidales bacterium
CCTTCTATAAATAGAAGTCTGTACATACCCCTTATCAACCATTGATTCTCTACCCCACATAGGTAAAGTCCAATCATCACCTATACCTGTTACTACTCTTAATTTCACCTTTGTTACTTTTTCTTCCACTACTTGATATACTGCATAACCATCAGCATAAGGCTCTTGTATATATCTACCCAATATACCACCTTGTGACTTAACCTTTTGGTCTATCTTCTTCAAATTAGCATAGTTTGTTTCCATATCTTTCATAAAGTCACCTGTATTTACAGGTTTATATATAATATCAGAATTTACCTTTACAGATTTTGCAGGTGCTATAACCTTTGGTATTTGACCATTCAAATGTTTTATACCCTCAACTTGTAAATTAGTAAATTTAGTTAATCTACCATCTGGTAACTCAAATACATGAGTTCTTTTTTCCTTAAATCTATATGTTACAATATGTGTGTCCCATATCTTATACTGCTGACCTACAACAAGAATATCATCTAATTTAACTTCTTTAATCATATCATACACCTACTTTATTTTTATTTAAGGGGGAGGGGCCTAAACCCCTCCCTATTAGATTTTTAATAATCTTTCACTATTATATATCTCTTACCTTCTTGTACTACATCCCAACAACCACACTCATAACCATCTGCACAATCTATACATACACCAAATACTGTTTCGTCTACTACCTTTTTGTGCATTTTTGGTGTTATTCTTATATTATATAATGGGGAATTTCCCTTTTTACAAACCTTACAAGTGCCTACTTCTCTAAATGTTATTTCAATTGACCTACCCCAATCATCAGTTACACTAAAATATCCATTATTGTCTATCCTCTGTTTAACTTCATCTGCATTAAAGTTAATACCTGCTTGCTTTTGAAAATACTTTAACCCGTTTTCAAATTTCACAAATGATTTTGGATAAACACCGTCCTCAGCATGAACATTTACAATACACTTTCTTGCCATAATAATTACCCCCTACCAACCATATACTTTAGCTACATAAGGATATAAACTCTTTGTATAGTAGTTAATCATTTGTCTTGTTATAGGTTTTTGATTATAAATTTTGTCTAAAAAAGTCTGAATATTCTTATCTTCTCTTAATACCCTATACTCTACATAATTTGTACCATCATGATGATGCATTATAGCTCTGATATTATGACCATCACCATACCACTCTACATAATCACAATCTGAACTTAATATACCCTTTATATTATTGGATAACACCTTATAACCACTAACTCTACCATTCCATCTACCTACGTCTGCTATGGCAAGTATTCTACCATCTGTCTTTACATTCATATTTATTCTTTCATCTGATAAAGCCATATTATCACAATCACAATCACCCATTTTTGAACACTCTTCTGAACAATTATAACCATGATTTATATTTGAAAATATGATTTTCTTTCTTTTTTCTGCCATATATAACACCTCTCTTACATTTTATTTGCTGCTTTTAATGCGTCTTCATAAACCCAAAATCTATCTTCTAAACAGGTAGCACCCTTAAATATTGCAAACCCATAGACACCATTATTGTTGTATTTTATGGTATACCCATTTATTTTTGTTATTATCTTATATGTTATACTTCCGTCTCTAACCTTAAATGGTTCACCACTACCTAACTGCTGATATAACGCACCTTTGTCATCTTCAAAGAATATTACATCACCTTGTTTCTTAATTTTCTTTAATTTACCTTTAATCATCTTTAATCACCCCTCTATATCTTCTTAACTTCTTACATATAATTATATTTATTTATGTCTTTTTTCTCTGCTTTTTTTATTACTTATGTGTCCATTTTTAAATAAAAAAAATAGAGATTATTAAAAATCTCTACTTTTAATTTTAGAATTACCTAAACTCTCCATCTGTTACCACAACTTTGACATACTGCTTCACTATGCGTGTGATTCTTTGACTTTGTATTTGTTACCAAAGGTATAATTAAAATTAAACCAAAAGTCATACAAGCAAGAAATATCCATAAAATCCATGATAAACAACCCCTGTTTTTTACTTCTGTTGTAGTTACTGTTTGAACTTGTACATTTCTACTTCCACACTTATTACATACCATGTTTTTCACCCACTTTATAAGCTTATTAAATTATGCTGCTTTCTTCTCTGTCCTGTTATATGTAAGATGAGGTACTTTGATTCTCTGCTCTCTTATGTACCCTTTCCATATCAGTATATTTATTGTGTTGCTTCTAATTATCTCTTTCTTGCCATTTCTATACTGTATCCATGTCTTTGTATTGGAGTCATCTTTATCTTTACTCTTTACTTTACAAATGACAGAGTCCTTATTATCATCTAATTTCTTAAGTACATCTTTTTGATATTTTGTAAGCTCTACATCTTTTACCACTTGCACCTCACCCCTTTATCACATAACATTTCAGAGGATACAGAAGATTTTATTCCTCTGTATCTTCCTCTTTTAATTCCGCTTCTAATGCTAATGCCTCTCTATTCATTTTCACATTAGCTTTTGGCATTGGGTGATGCTTACTTGGTGCGTCTGCTTTCTTCATTGCATCCCTTTTCATACCTTTTTTATTTGCTGCTTCTATTGCTATATTCCCAAAATGGAATATTTTCTTAAATATTTCTTGTTGGTCCTCAGGTAATGTCTTTAATTCTGGTACTTGAACATCCCCTGTTATATAATTGTGTAAAGTTAAATGACAATTTACACATAAAGTCAATCCATTTTCCATTGTGTCTGGACCACCCAAATATACAGGTATAGCATGATGATATACCAAAATCCCTAACCATTGTGGACCACCTATATCACAACATCTACAT
>JAQUBO010000122.1 GCA_028686735.1 Bacteroidales bacterium
TGCAAAACCTGAAATAGCAAGCATACTAAGAGAAATAAACAATATTAGTCTTATAAATAATTTGGTTATTCCTTTCATTTGATTATTATATTAAGTTAATTTGTAAAGATACAATTTTTTAATTTAAAACATAAAACAATTAGTTATGAATATAAATTTATACAATGCAGTATTTGATTTATTAGTCAAATGGGGAGTAGGTGCTGATGTAAGCAAAATATTAGCATCGGTTTTGATTATTGTTGTTATTCTCTTAATAAGTATTTTAATTAATTTTATTTTAGAGAAAATAATTCTTGTAATAATTAAGAAAATTGTTAAAAGAAGTAAAACATCATGGGATGATGTATTGTATGAGAAAAAAGTTTTTAATAAACTGTCGCAATTAGCACCGATATTCTTTATTTACTATACAATTGGTTTGGCACTTCCAGCAAATATTGGATTAGTAGTGCTTATACAAAAGCTTGTGATGATTTATATGGTGGTTGTATTTCTTCAGATTTTGAATTCATTTTTTAATGCGGTTAATCAAATTTATGACCAAACAACTGGCAGAGAAAAAGGGACGAGCATAAAAAGTTATGTACAGGTTGTTAAAATTATAGTATATATTGTTGCTGCAATTTCGATATTATCAATTCTGTTAAATAAAGAAATTGGATATTTTGTTGCTGGATTAGGAGCTATTTCGGCGGTTTTATTATTGGTTTTTAAAGATTCTATTCTTGGTTTAGTAGGAGGGATACAACTTACATCAAACGACATGGTAAGGATTGGCGATTGGATATCTATGCCAAGTCATAATGCTGACGGAAATGTTATTGAAGTAAGTTTGAATACAGTTAAAGTGCAAAATTGGGACAAAACAATATCTACAATTCCTACTTATGCTCTTGTAAGTGAGAGTTTTAGTAACTGGCGAGGAATGGAAGAGTCGGGTGGGAGACGCATAAAACGTTCGTTAATACTCGATATGAAAAGCGTAAAGTTTTGCTCGCCAGAGCTTATCGATAAATTGTCACATTATAAAGTATTAAATGATTATCTTACTGCTGTAACAAAGGAAATTGATGAACATAATAGCAAACTAAATAATAAAAGTAATGTTGTGTTTAATGGAAGAAGACTTACTAACATCGGCGTTTTTCGTAAATATATTGAAGAGTATTTAAAACATAACGAAAACATAAATCAGGATATGACTCTTATTGTTAGGCAATTAGACCCAACCACAGAGGGTATCCCTATGGAGATTTACGCTTTTAGTAAAATTCAAGCATGGGCTTTGTTTGAAGGAATACAATCTGATATTTTTGATCATTTATTAGCAGTTGTTCCTGACTTTGAACTTAGCGTGTTTCAAATTCCTACTGGTGCTGATTTTCGTGTATTGGTTAATAAATAATAATCTAATACCAATAGTTACGTCAATATTCTTTTACCACGCAGATGCGAGAAATAATCTGTTTATATAGGGTGTTTGGTGATTATAATGGAATAAAACACTTTTAATGCTAACCAAAAGATAAATTTCTAAACAATCGACCTAAGCGGATTTATGATGATACCATTTTATACGTTAACGTAAAATTGTAATTAGCACAAATGCTTCTATAATTGTCTTATTTTCAAGAAATTAACCCGCTTTATTCATGCGATTAGCTTTGTGTAGATACAAGGCGCCTAACTTTGCAGTTATACAAATGTATTTACTCCCTTTGGTCGTGAGCTAAAGGTTCAATAAGTTAGCAACGCAGTAGATGCACAAAGACAATCGCAAGCAGCACCAAAATCTGGGTGCATTAATGACTTTTGATGAACAATATAAATGTTTGACAATCTGACATTTACTTACATATTTTACAAAAAGCGGTGAATAATGCGGGTTAAATAAAGGGTTTTATAATAATTATGCTCTTGTTGTTCTGACTTTAAAAGTAATCAGACTGTGTTAAGTAATTTGGAGCAAGGTTTCTTAGAAGTTTACAAAAAAAAAGATATTTTTTTTTTGTATATAATTAAATAATTGTACTTTTGGCTTAAATATTATTGTTTTGTTATTAAAATGAAAAATCATATACATTCATAACTTTATATGCGTATTTATACGTTTTTTAGATTATCTTTATTGAGTGTAATTTAAATGTAGGCATATAAAGAAACGACAGAAAGGAGTAAATTAGGCATTAAATATCAAATAACACAAATAGTAAATAATTTAAGGTGTAAAAACAGTGAAGACCAGAACTCACTTAAAAAAACGGGGCGTATTCCGAAAAGCCTTATGAGTAGGAAAAATTAATTCAAAGTAATATGATTAAAAAAATTAAAACAATTGCTGCATTGGTTGCAGTAGTAGCAATGATGACAAGCTGTTCTTTGACATTACCTGTTAATGCAACTAGCAATCCTGTTGGATCTAAAGTAGGAACTTCGCACGCAACAGGTTATTTAGGTGTTTTATTTTTTAATGCTGATGCTAGTATTAGACAAGCTGCACAAAATGGTGGAATTACTAAAATTTCAACAGTTGATGTTAAACAAGGCAATATTCTTGGTATAGTTGTAACTTATGAAACTATTGTAACTGGAGAGTAATTAATCATTTGAAAAAGGGGGAGTTAAGCTCCTTCTTTTTTTTGTAATTTTTTAAAATAAAAAACTGTTAATTTTGAGTAATTCTAAAATATTGATTATTGTAAGTATGCTTATTTTTTTTTCGGGATGTATATCATTAAAACCTGGAGGAGCTAAATCGGCTAAGAAATTGTTTGAGACATTTTATGTTGGGGAAGAAGGGACGCAATACTTCATAAAACCTCTCGTTTTTTCAAACAATCAAAATAAAGAAAAGATGCTTATCGACTTTACATTCAGATATAAAACTGAGATTAAAGATTCTGTAACAGTAAATTTCTCTTTACTTAGTCCAAATATCTTTAAGAAAATTGATAGTTTGTCTTTATCAAATTCGGCAAATACAATAATTAGTCAAGATTTTAATTTGCTGTTTAATAAAAAGGAAAAGAAATTTTTTAACTCCAGATTTTCTGCAAAAATTTCTTTAATAGAATTTAAAGATATGTTTACGAAGGATGATTGGACAATAAATGTTTATCAGCCCAATTTCTCGATAACGTATGTGTCTGGCAACAAAACAAACAAAGCAATAAAAACTTTACAAGAAAATATATTTATTATTTTATAGAATAGGTTTAATAAATTCACAATCCCCTGATTTAATCTCGATTATAAGTACTTTTGTTTTCTTTTATATATTTACTAGTTGTATATTTTTGAAGTTAATGTTATAATAATTTATTAATATTTTTGTTGTTTTCAAAGCTTTTTCGACTAAAATATTGTTGGTTATTTACGATAAAAAAATGGACAGATAAATTATCTGTCCATTTTTTATAAATATTTTTGTAAATGATTATTCTTCAGAAAGTTCTGCTTCAAGTTCTGCATTTAATTCTTCCCAATCTTCTTCTGTCATCTCATCAAGTATTTCAGCAAACTCTTCATCTGTCATTTCTTCTTCCCATTCATCATTCCATTCATCATCAAAATCTTCTTCAGGCATATAGAGTTTCATAAGTTTATCATAGTATGTTTCCATTTTGTCTTCGAATTTTGCTTCAAATTCTTCGAATTTTTCTGGACATTCTTTTTCGAATTTCTCAGCATCACTTTCCCAGTTGTCTAAGAAATCTTCAAATGCTTCGATGTCTTTTTCTGCTGCTTCGTCACCTTCGATAGCTTTATCGATAGTTTTAAAGTAAACCTCCATCATCTCTTCGGCTGCTACAATAAACTCATCACAATTTTTAAACTCTTTGTCTGAGTACTTCTCTTTTAGTTCACTAAGGTTTTCTGCTGGTTTATCAGACCCACAAGAAAAGATTGTAAACATAAACACTGCTGATAATAAAAAAATAACTGTTTTTTTCATAATGCTATAAATTTTAAGTTTGTAAAATAATTATTTATGTAAATATATAAAATATATTTTAAATAATCTCAATTGTTAATAAAATATGGCAAATTGTCGATAATATTATGTTTTTAATTGACATTTATGATTAGCATGCTTGAATTTACAGTTTTCTTGATTTTTGAATACTTATCAACAAAAAAAGACAGAGTAATTACTCTGCCCTTTGTTATAAATATTGTATTAATGATGATTATTCAGAAAGTTCTGCTTCAAGTTCTGCATTAAATTCAGCCCATTCTTCATCAGTCATTTCATCTAAGATCTCAGCAAACTCTTCATCTGTCATTTCTTCTTCCTCTTCCATATCTAGTTCTTCTCCAAAGTCTCCTTCATACATTGCATCGAAATATTCGTCCATTTTTTTGTCAATTTTTTCATCTAAAGCTTTAAGTTTCTCTGGACATTCATTTTCAAATTTCTCAAAATCATTATCCCACTTGCTTACAAACACTTCAAGTTCTTCAAGTTCTTTTTCAGCTGCTTCGTCTCCTTCATCAACTTTATAAATTAATTCAAAGTAAATATTTATAGCCTCTTCATACGCTACAATAAACTCATCACAATTTTTAAATTCTTTGTCTGTGTATTTTTCTTTTAAATCATTTAGATTTTCTACTGGTTTATCAGACCCACAAGAAAAGATTGTAAGCATAAACACTGCTGATAATAAAAAAATAACTGTTTTTTTCATAATGCTATTAAGTTTTTAGTTTATAAAATAAATATTATTGTAAAGGTATAAATTATATTTTACATACATATAAAATTTATCATTTATTCGCTTTTATTTGGAAATTCGGGTATTGGTGGAATAGATTTGTTGTATTTTGCAAGTTCATTGACAATAACTTCTATTGCTTTATCAAGTTGATAATCTATATTCATAACTTCTTGATACGGATCGTTGCTAACAGTAATGTCTGGCTTGACACCAAAGCCTTCAATAATCCAACCATTTTCGTCATAATGTGCAAATTCAGGTTTATGCAGACTTGCGCCATCTACAAAAGGAAGTGAGCCACGTATTCCAACAACACCTCCCCAGGTTCTTACTCCCACAATCTGTCCTAATTTGTGTTTCCTAAATTGATATGGAAATAAATCGCCATCAGAGGCAGAATATTGATCAATAATTAGAACTTTGGGACCATATAACATTCCATTTGGTTTTATATTTGGCACAGGAACATCTCTTGACATAGCCATCATCGACATTTCTCTACGTAATCTCTCTATCAGCATTGGAGATACGTTTCCTCCACCATTGCCACGATCATCTATTATAAGTGCTTTTTTTGATAATTGTGGATAGTAATACTTAACAAACTCGTTTAAGCCAACAATTGACATATCGGGAATATGAATGTATCCTACTTCATTATTAGTTGCCTCGGAAACTTTCTTAATATTGTTGTGTACCCAATTAAAATATATAAGATCCGACTCATCATCAATTGGCTTAATAAGATATGTTTTGCTTTCTTTGGCTCGTGGTTTATCATTTATCTCAATTTCAATTATTTTACCTGCTTTATCAATTAAAAGTGAATAAATATTTGGAACCTTACTTAGATCTTTACTGTTTATACTTATAATGTAATCGCCTTCATTAATATTTAAACCAATACCTAATAGAGGAGACTTTCTATTTTTATTCCAATTTTCGCCAGTGTATATTTTGGTAATTCTAAAATATCCTGTTTTAGTGTCTTTTTCAAGCTCTGCACCTAAAAGGCCCATTTTAATAGAATTAAATGATTTTTTATCTCCGCCATTTACATAGGCATGTCCAACATTTAATTCACCAATCATTTCACCTATTATATAGTTAAGGTCATTTCTGTCATTAACATACGGAAGTAGTTCAGCATATTTATCTCGTTGTTTTTTCCACTCAACTCTGTGCATTAGTGGGTCATAAAAATAATCTCTCATTTGCCTCCAAGCTTCATTAAAAATTTGCTCCCATTCTTGCTTAAGATTTACGCTTTTCTTGAGATTTTTTAAGTCAACAGCATCGCTAAGCTTTATTTCTGATTCTGGAATATTAATAACATAATATTTATTAGACTTTGATAATAACATCTTTTTGTTATTTGATGATATTTTGTAGGTGTAAAACTCTCCGAGGTCAACAGTCTTTTTATTTTTAAAATTATAAAACTTTAGTTTACTTTTTTGATTGTGATGCGATTCGATAAAATATAATTTATCATCAATATAATTTAGTTGTCGATATGAACCTGCCTCCATTGGTAATACTTCAATTCTGTTTTCGATATTTTCTATGTTAATTCTATAAGACGTGTCTCTAATAGACGGTGTTTCTTCCGAAAACACTTTATCATTTTGGAGCTCAAAAGGAGAGGGCACATCTTCTCTTAGAGTTAGAAGGTAAACTCTACTCATATCTTTGTATGCAATATTCCATTCAGTGTTGCTATAAATAGGATTAAAATCTCTGTTAGAAACAAAAAACAAATACTTTCCATCATGACTAAACACAGGACTAAACGAGTCGTACCAAGCCGTTGTTACTACATGCTTTTTGTCTTGTTCAATATTATAAAGATAAATTTGAGATACCCTTGCACTATCTTGATCTGTAAATGCAATCCATTTGCTATCTGGCGACCAATTATAATCATGTATTTCCCGAATTATTGATTTGTGGATATTTGTAATTTTCTTTGTCTCAATATTGATTGAATTTAAACTTAGTTTTTTATTGTTCCATAATAAATTCTTGCTATCTGGCGACCATTTTAATTTATAAATATAACCTGTTTCAAAATTGGTTAATTGCGTTTCTGTTGCAGGATTATCATATTCATGCATATATATATTGTATTCGCCGCTTTTATCAGAGATATAAGCAATATATTTACCATTGGGCGACCAAACAGGGTTTCTGTCATGTGCATTTGATGAGTTTGTAATGTTTTTTGTAATCCCTTTATGAACTGGAGTTGAAAATATGTCTCCTCTTGCAGATAGCACAATCCTAGAAGCATCAGGAGCAAGCTCAAGATTTGTGGCATTTGATGAAATGTCTTTCATTACAGTGCGACTAGCTGCAAAATCTTCACGTATTTTAATATTTAACTTTGTTATTTTAGATTTATCTATGTCATAATAATAAATATATCCACCATTTTCGAAGATTATTTTATTGTCCCCAAGGCTTGGGAATTTTATATCATATCTTGAAAAACTCGTCAATTTGTTGGTTTCTTTTGTTTTGGTGTCATAAACAAATAGGTTCATCACACGGTCTCTATCAGAAAGGAAGTATATCTTATCACCAGCCCACATTGGAAATATATCTTGAGCTGGATTGTTTGTGATGTTTATACTTGTATGGTTATTGAAGTCAAATACCCAAATATCATCTGCCATTCCACCTTTATAATATTTCCAAGTTCTAAATTCTCTAAAAACTTTATTATATGCAAGTTGTTTGTTGTTAGGCGAATATGAGCACCAGCTACCCGTTGCTAATGGGATTTGTTTACTCATTCCACCATCAAGTGGGGCAAGATACAAACGACCTTTAAAATCGTTAAATGATTTTCCTCTTGATCTGTAAATAACATGTTTTCCATCTGGTGTCCAGCCCATTACAATATTGTTAGGCCCCATTCTGTCGGAGATGTCGTCTCTGCTAAGGGTTGCTGTGTAAGTTATTCGAGTTGGATTTCCACCACTTAACGGAATTGTATAAACTTCTGTATTACCGTCATATTGTGCTGTATATGCAATTGTTTGCCCATCAGGCGAGAAGTGAGGGAACATCTCATATCCCTCATGTGAGGTTATTCTTGTCGCCACACCTCCTGTTGCAGCAACTAAATATAAGTCTCCAGAATAACAAAAAATAATAGTGTCATTAGCTACAGTAGGAAATCTTAATAAACGAGTTTCATCAATCGAAAATGCATAAATAGACAAGAATATGCCTAAAATTGGTAATAAAATTTTTTTCATAATATATGTTTAAATATCTACTTCAAGCTTGTATCCCATACGTCCAACTAACATTGCGTTCTCGTATGAGTACTGTATATCTAATACTTTTGGAAGATACAAAGAA
Source organism: Bacteroidales bacterium (assembly GCA_028686735.1). GTDB lineage: Bacteria > Bacteroidota > Bacteroidia > Bacteroidales > ML635J-15 > Bact-19. The sequence goes on from JAQUBO010000122.1 coordinate 8,097, forward strand.
TTTGCAAGTTTTGTGCAAAACACATTAGTTTTTAGACAAAGTGCTTGTCCGGTAGATAACATGAACTTAAACTTATACTTATTTGGAATATGCTCACTTAATCCAGAATCTATAATGCCAGCTTGTAAATAAATAGTTCTAATGCCATATTTTAGAAATTCCCCGCTAGCAGTTGCCAAGTATCCATGAAATGCACGGTTTGACGATATCCATGCGTCAAATCCAGGAAGTTCAAAATCTTCTGCAGCTGTTCCAATTGTTAAAATAGAGTTTTTGATTTTAGGAATTATACCATTAATTATTGAAACTGGAGCGTGAAAATTTACATCCAGAGCATTTAGCTCATCAAGTGTACCGGCTGCATTAACTACAAAGTCAATATCTGATTGTTGTTGTAATTCCTTAATAAATTGATTAATTGAAGCTTGATTAGTAAAATCAGAAACTAACCGAATAGCATTTTTAAAATTATTTAGAACTTCAATATTTTTATTTGCATGTAGAATTAGATTTGCACCACGTTTTTCTAATTGTTTAGAGAGTTCAAAGCCAATTTTACCCGAAGCTCCCAAAACCAGAACAGTTTTACCGTTTAATTCATTTTTATGGAAGTAAAAATTTGGATCTTTTTCGATATTTAGGACAGTGTAAGCAAAAGCACCATAATTACCACCGACTCCAGCTGTAGCACTAAGTATTTTCATGTCGTTTTTGAGACGATTTTGTTCGTTTAATAAAGCTAAGCTTAGTGGGACAGTTGCTCCAGAAACATTTCCATAATTGTTTTGTGCCTCTAAATACAGTTTTTCTTCAGGTAAACCAAGCTCTTTTGCCGCAGGCTTTAAGATAACATTGCCTGTTTGGTGCGGAACAAGTAAATCAATATTGTCAACGCTCCAATTTGTCTTTCTCAAACAAGCTTTTGAGGCAATAGGTAAGTTAATGGTTGCCCGGTCTTTTATTAAGGTGTCATCCATGTATAAATCTCTATTCGCATCAACGCCAACGTAATCAAGCATTTTAAGATCGTGAAAGTTTACAACAGATTGCACTCCAAATTTTTCTTTATTCTTTGTTTTTGTGATAATTACCGCTGCTGCTGCATCTCCAAATGTAACAAAAGGAACAAATTTAATTCTGTTTGTGAGAAACGAAGACATGGTTTCAGTATGTGCTATTACGATATTCTTAGCTTCGGGGTGCATGTGAAAATACTCAATTGCTCTTTCGAGATTCATATTAAAACCAGCACAGCCAGAACAGAGACTAAAAGTGGGAGAGTGGTTGTCAAAATCTACAAAATATGATTTAATTGTAGCTGCTATTCCTGGCGCTTTTTCATGTGGTGAAACGGTACTTATCATCCACGCATCAATTTCTCCAGCTTGTAGATTAGCATCTTCAAGGGCTCGTTTAATCGCCTGAACTCCAAGGTCTAAAGAGGTTTCAGCATAATAGAGTTTTTTTGTAGTTGGTGGAAAAGGTGTAACGTGGTGACGCTCATAAAACCCCATTTTATAACCAGCAAAATAATCAAAAGTGGTTTTATTAGGATTACTTTTTAGATATTCTTGATAATTTTCGCTCTTTTCGAGTTTTGAATTACTAAAACCTTGTAAAAAACCTTTTTCTATGGCTTCGTAAATATCAGAATTGGTAATTTTATACCTCCCAACTGAGTATCCATAACCGCTAAATATATAATTTGTATGCATTTTGCTTTGCTTTTATAAATTAAATTAAAACTTTAGATAACCATCTTTTATTACCTTTAGTTTAGATTCGTAAGATATTCTAACATCTGCAATTTTCATTCTGTAAACTGACTTTAACATACGAGCAGCGATATCATCTGCATTAATTAGATTTTCTTGTGCTATCATCATCATTGAGGCATTTACTTGTGCTTCTTCTAGTTTCGAAATCATGCCTTCATTAACCAAACCAGGCAGGTAGTAAATGCATGAAACTCTGTTCTCATAGAGTTCTGAGGCAAAATTAACCGCAAACCCTCTAAGAGCTCTTTTAGACGCAACATACGAAGTAGAACCAGGAAACTGTGCATCTTCACCGATTGAGCCTGTAATTAAAATGGTATCTGTTATAAATGGCTGTAAATGTTTGCATATTGATTTAATAGACAAGAAGTTAGCTTGCATTACTTTTACAAACTCTTCATATTCAACTTTACTTGCTTTTGAAAGTCCGCCAGTTATTGCGTGTGTGTTTATAAGATAGTTAATTTGTATATTTTGCTCTTTTAGTAGTTTTGAAAATTCTTCGATTGTGGTTTCATTTGCAAGATCTGCTTGCCAAAGCCTCACATTGCAGGTAAACTCATTTTCTAAATCAGTTTTTATTTCTGTTGCTAGTTTAGTGTTTTTATTGAAATGTAAAATTAAATTTGCACCTTCGATAGCTGCCAATTTTGCAATTCGACTACCTATGCCACCAGTTGCTCCAGTAATTAGAAGGGTTTTATTTTGCAGTTGAGGTTTTCTAGTAAAAGAATATGTCTTTTTAGGGATTATATACGTAAAACCTCCAAATTCTCCACCAAGTCCTGCAACGCAAGTTAGTATTTTCTGATTTGGTTTTGTTTTATTTGATTGTAATAATTCATGTAATGCTGCTGGTACAGAGGCTCCAGATAGATTTCCATAATTATATTGAACTTCCTGCAACATTTTATTAAAATCTATTTTTAGCATTTCTCTAACCTCCCAAACAATTGCATTTCCTGTTTGATGTGGGATAAACCAATCTATATCATTTGTTTCCCATTGCGACAAATTAAGGAGCTTTTCTGCTGCATTTACCATATTTGGAACTGCACGTGATTTAACTCTTCGTGCATCCATGTATAAATGTCCTTTCTGATTTGCACCAAGAAAATCTAACATTCTTGTGTCTTCAGCATTATAAGTTGCTAGCACTCCACACTTGCTTTCCGTTTCGATACGGCTTAAAACAACTGCTGCTGCTGCATCGCCAAAAGTTGAAAACGGTACAAAATCTCGCTCGTTTGTGAGTAATTCAGACATTACTTCTGTGTGAGCAATTACGATGTGTTTTGCGTCTGGATTGTTTTTGAAGAATGCAATTGCACTTTCTATATTAATATTAAATCCAACGCAGGCAGAGGTTAATGAATAAGTCGGCTTTGTGTCGGTTTGATCAGTAAAATAAGCTTTTGTGAACTCTGCTATGCCTGGAGCATACTGATGCGGAGTTGCTGTTCCAACAAACCACGCATCTATTTGATTGCCGGAAATTCCAGCTTCGTCTAATGCTTTGTCAATAGCACGTACCGCCAAATCTAATGTGTTTTCGGCAGTTTTATAAAGATGTGAGACAGGAGGGAAAGGCACTACATTAAATCTAGTTTCAAACCCCATTTTTTCTTTAACCATATAATCAAATGGATTAAGATTAGGATTTGCCTCAAGTAAGGATTTATAATTATCTGAACTAATTATTCTTTTTTCGTTAAAACCCTGCAATAATCCACTTTTGACATGCTTATAAATTTGATCGTTTGTAAGTTTATACTTGCCTGTAACAAATCCTGTTCCTGTAAATATGAAACTGTCTGTCATTATTTTTTTGTTTTATTTTTAAAAAAATCTTCAATCATTGTTTGTCCACTGATTTGCAATACCGATGAAAACTCCATTGCTTCGGCATTAAGCCCCTCGTTAAGGTCTTTATATAAATTTGTATATAGCACTTTTTTTATAGCTGTAAGTGATGCAGAGGATTTTTTGCATAACTCTTGTGCAAAATCAATAGCTTGTTCATAAAT
>JAQUBO010000357.1 GCA_028686735.1 Bacteroidales bacterium
CGTCACATCCGTCTGTCGGGAACACGCAAACTACTACCACAGACAGTTCTGGATATTTCTCGATCTCAGGGCTGAAAACAAATGTTCCTATCACGTTTTCAACAAGTGCGACGGGCTACGACGATCGGTCTGTTCAGTACACCAGTGTTCCTCAAATGCCAACCTGGGGAGTAGACCTCTTTTTATACCCCACAACACCGCCAACGACTGGCGCCTCGCTGTACGGGCAGGTGTACGCCAGCGGGTCTCTTCAAGGCATTAACGGTGCAACCGTCACAATCTCAAACGGGGCAAATTCAGACAGCACAACCACCAGCAGCTCCGGTTATTACGAGTTTTCAGGACTTTCTGAGGGGCAATATACAGTCACTGCGTCCGCTTCCGGTCACGAAAACCTCTCAGAATCTGTCGAGGTTGGATCAACACCTACACAACACAATATTGCCCTGGCCGGACACTATGCACTTAAGGTCACAGTAAAAGACGCAACCAGCGCCTCTATAATCACTGACAAAACAGTCACGGTCTCGCTAACCGACGGGCAGGAAACGACGACCACCACCGGCGTTGCCAACTTTTCCGTGAAATACGGTTCGTTCACAGTAACGACTGCTGCAGATGGCTATTCGCCTACAAGTCAGTATGTATTTGTCGACCGTGACGCGTCAGCAATTATCTTCATGGGAAACACATCTTCGACTAACCCCGACACACAGCGGCAATCGTACGTTCCGCGGCAGGTCCGGTTCACGTTCCTCTCCAGCCAGACGGGTTCCCCCATTCCTGGCTTGTCAGTCTCAGCACTTGGTACTAACACCACAGTCGGTTCGTGGGAATGGTTTCTTTCCATTTTTGGAATGGATGTTTCGACTGCCGAAAACGTCTCTACCACTCCCATGAGTGGCACAACGGGTTCAGATGGCAGTGTCGTCTTCATGATGGTGGATTCTGTGTATTACAAGTTGAACATCACGAATCCCGACTTAGGGATCGCCATGCTCACCAACCTCTACCCTCGTGAAGATGAGTATGTTTTTACGATCATGCCCAATTTGCCGGACGCTACATCACGGGTCTCTTGGGATTTCGCTGACACAGCCATAGACGAAACCCACACGAAATTAGGGATTTCTTATCACGATCAGGGTAACCGCACTAAATCGTTTCGTTTCACAGTCTGTGACGAAAACCACACTCTTCTCCATTCCGAAACTATCAAAGACGATCCAAAAATCGATGTGTCATATACAATGGAAAATAACCCCGGTGCGGTTGTGATATGGGGATTTAACGCCACTCTGAATAGCACTTCCGGAGAAAACGAATATGTCCACGAGACCCAGTTTATCCGGTTTGAGAAAGATGGAGCATTCGATTTTGGTTTGCCTGACGTTGTGCGGCATTGGCTTGGATTTTTCTTCCTGGTCTGTATCGGTGCGATGTTCGGTTCCATGAGTTTGAAATATGCCGGGCCGACTGTCGGAATCTTCGCCCTGTTCCTGAAATTCATCGATTGGTTACCAATCAACTGGGAGTTAGCGATTATCGTGTTCATTCTTGGGTGTCTCGGTTACGTTCGGTTCACCAAGGACGAGAAGGGGGTGTGAATGGCCGCAGGACTCGCATATGACATTGCACGATGGCTCATCATCATCCAGGCTACCATTGGGTTTGTGAACGGCCTCGGGCTGTTCGACGACCAGTATTACCAACAGGATATCAACAACGAATCGGCATACGAGACCGGGAGTTTGGACGAACTTGCCGAAGAACAGACTTCTCCGATCTCGTATTTCGACATGCTTGTTACAATGGTGCTGGGCGGGTTCTTGATGATGATACAGATATTCCTGGCTGTTTTCTTCATCTTTCCCACGCTTGTCACCCAATTTTATGTTCCCCCATCCCTCGCCTCCCTCCTTCAGGTCGGCATATACTGGACATACTACGGAGCCATTGCAGAGTTACGCATGAATCGCCCGTTGAAAAGTTTCTAATCGAAAAAAGGGAGTTATTATGACGAAAATAAAGTTTGTCGATGTTGTTACGATGGTTCTCCTAATGGAGGCCGTTTTAGGAATTGGTTTCGCACTTGGGGTATTTGACGAAAAACCAGCGGGACCAAATTACGAGGTTGGCGATACCTATTACACTGTAGAAGCGATATCCCACGGTTCTGATTTTGATAATAGTGTTTCTGCGATTGTATCTGTTGTAGAGAACGTCCTGGTCATGGGGTGTAAAATAGGGCTGGCGATGGTATTCGTAATGCCGTTCTTGGCTACACTATTCGGAGTCCCGTTGCCCTGTGCAGTGATAATCCAGATAGTTATCTATTGGCTGTATTATCGGGCTTTTGTTGAGATCAGAGCAACACCACAGGCATCGTGGAGATCGATCGTACGCGGGTGATAATCATGACAAGTCCTCCTCCTACAAATGTATCCCGACCGAGGCCAAGGCCGGGATCGGTTCAATTGCCGTCCACATCTGTATACGCTGGAAACAGAACTCGCCAGGCAATGACCCGGTTATCACGTCCGCCAACATATTTGAACCAGCAGAGGAGAACCCCTTCGAGATCTCCGCAAAAACGCCCATACAACCGATCGAATCAATCTACACCGTTTGACGGAATCCACAACGCAACACTACCCCTCTACGAATGGGGGCGGGGGGCAGTCAAGTGGTGGGATCAGAATGCCGCCCCATTTATTGAAAAGGGCATTGATTCAGCGCCTTATTTTGGCCCCGCCCATGGTCTCCCTAAAAAGGGGCCTGACGGGAAGATCTATCGACCACCTGCCGCACCTCTGAGAGACGGCGGGAAGCGTCTTAAACCA
>JAQUBO010000010.1 GCA_028686735.1 Bacteroidales bacterium
ACATAATTATGACTATACTGGTTTCATTGGTCAAATACTTAACTATTTTACTGATGATTATACAGTAACAAAAGAAAATAGTGGGATTCAATATTGGATAAATGCTATAAAAAATAACCCCGAATGGCTGAATGCTATTGAGAAAAAAGCACTAAACCACAATATTCCAGTTGAAACTCAAATCAGAAGAGAAGCCGAATGGATGTTAAAGCAACAATAAATATAATAACATCAATAACATGAGGAATAGAATAGAAAATCAAATAAGTAAAATGACTTAAAGATTGACAATCATTTAACCCACATTATTACATAGAACGATGTACTAATTTACCAACTTATAAAAAACCCAAAAACTAAAACCGTCAATACAGGTTAACCATTCATCAATTGTTATCCAAAAATCTGTTATTAAACCCATTTTTTTATTGTAAAGAAAAACATATATTTGCGAAAAAGAATTTTTAACTAAAATACAAAATACAATGGCAGTAGTAAAACCATTTAAAGGACTTCGTCCACCACAGGAATTAGTAGAGAATGTAACTTGTCTTCCTTACGACGTTATGAACAGTCAAGAAGCTGCTGAAATGGCTAGCGGAAAAAAAGAATCACTATTACACGTAACACGTGCTGAGATTGACTTACCAGAAGGCACAGATATTCATAGTGAAGCTGTTTACGCAAAAGCTGTAAGCAATTTTAAAAAGATGCAATCCGAGGCTTGGTTAGTTCAAGATGAAGAGGCGAAATTTTACATTTATGCTCAAACTATGAACGGTAGAACTCAATATGGGATTGTTGGTTGTGCATGGTATCAAGATTATTTTAATGAAATAATCTTGAAACATGAGCTTACCCGCCCAGATAAAGAGGAAGACAGAATGATAATAACAAATAATACAAACGCTAATATCGAACCGGTATTTTTCTCATATAAAGCTGTTCCCGAAATTGATGAAATAGTAAATAAAATAGTTACAAACCAAGTAGCTGAATATGACTTTGTTGCAGATGATGGTTTTGGACATCACTTTTGGGCAATAAATGATGCTTCGATAAATAAAAGAATTGAAGAGCTTTTCGAGACCAAAGTGCCATTTATGTATGTTGCTGACGGACATCACCGGACTGCTGGTGCAAGTCGAATAGGTAAAGAAAGAACCGAAAATAACCCTAATGCAACAGGCAAAGAAGAGCACTGTTATTTTATGGCAGTAATTTTCCCTGATAATCAATTAAAAATTATTGATTATAATCGTGTTGTAAAAGACTTAAACGGACACAGTAAAGAAGAATTTATGAATTTGATTGTCGAAAACTTTGTTGTTCAAGACATGGGAACAGAAATTTACAAGCCTGCCTCACTACATGAATTCTCAATGTACATTGACAAGCATTGGTATAAACTAAATGCCAAACCAAACACATATAATGACGATGATCCAATTGATATTCTTGATGTTAATGTTTTATCAAAATATGTATTAGACGATATTTTAGGTATCACTGATTTAAGAACAAGTCAAAGAATTGATTTCGTAGGTGGCATACGTGGACTTGGCGAATTATCAAAACGTGTTGACTCTGGCGAAATGGCAGTTGCTTTTGCATTATATCCTGTTTCTATGGATCAATTAATAAATATAGCAGACTCTGGCAACATAATGCCTCCTAAAACAACATGGTTCGAGCCTAAATTACGATCAGGACTAGTTATTCACAAACTAGATTAAATAATATACTAAAGATATAAAGGCCTGGATAGTCAACTACTAATCAGGCTTTTTTATTTTTAAGTAAACTATAATATGAATATAATAATCGTAACAATATCAATTATAATTTTAGCTGCATATTGCATTACAATTATAATATTTATGATTGCATTTATCTCAAAAAAAACAGATTATCCTAAACCAATAATACAACAAATACTTGTAAGTGTAATAATTGCATACAGAAACGAGGAAAACAACATAAACGAAACATTACAAAGCCTTATAAATCAAACATACAAAGGAGATTACGAAATTTTATTAATTAACGATCACAGCAAAGATAAAACCAGTACTACTATTAGTAAGTATAAAGACAAGCGAATAAAAAATTATAAACTACCTAATAATAAATATGGTAAAAAAGCTGCCCTAAGGTTAGGTGTTGGTTACGCAAAAGGGGAAGTACTTTTATTTACAGATGCAGATTGCGTAGTGCCGTCTCAATGGGTGGAGATTATGACAAATGGCATCCTTTCATATAATGTTGATATGCTTTGTGGACCAGTTGTTTTTCGCAATTCCCCATCAATATTTTCATCATTTTTCAAGCTCGAATTTATGAGCATGACAGGTAGTGGGGCTTCAGGTTTTTTTATTAATCAACCATTTATGTGTAATGGAGCAAATTATGCAATTAAAAAAGATATTTTTCTTAAAAACATAAACAATTTAAACGAGAAATACTCCTCTGGCGATGATGTATTTCTTTTACATAATATAGCAAAAACAGGGAAAGTAAAATTTATAAAGAACAATAATCTTACAATAATAACTCAAGCACCCACAAGTTTACGATCATTCTTCTCGCAACGAATAAGGTGGGCATCTAAAACTAGTGGTTATAAAAAACCTTTTGCCATATACACTACTATTTTATTAGCATTAATGTCATTGGTTTTAATTTTACTTGCAATTTTAAGCATATTCTTAAGCAATATGTGGAAACTATTCTTAATTTCATTCCTAGTAAAATCTATTATTGACACATTATTTATGATTCCTGTATGCAAATTCTACAAACAAGATGATTTAGCCATGTTAACACCTATTTTACAGTTTTTTTATCCCATTTATGTAGTAACGACAGCTATTTTATCTATCGTTTATAAACCATATTGGAAAGGTAGGAAAATCAGTTGATTCGTTAATCGGTTCACAGCTGTTTTTGAAAATTTACTAATTACTGATTTTATGTATTTTATCCTTTACCTTAATTATTAAACAATAAACTTAGTGTTTTGTGAATATTATAGTGATATTAAGGTGTTAAAGATATAAGGTTTTATTGTGAATCACAATATTAAAAAACCTTACTTTTTTTCAACATTAATAGAAAACAACACACAAGAAAACTTACCTTATTAACCTTATTATACTGATTACAGAATAGCAATTACCACCGCCGCAGCGAAACCACTTTAATTTCCCAATTCAGAGATGAACTTAATTCTTACCAATCGCACTTCTTCTTCATTATAACCAGTATCGGAAAGTTCTTCCATTGCTTCTTCAATAGAGTCCGTTTCTGCATCTTCTTTAAAGTACAAATAAATATCATCAATCACGTCATCATCAAGTATTGAATTTAAATAGTAATCTATATTTAATTTTGTACCTGAATTAATAATTGCATCAATTTCGTCAAGTAGTTCGGGCATTTCTAATCCTGTTGCATTACAAATCTCGTCAAGTGGCATTTTTCTATCAATATTTTTGATAATAAACACTTTATTTGTAGATTTATTTACAACAGATTTAACTACAAAGTCCTGTGGTCTTTCAATTTCATTTTCCTCGACATGCTTTTTAATTAAATCGACAAATTCTTTCCCATATTTTTGAGCTTTCCCATGCCCAACACCAGAAACTGTAGTAAGCTCTTCGAGAGTAATTGGATATTGAATTGCCATATCTTGTAATGAAGGATCGCTAAAAATAATAAATGGTGGCAAATTTAACTTTCTAGCAGTTGATTTTCTCAAATCCTTAAGCATGGCAAACAACACTGTATCAGTAGCCGAGCCTCCACCAAATCCAATATCCCCCTCAATGTCTCCTTCTTCATAATTATGGTCTTTAGTTAACATTAAGCTATAAGGTTTTTCCATGTATTCTCTGCCCTTATCCGTAATTTTAAGCAAGCCATAATTAACAATTTCTTTTTCAATAAATTGGTGGATTAGCATTTGACGAATAACCGCTTTCCAATGTCTTGAATTTTTTTCATTCCCCGATCCAAATTCCTCAAGTTCTTGATGTTTATAGGTAATTATTTCGGCGGTTTTTGTGCCCGTTAATATGTTTACAATATGTTCGGCCTTAAACATTTCTTTAACACGCGTAATTGTATTTAATATTGTAACAACATCCTCTTTTCCCTCGAACTTTGGTTTAGGATTAAGACAATTATCACAGTTTCCACAATCTTCTAACATTTCTTCTCCAAAATAATTTAGAAGTTGTTTGACACGACAAACGCTAGATTCGGCATAAGAAACTGTTTCAAACAACAATTGTTTTCCAATTTCTTGTTCGTTTACAGGTTTGTTTTGCATAAACTTTTCCAGTTTTTGAATATCGTCGTAGCTATAAAAAGTTATACATTTACCTTCTCCCCCATCGCGTCCCGCACGTCCAGTTTCTTGATAATACCCTTCAAGACTCTTAGGGATATTATAATGAATCACAAATCTAACATCAGGCTTATCTATCCCCATTCCAAAAGCAATTGTTGCTACAATAACATCAACTTCTTCGTACAAAAACATATCCTGATTACGTGATCGGGTTGCCGTGTCCATACCAGCATGATAGGGAAGAGCTTTAATATCGTTTACCACCAGCATTTCTGCGAGTTCTTCCACTTTCTTTCTGCTCAAGCAATAAATGATGCCCGATTTACCAGTATTATTCTTAACATATTTAATAATTTCCTTAGAAGCTTTAGTTTTTGGTCTCACTTCGTAATACAGGTTATGTCTTCTAAAGGATGCTTTAAACACCTCAGCATCAAGCATATCAAGGTTTTTCTGGATATCGTGTTGGACTTTTGGTGTAGCGGTTGCAGTCAGTGCCATTAAGGGAGCTCTGCCTATTTCATTTACGATTGGGCGAATACGTCTATACTCTGGTCTAAAATCATGTCCCCACTCAGAAATACAATGAGCCTCATCCACAGCAAAGAAAGATATTTTAAATTTCTTTAAAAATTCAACATTATCTTCTTTAGTCAATGATTCAGGAGCAACATATAATAGTTTAGTTTTACCAGATAATACATCGTCTTTAACTTGATTTATCTCAGTTTTATTTAAAGATGAGTTCAAAAAATGTGCTATACCACTATCTGTTGAAAACCCACGCATAGAATCAACTTGATTTTTCATCAAAGCAATTAATGGAGAAATTATTATAGCTGTTCCTTCAAGCATTAAAGCCGGCAACTGATAACAAAGTGATTTTCCACCACCAGTTGGCATCAACACAAAACTATCATTACCATCCAATAAACTCAGAATAACTTCTTTTTGTAATCCTTTAAAAGTATCAAATCCAAAATATTTCTTTAAAAGGTCTAATATTTTTTTTTCGTTATTGTCCATTTTTTAAAATTGTAATTCCATATTATTTCAAAAATAAGATTTTTTTTTAATTATTAAAATGATATTTCACATTAACACATATAAAAATACGAATAAAATTGTAAAAGAAAGCCTAAAATGTAAATTAATACTAAATTAGCAAAAAAATCTAAGATGTTAAATACAAATACACAAAAAATAATTGACATAGGAAAAAAGACAATAGCTGCAGAGGCAAAAGCTGTATCCAAACTAGTAGATTACATTGATGAGAGCTTTGTAAATATAGTTAAGGCGATATCTAAGTCTAAAGGTCGATTAATAGTAACAGGTATTGGAAAAAGTGCAAACATTGCAATAAAAATTGTTGCCAGTTTAAATTCGACAGGTACCCCCTCTGTATTTATGCATGCTGCCGATGCAATACATGGAGATCTTGGCATTATCCAAACCGATGATATTGTTATGTGCATATCAAAAAGTGGTAACACTCCAGAAATTAAAGTTTTAATTCCATTAATAAAGAATAATGGGAATATAGTAATTGCTTTAGTTTCTGAGATTGATTCTTTTTTGGCAAAATCTGCCGACTATATTTTGCGAGCCAGTGTAGATGCTGAAGCATGTCCTAATAATCTTGCTCCAACATCAAGTACAACTGCACAATTAGTAATTGGAGATGCCTTAACAATTGCACTTTTAGAAAATCGTGGTTTTACCTCAAGCGATTTTGCAAGATTTCATCCTGGAGGCTCACTCGGAAAAAAACTTTATCTTAAAGTTGATGATATAATAAAACTTAACGAGACTCCTAAAGTTTACGAGAATGATAATTTAACAAATATTATAACTGAAATAACCAGTAAAAGACTTGGAGCTACGGCTGTTGTAAATAGCTACGACCAAGTTATTGGTATCATTACTGATGGTGATTTAAGACGCATGCTTGTAAAGTTTGGCAATGACATTACTAATCTTACAGCCAGCAAAATAATGTCTGCAAATCCGAAAACGATACCAACTGGAGAGTTAGCAGTTAATGCTCTAAGAATAATACGTCAAAATAATATTACACAAGTAATTGTTACCAAAAATAATAAATATTTAGGAATGGTTCATCTTCATGATTTAATGCGCGAAGGAATAGTTTAATAGCTTGAAAACTGTTTAAGCATTTGTCTATATTTTGAGAACACCTTTGCACGACTAACAAATCCAACATATTTACCATTATCCACAACTGGCAAATTATAATCATCGGATTTTTCAAATATCTCTGCAACCTCTTTCACGCTCATATCTAATTCAACAATATTTCGTGGCATATACATCAAATCACGCACTAATACACTATCATAAAATTCTGGATTAAATATCATGTGCCTTACATGATCAAGAAAAACAAGTCCTTTAAGATTGTTTTGTTTATCTGTTACAACATATACATTACGATTGGAGTGTTTAATAACCTCAACCAAAGTTCTAAGATTAGAGTCTTCGTTTAGAGTATGAAAATTTTTCTCTATAAGATTTTCCATACGTAACATTGACAACATATTACTATCAGCGTTATGAGTTAATAGTTTACCTCTTTTAGCAAGCATTATAGTATAAACAGAATTTGGCATAAAAATCTTAACGGTAAAATAAGCTATAGCCGAGACAATCATCAATGGTACAAACAAACTATATCCTTCGGTAATTTCGGCAATCAGGAAAATAGCCGTTAACGGAGCATGAATAATCCCAGCAAGAAGACCAGCCATACCAACGAGAGCAAAGTTTTCTTGAGATACCTGAAAGCCCAAAGAATTAAAAACTTTAGAAAACAACAGACCTACATTTGCTCCTAGAAATAAAGCAGGCGCAAATATCCCCCCCACTCCACCAGCATTAAACGTAGCTCCAGTAGCAAATATTTTCAACAAAATAACTAAACTCAATATTACAACAATTCCAAGCCAAGAATTCCATCCAGCATAAATTGTATTATCAAAGAGGTAAGCCACATCTCCCTTTAGGGCCATATTAACAGACTCGTAGCCCTCACCGTATAAACTAGGGAACAAAAACACCAGAACGCCTAAAACGACAACACAAACACCAAATTTAGCCCATTGATATTTCCATTTTTTAAAAAACTCATTAATCCACAAATATAGTTTAGAAAAATACACAGAAAGCAAACCACATATTACACCAAACAAAATATAAAACGGCACATCCGAAAGCACAAACAAGTCTGTTTTTTCAACAAAATACAAACAATTTTGCCCCATAAACAAATACGAGGTTAACGCAGCAGACAATGATGCCATTAAAAGAGTTAGCAAAGACGACATCGTAAGATCAAGCATAATTACTTCTAGCGTAAAAATTATAGCAGCAACTGGGGCTTTAAAAATTGCAGCTATTGCTCCCGTGCAAGCACAACCAATAAGTAAAATTACCTGACTATAACTCAAATGAAATATACGTCCTACATTACTACCAATTGCCGCACCTGTAGCAACAATTGGACCCTCCAAACCAACAGAACCGCCAAAACCAACAGTTAAAGAGCTCCCCACAATACGCGACCACATATTATGTTTTTCAATTTTACCTTGATTCTGCGAAATATTATATAATACCATTGGGATACCATGCCCGAGTTTCTTTTTAACAATAAACCTCACAAACAATACAGTTAACAATATCCCAACAGCAGGAAAAACGATATATAAATAACTAAACGAATACCCATCAACAACAGTAACAGCGAGCTCTCTAACCCAATGCACCGCATATTTCATCAAGACTGCTGCCAACCCAACAGCAACGCCAACAATTACAGCCAATATTAACATAAAGTTTTTATCACTTATATGTTTCATACGCCAGATTAAAAATCTTTTTTGTATTCGTTTTAAGTCCATCAGATGAATTTTTGTGCTACAAAGATGTACTTTTTTTTGCAATTCATAAAACTTATTATAGTGATATAAATCAAGTTATTTAATAATTTCGTATTTTTGAAAAAAAAACAATAAAAAAATGAAAAAATATAATATAGGAATTGCTTTAAGTGGTGGTGGATCAAGGGGCTTTGCACATTTAGGTGTTTTAGAGGCTTTAAACGAAAAGGGAGTATATCCCGAAGTAGTCTCTGGAACTAGTGCTGGATCTATTGCAGGAGCACTCTACTCCTCTGGCATGAAACCCATGGAGATATATAAACAATTACAAAAAACTAAATTCACTGATTTTACAAGCATACATTTACCAAAAGACGGCTTATTTACTTTTGATAATCTCAGAAAAAAACTTGAGAAAATAATACAACAAAAAACATTCGAGGAATTAAAAACACCCCTTTATATTTGCATAGCAAATTTCAATACTGGAAAAGCAGAATATATATCTAAAGGTCCATTACACGTTATAATACAAGCATCCTGCTCTATCCCAGTACTAATTTCTCCTACAATAATCAACAACACATATTATGTTGATGGAGGACTTATTGATAATCTGCCTGTAAAACCATTAGTTAGAAAATGTGAGAAAATAATTGGAGTTAATATATCTCCCTACGAAGAGGTTACAAAAATTGACAATTTATTTCATGTTGCTACCAGGACTTTTCAAATAAGCTTAAACAATAATATCAGATATAACAAAAGCAAGTGTCACCTATACATTGAGCCCAAAAATATGGTTAAATATAATATGCATGACACCAAACACAGTGACGAGCTATTTGAAATTGGTTATAACCATGTAAAAAAGTTAAGTCTAAAAAAACTAATAAAGTAAGTGCATCTGAAAAGATGTAATTTCGGGATTGAGTTTATCTAATGTACCAGATATTACGAGTATATAATCAGACTGATACTTTTTGTAATTACTCAAAAAAGTTATAATAATTCGACCAATAAAATATTGCCAGTTTCCACAGAAACAATTTTTACCATACTGCCAGACTTTATGTCTTCATTATTATTTGTAATTGCATCAAGCGTTTTTATTCCTTGCATATTCACTTGGACCTTGCCAACTCCCGATTTCGTTGCAGGGATTCTTAAATAAACAGCAGCAGTTTCACCAACGAGGACATCAATTTTCATTGCTCCAGGCTCTCCAAGTTTACTAATAAAATAAGATATAGTTGACATTATTAACATCATTAGCATACCAGCAATAATAGATAAAAACAAAGTCATACCGTATCCTAATCCAGCATCGAGCGAGGCTATCCCAGTCCAACCAAATATTGTAAAAAACGCAATAAAATTTTTTAGTGTAATAAACTGAAAACCTATGCCAACATCCTGATCCACATCAAAACTTGCATCACTTGTTGCGTCAAAATCGCTATCGGTTCCAGTACCAATTAGTTCCATTATTAACTGAATCAAGAAAACCGCACTAAATGGCAAAGCAAAAGCCCAGAAAATTTTTTCTAAAACCTCCATAGAAGTCCACCAAGTCTCTATTGATAATAGCATATTTAAAAATATTTGATTTACTTAATGTAAAAGTACAAATCTAAACCTTATCATCCAACAATTTGATATAAAAATTAAAAAATAAAACCTAATAAGATTTATAATGAAAAGGTAAAAACTCAAGAGAATTTAAAAAAAAAGAATTAAATTTGTCAAAAACTGATAAAACTATGTATATTTTTGCAGATAGTGGCTCAACAAAAACTAATTGGGTAATAAGCGACAGCACAGGCAATATTTTAGATGAGTTCAAGACTATTGGTCTTAACCCGTATTTTGTGTCTAAACAAAAAATT
This sequence comes from Bacteroidales bacterium, assembly GCA_028686735.1. GTDB lineage: Bacteria > Bacteroidota > Bacteroidia > Bacteroidales > ML635J-15 > Bact-19. The sequence goes on from JAQUBO010000010.1 coordinate 10,149, forward strand.
TTAATGTCTATTGCCGATGCGTATCCAAACAATGTAGATTCGCTGATTATCAAAAAGGTGTTTTTTTATGGTTCAGGATGCGGTAACAAGGACAATTTTGACCACCTGCGTGATGCACTTCAGGATTACTTTTTTAATGCGAAGATTGATATTTTTTCTGACATGCTGGGTACTGCAAGGGCAATTTTCAAGAATGATTCGGGAATTGCAGCCATCATAGGAACAGGAACAAATTCATGCTTGTACAACGGCGAGTCTATCAGTAAAAGTGCAATCTCGTTAGGATATATACTTGGTGACGAAGGCAGTGGAGCATATATTGGAAAAATGTTTGCTAAACTATATCTTGAAAAAAGATTTAGCCCCGAGTTAACAAAATCTATTCTTGAGGAAACAGGTCAAGACCATAGCTCCATTCTATCAGCAGTATATAGTAATCCGCATCCGAATAAGTTTTTGGCAAACTTTTGTTTATTTATAAAAAAACACATTGACGACACACAGTTACAAGAAATTGTAAGAATTTCTTTCGAGCGTTTTTTTGAAAAATATGTTTTAATCTATAAAGATTTCGACTCACAAAAACTTGGATTTTGTGGTAGTATAGCAGTTAACTTCAAAGAGTTTATTGAGCCAATTGCAAAAAAACATAATATCAATCATCTGATTTTTATAAATAAACCTCTTGAGGGGATTATTGAATATCACAAAACGAATAGTTTTAAATGAATACTCGATATTTTACCTAAATTATTTATCTTTGAGGTTACTCCAAAAACCCTCAAATGCTGATTATTTGGCTTTTTCTTTGCATTAAATTTATTAGCAGAAATAAAATTTGTTTTTGTCGGTAATCTATAGTCAAAATTCTACTGCAAATTTAAGACTAATCTTTGAATTAGGAATTTCAGCCAAAATACTTGTAGAGCTATCTCAATGAGTTTTGCTACATGTTTAATTGATGGTATTTTGGCGACAATAAATTTGACATACTTCTGATAGCAGAAATTAGCTATAAAAATGAATTTTTCGCAGAAAATCATGTTTCTGAGTTTGTTAAAAATCATATAAATTGTGCAAAATTCGATACGAAAAGGAGCAAAACCCTCAGGTCTCACCACAAATTTGCTTAGCGTTTTATAGTGTTTTCATTAAATTTTAATTAAAATATCTTCTTTTATTCAAGTAAAAAAAGACTTATCAACACCCATATGTTTACTACAAAAATAAGTTTGGCATAGAAATAAAACAGAAATAATAATCCTAAAAAACGCAATTATTCAATCTTTTTATAACAAAAAATCCATATTACAAATTCTATAAACTTTTGATTTTACAATAGTTTTGAACGCTATTTATGATAATCAGCATTGTTTTTTTGATGTTTAGTTTTCGAGTTTTTTGAGATGTAGTTATATTACTTGCATTGCACAGTTGAAAATAAGTTTCCAACAATTATATATATGGTTTGTTAATATCTTTCAGTGGCATTAATTGGCAGTGTATTGTAATTTAGAGTAAATTTGTAGGGTTGTTAATTAAAGTAATCTAAAAATTCTATAGCCATGAAAACAAAACTAAGTTTCTTTGTTATATCCCTCTTGATTGGTGGATATCTAGTAGCACAATCTAGTGTGGAAATTAAGGACATTTTAGTGTCTCCTGTATTATTTATAGACACAATTACTAACCTGCCGGTTGAAAGCAACGTCGAAACACTAGCAGTGCTATGTAAGATAAATGAGCTTGCTTACGCAGAAACTGTTAGAATTTTATTCGGCACCACCCAAGAAAGCGGTGATATTTTAACTGTTGACGCTGTGATTTCTGAGAGTGATGGAATTTATTATTTGTTATTAAACGGCGAATTAACTGAAATTACAGATAATATTATTGCTGCAAATATTGAATTAAGTCCCGAGCAATCTGAAGCATACTCTTTTATAACATTGTATTTGCTTGATGTTGCTGACTTAGAGAGTAATCACTTAATATTCACAAAATAAATTTGAAATCATGAAAAAAGTAATTTTATATATTATTATGATGGTGATTACAAGTTCTATATTTGGACAAAGTATTTTCACCGTAACAAAAACTACCGACCCAAATCCTTTTCAATATCCGTTTAATAACGATGATAATTTATGCGACCCTGAAATGTATGGAACATTGCAATGGGCAATAAATAAAGCGAATGATGACAATGCTGAGTCTATAATTGAGTTTAATATCCCGGGGAGTGGTCCTCATGAGATTGCATTAAATTATTATTTACCTCAAATTAAATCTTCGACAACAATTGATGCAACAACTCAAGTGGGTTATACTGAAGGAAATCCTGCAATAATAGTATCTGGACAAGAAAAGCAAAACTCAATATTTAATGTGTATAATACTGATATTACTATTAAAGGATTAAAGATTACTTCATTTGCTCAAAATGGCATTCTACTCCAAGAGTGTTCTAATTCATTCATCACAGACAATATCATTAGTAATTATAGCTTATATAGTCCAACAACACCATTTATTGGAGTGTTTATTAATGGTTGTAGCAATGTATCAGTTTTTGGCAACGAAATTGAAATAACTCTTGATGAAAGTGTACAGAATGTAACCAAATCTTATGGTATATATGCTTCAAAATCTACAAATTGTACGATAGGTGGAACAGATACTGGATTAGGAAACACAATTAAGAACTGTAAAACTTATGGAGTCTTTCTAAATAGTACGCAAGAGACAAAAATATCCGGGAATGCAATATTTGATAATGGAAAAGCAATTTATCTAAATTATTCAAATAATGACATTCAACCACCAATAATTACAGATTACCAAAATGGCATTTTAAGTGGAACTGCTTTACCAAACAGCACAATTGAAATTTTCGGTAGTACTGGTGAGGAAAATGCTAATGAGTATTTGGTGAGTACTGATGCTGATGGTGGTGGAGAATGGTTGGTTGAAGTAAGTACTTTTTTCGATTTTATTTCAGCAACACAAACGGATTCAAATAATAGCACTTCTGGATTAAAAGAAAAATTGACAAGGGAAATATGTGCTTATTATGCTTGGAATGTACTGATTCCATCAAACAATAGTAATTCTCTTGGTCAAGATTTTCAGATTTATGATCCCAATTTTATTCCAGATCTGAGGTGTTGTGATGGGGAGCCCTGTATAAATGAAGAGGGGTGTTTTTGGTTAACAACTCCAAATGAAATAGCGACTATTAATGATTATTATAATCAACCATGCCATACAAATGTTCAAATACAGTGTTCAATTTGTGTAGATGACAATGTTCCATTATATATTCATGCAGGTTACAATCCAAACATCCATGCCTATGAATGGTATTATACAAGCAGTGGTGTATTAGAGACTTCAGATCCAACCATAATTTCATTTAATGCAAATTTAGCAGGAATTGGGACGCACACAATCACATATTGTTCTGTTTGTGACTTAAATCAAAGTATTGGCACTCAATATCTCTGTAGAACGGCAATAATCACCGTTTATGGCCCTGACGCAACTATTACACCTACGGGACCTTTATGTACAGATAATCCGGTTGTCAATTTGAATACAGCAACACCTGGTGGCGTATGGTCAGGAAATGGTATTATCAATTCATTTACTGGAGCTTTTGATCCTGCAATCGCTGGTCCTGGAAATCACACAATAAACTACTACATTGAAATAGACGGTTGTTCAGATGAAGATGAAATAACAATTACCGTTTACGAATCTCCAAATCCAACTGTAAGTGACATACAGGATTGCGAAGGAGAAGATGTAACATTTTTAGCATTTAATAATTTTACAACTGCATCAGTTAGTAACAGTTGGGAAGGACCAAATGGAAATGGACCAAATACCAATGTTTGGTTTCTCGAAAATATTCAATCTTTTATGGAAGGCGAATACATCATAACTGTAGAGTATGATTATGGTGACAAAGTATGTACAGAGACTGCTACTGGACATTTAACTGTTTATGAAGCCCCTGTTATTTCTTTTAACGATCCAGTAATCTGCAACGGTAATCCAACACCACTCACAGCATCTGGGGGAATAGAATATACATGGGAAGATGAATTGGGGAATAGTTTAGGTGCGACTCCAACAATAAACATTACAGAGTCAGGCACTTACATAGTAGAAGTTACAGATACACATGGTTGTTCTGCTGAATCATCAATTTATGTTTCAGGAAGTAACCTAATATTAGATAATATTACAACAAATACTTGCGACAATTCAGATGATGGATCAATTACAGTAATAGTTACAGGAGGAGAACTGCCTTATTTCTATAACTGGACAGGTCCTGGCACATTATTGCCAAATTCACCAAGTTTAAATAATTTGCCTGCTGGCACATACTACCTAACTGTTACAGATCAAAATTCCTGTTCATTAACAGCAGAATATACTGTAGGAACCATTGAAAGTCCAACTATCAGTTTTGAAAACATTGTTCCAAGTTGTACAAATATTTCTGAAAATGGCTCTGCTACGATAGTTTTAAATGGTGGTACTGGCACTGAATTTCAGTTTTTGTGGCCAAATGGAGAAACTACAGAAACTGCATCTCAATTAAATGTTGGCCCAAATACTGTTACTGTAACAGATGAATATAATTGTTCTATAACTGCTACTGTAATTATTCCGATATCTAATTTAAGTGCAGATGTAATCACAAGTAACTCTATTGTTTGTTTAGGTGGTAATCCTGCAACTATCACTGCTATACCATCTGGAGGAATAGCTCCATATACATATAATTGGAGTGAAAGTCTAGGTAATTTAAATGAGTATGATGTTACCCCTATTACAACAACAGAATATTGGGTTACTGTTACCGATGCTCACAATTGTACTGCAACAGCAAGTGTAGAAATTGAAGTAGTGGAAATAGAAGTAATAATAAAAAAGCCAATACACGAAATATGTTATGGCTTTTCTGCTTCTCTATCCGCACACGCTACAGGTACAAATACAGACGTATCTTATTCTTGGAGTCCTAACGAATCGCTAGAGAATCCAAACACTCAGTTTCCCGTTGCAAGCCCAACCGAGACAACGACCTATACTGTAACTGTAGAAGATGAGAATGGATGTCAAGGAACAGGCCAAGTAATTGTTATAGTTCATCCTTTACCTATAATTACTGTTTCAGGGCCAAGTGAAATTTGTGCAGGTTATGAATTTCAACTGCAAGTTTCAGGTGCTGTAGAATATCTATGGGAATCCTCTTCTAGTACTGCAATAATTTCTGACATAGAAAGCGCAAATCCAACTGTAGTAATAGATGAAACAACAACATTTACTGTTTCTGGCTGGAGTGAATTCGATTGTAAAAGTTTTACAACAATAACCGTCAATGCTCTTGAAAATCCTACTCCAATATTATTAGTTGAGAATAATCCTGTTTGTATTGATGATGATTTTATTATTGATTTATTAAATGAGGATTTTAATACTTATGCATGGGTTGGACCAAATGGATATACCAATACTACACCAGACGTGTTAATTAATAATGTTACCGAGGCTAATGCAGGAATATATACAGTGACAGTTGAATATTCCAATGGTTGTACTAATTCTGCAGAGGTTAATATTGAAACACATAGTTTTGTAGCTCATGCTGGTAATCACTCACATTGTGCTGGAGATGAACTTGTTTTATTTGCAAGACCTAGTGGGTTGGTTTCGTATCATTGGGAAGGACCTAATGGGTATAATGCAACTTATGATGTTTATGAGCATCATATTCCTAATGCAAGTCTTGATATGTCGGGTACATATTATGTAACTATTACTGACCAATATGGATGTACAGCAAGTTCTCAAACAACTGTAATAATTAATGAAAACCCAATAGTTAATCTTGGAGATGATATACAAATTTGTTATTCTCAATCAATACAGCTTGGTGCAAATCTTACAATTAGTGGAGGTACTCCTACTTACAGTTATGAATGGGCACCAAATGACGAACAGCTATCTGACCATCAAGTCGCAAATCCAATAGCAACACCTCTTTCAACAACATTATATACTTTGACGGTTTCGGATTTACATAGCTGTTCTGGAACTGATGAAATACTCATTACTGTTGACCAGATTGTTGATCTATCTGCCTCATATAATACCCCTGTTTGCCAATACGATGAATTACAATTGTTTGCCCAACCTGACGGATTAGGATATTCATGGCAGGGTCCTTACGGATTTACAAGTACAGAACAAAACCCTATTGTAACTACAAGTGCTAATCTTTATAACAGTGGGACCTATACTTTAACTGCAACAAATCTAAATGAGTGTAGCAGTAGTGTAAATATAGAAATCGAAATAAATCCACTTCCTGCAGTATTTACAGGACCAGATCAGATAATTTGTGAAGGAACAAATTTAACATTGGAAGGAGGTATTGATGAATTAGCTGAATACCACTGGACAGGACCAAATGGATTTGAGAGTTTTGAACAAAACCCAACAGTAAGTTATACTGCTACAACAAATATGCAAGGTATTTACACTTTAATTGCGAGTAATGAATTTGGATGTACTGCCTCTGCAAGTACTAGTATAAATATCTTACCAATACCTCAGTCTGCATCATTTGATTTACCACCATGTATCTACATTAATAATCCTTATCAGTTTATAAATCTTGGCAATAATGATGCAAGTTTTGATTATACATGGAACTTTGGAGATGGGATTATTTCAAACGAAGCAGCCCCTGTACATGAATTCCAAAACGAAGGATATCATTGTTTAAGTTTAACTGTTGAAAACCAGTGTGGAATTTCTTCTTATTCAACGGAACCAGTGTTCTTGTATCCAAATGAATGTGCTTGTGAAAATGTTTACGGGACTGTTAACCGTGTAATTGATAATTCTAATGTTAACTGGGATGACACATGGAGTCCTGTACAAAAGGACATCATCATCGAATCTGGAGCAAAACTCACCGTAACAAATCAGACCATTCAATTTGGTCCAGAAGGAAGAATAATTGTTAAGCAAGGTGGCAAATTAATTATTACACAATCTTCTACTCTAAGAGGTTTATCTAACTGCGAGAACATGTGGCAAGGAATAGAAGTATGGGGTGACCACATGAGTAATCCTGATGACGTTATACAAGGACATGTTAAAATAGAAGCAGGAAGTAACACAATTAGAGATGCTCATATTGGAATTTTGGCAGGAGCCAGAAATATGGACAATGTTTGTAATATGAATTTATTGTTGGCTTTTAATTCTGATTATTCAGGTGGATTTATTAGAAATAAAGAAAAATTAAACTTTATCAATAACGGCATAGGTATAAAGCTGTTAAAAAAACATCCCGGATATGAAGGTACAGGATCACATATAGGTTATCAAACCATGCATTTCTTTACAGAAACAGGTGGTTTAAATGATAATAATTATAATTCTATAACAGGTGCAAATCCTTACCCAAACAGACATAATCCATGGGCTGGTAAAGCCAACAACTTGCAAAGAACCGATGTCGGCATTTGGATGGAGGGTATAAAACTAACTAAGTTAATTAACAGCACATTTACTAACTTACAATACGGAATTTTGGCCTACAACTCTTATTTTAATGTTATTAGAACAAATTTTGACAATGCTGTTTACGGAATAAAAATCGACAACTCAAACACCAGTCTTAACAACGGGCACGAAATCGTTGGTTGTAAATTTACAAACATTATTGGTACAGGTGATGACGATATTGAAGACTTTACTAGTGCCGGCATTTTTATTAACAGCAGCTTAAATGCTAATATTCATGGGAATGTGTTTGGCGAACAACAATCTTCACAGTCTGAAAATAATTTTGGAATATTCACTTTCAATTCACTATCAATGAATATTAACCAGAATAAGTTCGAAGGCATGAAAAAAGGGATATTTACAGGCAACTTGTTCTGGATTGTAGTAGGTCCATTTTATCTCTGGCAACCTGTAACCGACCTCCCAACAAATAAAATTGGTGCTGGGCTTTCTAGTTACTATGATATTTCGGCACTACCAGACTGGGGAGGAAATACATTTATAAAGTGTAATACTAGTATTTATACATTTTTGATTAATAATAATCTAATCCTAAAGTGTAATAATTGCCAAAATGATGACGTAAATCCGGAGGCATATTATGTAAACTTTCAAAACGAAGGAATAATGGCAAATATTGGTGCTCCTCCGCTACTGTTTAATTTCTTCAATTTAAACTATAAACGTCCTGGTGGTAACGAATTCATGCCAGATTATCAAGCTGACCAAGGTTTTTATAAAACAATAATGTCAAATAATGAGTATGAGTACTATGCCCATCAAGGACCATCAAGAGTTATTCCTACTTCGCACTCTGATAGCCAAATTGACATGGAAAATCATATACATACATCTTCTTATCAAAAGCCGGAAAATAAAATTGCTTGTTCTCCATTTCAAATATTTCCAATTCCAATGCCTTACATTGTGATTAATCCTATTACTGGTGGTAAAAACTATCCTTATAAACATCTTGATAGTTTAACAAACCAAATTGATAGTTTATCGTTTATTAAGGAAGAACTAATTCTAAATTTGGATAAAGGTAAAACTCAGGAATTATTAAATGATATATATGGGAACTCTCCACGAGGAAAACTCAAAAATAAACTAATTGCAAATTCGCCTTTGTCTGACACTGTTGTTTTTGCTCTGCTTACAGAATATCCATTATCTCATGGTAATTTTAAAAATGCAATGTCAATAAATTTACCTGTGAGCCAAAACCTAACTTCGTTATTCTATGATGTTATGGATCAAATTCCTTCAGGCATTTCAAAACAACTAATTCCATTACAGGGAGTAAATTTCAATTATCCAAATATCACTTCGATTAATAGAGAAATAGAACATTTGAATCTTGAAAGAGGTTATGTCCTAAATCAACTTCTGAATCATCTTACCGATAGCGTGAATAACAGAAGAGATGATGCTTTATTATTGCTTGAGCTTGAGGGAACAGATTGGGCAAAAGCAACTCTTTCGGCTTCATATATCGAAGACGGAGAGTACGATATTGCAAGAGAGAAACTATTGCAAATTCAATCAAATGACCCACTGGCACAAGAATTTATTGATTATCAAAATTTAATGATAGACATTTTTGAAGAAGGAAGAACGGTTTATCAAATGGATAGCAATGAAATTGCATATATTCGAGAACTTGCATATAAATGTCCTGCGGGGCTTGCCTCTACAAATGCACAAGCTATTTTATCTTTATTGTATCGCGAAAATGTGCCAATTTGCCCAATGATGGTAGGAACACGCAGTATTAGTGATAATAGTAATAATATTTTTCTTGATGATAGGTATTGTAAACCTATTGAGGATATTATGCTTGGTGACAACTATCCCGATCCTGCAAGCGATCATACAATTATTCCATATTATTTGCCAGACGAAATTAATGGTATTATGGAAATTTATGATGCTATGGGGAAAATTATTTCTGTTTACAATTTGCATCAAGGCGACAATCAATTAAATATTGATACTCAAGGTTTGCAGCCCGGTATTTATACATATACTTTAATTACAAAAGAATATAAAACTGTGAGTAAAAAGTTCGTTATTTACAGATAATCTATTAACATAAGGAAACCTTAAAAAGAATTTAGGCCCTCCTTTAAAAATTTTGTCACAAAAGAATCAAATTATGATAAAAATTACTTAAATTAGCTTAATAATAATTATAAAATGAACTTTATGTTAAAATCACAATATTTGATAGCTGTTGTATTAGTGTTCTTTCTTATAAATCCGGCACATTCACAATCCTGGCACACCTATTTTGGGGATACAATCTGGGATGGAATTTCGACTTTAGGGGGTGTTCATATTGATGGAGATTCCTTTATTATTGGAGGCGCATTTAGAAGAATTGGTAATGATACAATTAAGGCAATGGCAAGGTGGAATGATTACCAATGGTCAGGATTTGATCTTTCTTCAGCTACTAACGGATCTCCTACTTGTTTTGCAGACTATAAAAATAAGTTATATACAGGTACTCCATATACTTGGGAACCAAATGGCGATTTAGGAACAGCGAATTTCTCAGTTTGGGATGGAACCCAATGGTTATCCCCTAATCCACCAATAGGTGGAGGTATTATTAGCTTAAAAGTAATAAATGATAGCTTATTTGCATTAGGGAGTTGTGAGTTCGGAGCCAAAGTATTGGTTTCTGATGGTAATTCATGGCAATATTTGGAAAATATAGAAGCAAATTATGCAGCTAGTATTATTGAATATAATGGCGAGTTGCTTGTTGGAACAAATTACGGTTTATGGAAAAGAACGGGATATGACTCTTGGCAACAATTCTCTGGCACACCTCAAGGATGGGTAAATGCAATGTTGGTGGATAGTGTAAATAATTTCTTATACACGGGTGGATCTTTTTATTACGTCGGAGATACTATTGAATCACACTGCATTGCAAAATATGATGGCTTTCAATGGTATCCTATGCAAAAGGGTGTTATGGGTGATGTTTGGCGAGGTGTCATGGAAATGTATCGAGGAGATTTATATTTTGGCGGATTTTTTTATGCAACGGTGCTAGATACAACCAGAATAAACTACGTTGCCAGGTGGGATGGAGAGAAAATTCATTCAGTTGGCGGTGGAACCTTCGGAGTCGTATATGGGTTAAAGGTTTTCCAGGATACACTAATTGTAGTTGGCAATTTTACTTATGTTAATGTCTTAAATGGCGATTCTATACACAGCAAAAGTATGGTAAAATGGTATATGCCTCCGACAAACGATTGTAAGTATTTGCAACCTGTTTTACACGCATGGCAGCAAGAAGGTGTTTCTGAGGATGAGTTTTATTTAGTTAACGGACAGGCAACAGTTAATTTTTACAATAACAATGCTTATGCCGACAGTTGGGAATGGGACTTTGGCGATGGCATTTCAAACAGCACTGAAAAATGTCCTGTTCACACTTATAATTCCCCAGGAACATATAATGTAAATGTTACGGTTACGCAGGATCAGTGTGTTAAAACAGTTCAAAAAACAATAACTGTTTATTTAAACACTAATACTAAACAGTTAAGTACAAATAATTATTTTGAGGTATTTCCAAACCCCACAAAAGATAAAGCCAATATAAAATGTTTTGTCCCTCAAGAAATCAATAATGCGGAAATTATAATATTAACAACAAATGGACAAGTTTTACATAATATCAAACTTGACAAAGGATTAAATAATTTAAGCATTGACTTATCAAAATGGAAAACTGATATTGTTATTATTAATATGCTTTTTGATAATGAACGAAAACACTCTGAAAAACTAATAATTAGAAAGTAATGAAAAAAAATAAGATAAATATAATATTACTAATTATAGGTTTTCAATTGTTTGCTTACGTTGCAGTAGCACAATTGGATACCCCAAATTTGTTAAATACTTTTACTCCAGGTCCGTGTAATCCGTCATTACCATTTACATCTATACCTAATGCTGAAAAATATCATGTTCAAATATCTACTTCAAACGAATTCAATGAAAACTTAATAAATGACACAACTTACATTACTAATTATAATTTGCCATTATTGAAATTTTCTACACTATACTATGTGAGATTAAGGGCGATAAATGCCACAGACACTTCAGAATGGAGTAATATAGTCAGTAATACCACAATTTCTCGTGGTCAAATAAATAAAGAAATGCTCGCTGATGGTAATTTTAAATACACCCAAAACATCTTGCCTTGCGCTATTGAATGTTGGTGGGAAATAGACACTACAAATACTTTTGACTCGCCTTTACTATTTCGGGATACAACTTATGATACATATATACAATACCTTTATGCCCCATTTTATTTTTGCTCTAATTATTATGTTAGAGTAAAATGTGTTACCGAAATTGACACAACCCCAAATTGGTCATTCCACCAATGGAATTATATTGAAATCCCCTGCTCCCCAACACTTGTATCACCAAATAATTTCAATTTTACAAATTCTAATACCAATTTAAAATTAGAAAGATACGATCAGCCCTTGCGTTATGTTTTTGAGTTAGATACAACATCAGATTTTACAAACCCAAGAGAGTTTGAAATTGCTGCCACAGATGAGTCTGATTTGGTTTCGGTTGGGGATTTTTATTTTGAGAAACAGCATTATTGGCGTGCAAGAGCAATAAATGATATTGACACCTCGCAATGGTCAGATGTATTTGCTTTTTCGATGTGCGGTGTGCACCAAACCTTGCCATTAGATGAAGCAATAAATGTAAGCACAAATACAAGTTTTAATGTTGTATCGATAGGCAATATAATTGGTTATCATTTCGAGCTTGATACAGTTCCCGATTTTTCTTCTGAGATGTTTATGCAATATGACTCGCCAACTTCAGCGGTAAACTTACAGAATTTATTATTTGGGGCAACTTATTACTGGCGTGTAAGAGCATATCATTCTCTTGACACTTCTAGTTATACAAGTGTAAGAAGTTTTACAACAGTTGCTACTCCGGCACTTATTAGTCCTGTAGATTTATCTGGCAATCAAAACTTAAAACTTAATTTAAGAGCAGAATTTTTATCGGGTATTACAAAATATCAATATCAGCTTTCGCAAAACCATGATTTTTTAGAGGAACAAACAACACTCTTAGAACATACAAATTATGCATATATGGTGCAGACCGATTTATTGCACTTCGGCACCGAATACTATTGGCGAGCCCGTTACATTAATGAAAGCGACACTTCAACTTGGAGTACGGCATTTTCGTTTGTAAGCTTAGCAAAAGCTCAGCTTATTGCTCCAACTAATCAAGCTACACAAATGCCAATAAATAACTGTATGTTACAATGGCAAAACATACAGTATATTGACAGCTATACTTTATGGCTTAGCACAAGTCCTGATTTTAGCGAATACGAAGAATACTCTCAGCCTTTTTATGGCAATATCATTTATTTGAATGAATTGCTTCCATCAACAACCTATTACTGGAAAGTAAAAGCGATAAGTGCAATAGACGAATCTGAGTGGTCAGAGGTTTGGTCATTTACAACAGAAAATACGTCAAAATCAGATTTGTTGAATCAAGACTACAATTTTCAAATTTTCCCAAACCCCAGCACTAATAATTATACTGTCAAAACTGCATTACCTAATTATAAAAATGCAGAAATAAAAATTGCTGGCTTAAATGGGCATTTAAAAGATATAATCCCAGTAACAAGTGAAACAACATATATTTCAACAAAAGGCTGGAAACCAGGAGTGTATGTTTGTAATTTGTTTGTGGAAAGGAAGTTGGTGGAGGTGGAGAAGTTGGTGTTTGAGTAGGAATTGTTGTCGGTGGTTTCGGCTTATTTCCTATCTTTAAACAATTTTTCAAGAGCATACATTTCGTCTCTATATCTCGCTGCTTCAACAAAATCGAGTTTTGATGCTGCCGCTTCCATTTGTTTTTTTGTATTTTTAATTACTTTTAGCAAAGCCTTAGCGTCCATATATTTAATAACAGGATCAGCAGCAATTCTCATTTCTGTATCAATTGAATAATCTTGAGGTTCTGCCTTCTTTTTTTGTCCTATTCCCTCACGTTGAGCCTTAATAATTTGCGTTGGCGTAATATTATTCTCTGTATTATATTTTATTTGTTTAAGTCTTCTTCTGTCTGTTTCATCAATTGTTTTTTGCATTGATTTGGTAATTTTATCAGCATACATTATAACCTTTCCGGTTAAATGTCTTGCAGCACGTCCTGCCGTTTGTGTTAGAGATCTCTCTGAACGCAAAAAGCCTTCTTTATCGGCATCAATTATTGCGACCAATGAAACTTCGGGTAAATCGAGTCCTTCACGCAAAAGATTTACGCCAATCAAAACATCAAATACGCCAGCTCTTAAATCAGACAAAATCTGAACACGATCAAGCGTTTCAACCTCCGAGTGAATATACCGACAACGTACTTTATACTTTGTAAGGTATTTTGTAAGTTCCTCAGCCATTCGTTTTGTAAGAGTGGTAACAAGAACTCTTTCATTTTTTTCTGCTCTGATATTAATCTCGTGCATTAAATCGTCTATCTGATTTTCAGAAGGTCTAACTTCAATTATTGGATCTAAAAGTCCAGTAGGACGAATCACCTGTTCAACAACAATACCTTCCGATTTGTCTAGTTCATAATCGGCAGGTGTTGCACTTACGTAAATTGTTTGATTCATTAAATTCTCAAACTCAGTAAACTTTAAGGGTCTGTTATCAATTGCCGCAGGTAATCGAAAACCATAATTCACAAGATTCTCTTTTCTTGATCTATCTCCACCATACATTGCACCAATTTGAGGAATTGTAACATGACTTTCGTCTATTATGCTTATAAAATCATCCGGAAAATAATCAATCAAACAAAATGGACGGGAGCCAGGTTTTCTACCGTCAAAATATCTCGAATAATTTTCTATTCCACTGCAATGACCAAGTTCTCTAATCATTTCAAGATCAAATACCACACGTTCTTTTAGCCTTTTTGCTTCGAGCGGTTTTCCGATACTCTTAAAATACTCAACCTGATCCATCATATCGTCTTGTATCTCTACTATTGCTTCTTTTATTCTTTCTTTTGTAGTAACAAAGATGTTTGCTGGATAAATTTTAGCAGTCTCAATAGTTTCGATTTTGTCTCCTGAAAATGGTTCGAAAGAATATATCTCTTCAATTTCATCATCCCAAAAAATTATTCTCATCGCAATATCATGGTAAGCAAGAAAAACATCAACTGTATCACCTTTTACTCTAAAACTTCCTCGTTTAAAATCAATATCTGACCTAAAATACAGAGAGTCAACCAAATGGCGTAATAAAATATCTCGACCATAATTTTGCCCAACACTAAGTTCAAGCGTATTCGAATGAAAATCATCAGGATTTCCAATACCATAAATACATGAAACAGAGCTAATTACAATCACATCACGTCTTCCCGAAAGCAAAGCACTTGTAGTGCTTAATCTAAGTTTCTCAATCTCATCATTTATCGACAAATCCTTCTCAATATACGTATCTGTAACAGGTAAATATGCTTCGGGTTGATAATAATCATAATATGAAACGAAATACTCTACAGCATTATCTGGAAAATACTCTTTAAACTCTGAGTATAACTGTGCTGCAAGTGTTTTATTATGACTTAATACTAAAACAGGACGATTAAGATTCTGAATTACATTTGCAATAGTAAATGTTTTACCACTACCAGTAACACCAAGTAAAGTTTGATGTTCCTGACCTTCACGCATACCTTTAGTCAATTCTCTAATTGCTTGAGGTTGATCGCCAGTTGGTTTATATTCAGATATTAATTTATAGTCCATCACGCATTATACGTATTATTTTTTTACAAATTTATGATAATTGATTAAAAAAAACCGTAAATTGCGAAATGTTATTAAAAAAGATAATTTTGCTCATCAAACAAAAAGAAATGATTTAAGCAACCACTGTAATAATTACAATTAAAATTTGCCAAAATGAAATTACTATGTACAAGTATCTTTTTATTCTTTTTTAGTTTATTTGCTACCAGCCAAGTAAATTATGTAATTGAGCAAGATTATATTCGTCTATCAGATGAAGCTACTTCTTTTTACGAAAAGAACCTACCTTCAAGCTTTGATTTATCTGGATCTTCATTTTTTCCGCCATTATATCAACAAACACATTGGGCTTGTAACCAAGTCGCTGCGTCATACTATATGATGACTTATGAAACCAACAAAATAAAAAACATTAGTTCAGCGACTACTGACAATCAATTTTCTATTTATTTTCCATGGAATTTTGGTAATGGAGGCAATGGTTGGTATGGTGATCATTATATCATAAGCATGGAAATGATAAAGAAATTAGGAGTCCCAAAATTTGCAGATAATCAGGCAGACATTATTCGCAATAGTGCAATGTGGCTAACAGGATATGATGAATATTACAAAGCAATGCACAATAGAATAAAAAACTATTATAAAATAGACACTAAAACTAAATCTGGTCTTATAAGTTTAAAGTCGTGGGTATTCGACAATTTTGGCTCAGAATATTATGGTGGTACCGCTACATTTCTCGCCAATATAGCAGCCGGAGGATCAACTCATTTTGCATCAGGCACAGCTAATGAAGGAGCCTATGTTATAACTAAATGTGGTGATGAGGCTCTCCATGCCCGCACAATTGTTGGATACGATGACAATGCTTGCTTTGATTATAATGGAGATGGGCTATACACAAATGACATTGATCTTAACAACGATGGAATTATTGATGTTAGAGATTATGAAAAAGGAGCTTTTAAACTCGCCGAAAGCAATGGACCCGACTGGCAAGGCGATGGGTTTTGCTGGATAATGTATAAATGTATGGCAGACGCTTACCCAAACGGAGGAATATTAAACAATTATGTCCATATTATACAGCCTACAATTGATTATACGCCACTACTAACAGCAAGACTAAAAATAAAACATACTTCCAGAGAAAGAATAAAATTAAAAATAGGTGTTAGTAGCGATATTAATGCAGAAACATGGGAATATATCACAGATTTTCCAATTCTTAATTATCAAGGAGGCGATAAATATATGCAAGGCGGAACCACTGAAGCTGATAAAACTATCGAAATAGGACTTGATATTACTCCTTTATTAACACATTTTAATACCGAGAAACAAGCGAAAATATTTATAGTTATCAATGAATCTGACGAGAGTAACCTCCATGATGGAGAAATAGTCGAATTTGAAATATTGGATTATTCAGGAACCGAAGTAACAGGATATTTACACAATACAGCAAGCGAAATTATAAATCACGCACAAACAGTTACTAGTATAATAGTTAATACCTCAGAATTAAATACCCCCAAAATATTAACTCAGTATTTACCTCAATTAAGTACAAACTCACCAATTTGGTACGAAATTGAACATCAAGGTGGCACTCCTCCTTACAAATGGGAGTTGCTACCATATTTAGAACAAACAAATTCGATGAGACAATTCGACAAATTTGAAGGAACGAAATTAACTCCAAACGAAGATTTTGACGATGCTATAATCTTAGATTTACCATTCGATTTCCCTTTTGAAAATAGTATCACAAACAGAATTAAAATTCACACTGATGGCTATATTCTACCTATTGCATCAACAAATATTTGGACACAATTTACTTTTAATTTACAACCACTATTTATCAATGAAAAGATAATTGCTCCACTAGCAAGATATACATTGACAAATAATTTTGAAAGCAATGATGGTATTTGGTATGAGTTTACTCAAGATACTGTGAAAATAAGATGGCAATGCTCAGATAAATGGGCAGAGCCATGGACAAAAGTTGAGTTTGGCTGTAATCTTATCGCTGACGGAACTATCGAATTCACATACGGTTACAAAGCATTAGACACAAGATTTTCGAATATTGCTGGACTTAGCTTTGGACACCAATCTGATAATATCATTGCATGGTTAGATGATATCCCACCAGAAAACTCTCTAATTACAATCAAGCCATACTCAATCCCCGAGGGTTTAAGTATTACTCAAAATGGAACTTTATATGGCTCTGTTAATAACTTAACTCAATACCCATTTAGAGTAAGACTTACTGACAATAATGAGATATCTCATACATTAAAATATAATCTTACCACAGATATAAAAAACATTCAACTTGAAAACAATAATGTAAAAATTTACCCAAATCCTGTAGATAATATTTTATTTGTCGAAGTAAATGAAAGTGATTTTAAGCAAACTTATGTAAACGTATATAACTCTCATGGACACCTGATTATTAGCAAAACAATAAACAATTTAGATATCAACACTATAGATGCCTGCAACTTCACT
Organism: Bacteroidales bacterium; assembly: GCA_028686735.1. Taxonomy (GTDB): domain Bacteria; phylum Bacteroidota; class Bacteroidia; order Bacteroidales; family ML635J-15; genus Bact-19. Next base: position 28,153 of record JAQUBO010000010.1, read on the forward strand.
CCAGGTATTTATTTTGTCGAGATCAATGTTGACGGGAAACGCACTATTAGCAAATTCGTTAAAAAATAATTTAATCCTATGAAAAAACTCGTTATCATATTTTTTCTACTCCCAATATATAGCCTAGTATATTCTCAAAAAGATATAAATTCAGATGAACTAATGCGAACAAAACTAAGCACTAAACAAAAAATTGAACTCGCAAGTTTACCTGAATTAAAGTTACCTATACATTATAAAAACAAGTCTGTCCCCTACGAGGTAGATAATACTATACAATCTTGCTATCCTGGCTTGTTTTTGCAAGGAGGTTTAAGCTGCGGACAAGCAGCATGTGTTGGCATCGGTTTTACTTATGAAATAAACAGAGTCAGAGGACTTGACGGAAGTCTCGTTGAGAATCAGTATCCTACACATTTTACCTGGAATTGGGAAAATGGAGGTAACGGGTGGCATGGAGCAAGCTACTATCATAGTATGTTAGTTTTAAAGGATGTAGGAAATCCCAATATGGAAATTTATGGCGGCACCCATGATTTTGGTGGAGGGACACGATTTATGTCGGGATACGATGCGTATTATGAAGCAATGCACAACCGAATTAACAAAGCCTATGCTATTAATTGTTCAGATGAAGAAGGAATACTTACTTTAAAACATTGGATAAATGATCACCTTGATGGTTCTGATGTCGGCGGAGTAGCATTTTTTTATTCACAACATCAAAACCCTGGAACCACACTACCCATAGAAACAGAACACGAAGGAGAAAAAGTTGTTGTATCTTGGGGAGCCTCTGCAAATCATGCAATGTCCATAACAGGCTATAACGACTCTATTAAATGGGATTACAATGGAGATGGGCAATACACAAATGATATTGATCTTAACAACGATGGAATTATTGATGCAAGAGACTGGGAAATTGGAGCTTTTAAAATGAATAATACTTATGGTGGTTCGTATAATGGTTGGATGATGTATCGTACTTTAGCTCTAGCATCAAATGAAGGAGGCATTTGGAATAACGCTGTAAATGTTCTTTACCCGATTAAAGAATACTCACCAATGCTAACTTATAAAGTAAATTTGTATTACACAAATAGAGGTCGAATTAAAATAATGGCAGGTTTTAGCACAAACATGTCGGCAAGCAAACCTGACTACTATATGAGTTTTCCAATTATTGATTATCAAGGAGCCGAAATCTATATGCAAGGAGGCACCGAAGAAGAAGATAAATACATAGAATTTGGTCTTGATGTTACTCCATTTTTAAATATTATCGAATCAGGAACTCCTTGTAAATTCTTTTTTCAGGTTTTAGAAAATGATGATGATGGATGGGGGAGTGGAGAAATAGTGGATTTTTCAGTAATTGATTATACATCAGTTAGTCCAGTTGAGTATTTATCAACACAAACAAACCAAGCAATAATTCAAAATGGCGTAACAAGTGTTAGTGTACAACATACACCAATATTTGCTAAACCCGAAATTACAACTAGCACTCTTCCAAATGCAGATGTTTACCATCAATACTCCCATCAAATGCAATCTCAAGCAGGCACGCCCCCATATCGTTGGGAGTTCGATGTCGATTATCAAATGAATGAAACTACAAATCCACTAACAGACGTAACACAAACTTTAAATGGAACATATATAAATTTACCTTTCGATTTTAAATTTTATGACGAAACTTATTCTGGGTTTTATCTTAGCAACAAAGGATATATTGATTTCTCTGGTGAAACATACACTTTACCATATAATAATAATAATGAACTAAGTGTAAATTCTGTAAGTTTCATGAACAGAAAATGCATTGCTGGTTTCTTTTCAAATACAAGTTGCAGTACATATTATGAATCAAATGCCAACTACTATATTGTAAGGTGGGTAGGAACAGATATTGACGTTTCACTAAAAATCGAAAGTAACGGCAAAATTACAATATTTTATAATAACTGCTCTCCAAGTCCTGATTTAGTATGGGTTTCAGGTTTATCATTAGGGAATATAGCAAATTGTAGCCTAACACCCAAAAGTGGTGGCGTCGAAAACATTACCTCAATAGGATACGAGTTTGTGCCAATGAGTGTACCAGAAGTCTTTTCACTTTCTGAAGATGGATTATTGACAGGAATACCAACAGAAGAGATTTTAGCATTCCCTCTAAACTTTAAAGTAACTGATGCCAAAGGAATGATAGATAGAAAAACCATACCAATATCTACCGAAGGATTGATAATAAATTACAATATTACTACTGCCAACAATAATATTATTGAATGGGGCGAGAATGTCGATATGAATTTAATTTTGCGTAATGCCAACGAAACAGCAATTACAAATCTAAACATTTCTGTAACTTGTGAGAACCCTGATATCACAATCATTGACAATACTGAGTTCATAGGAACACTAAACCCTCTACAGGAGATATCAATTAATGCAGCGTTTAATTTTGATTTGAATTTCAACTTTTACAACGAGCAGGAAATAACTTTGCATCTAACAGCAATTAGCAACCAAAACACATGGGAAATAGACATTATCTATCCGGTTTACACGGCTGACATTCAACTAATTGAGTATTTTGTTAACGATTTAGATAATAATAGATTAGACATTGGTGAAACTAGCGACATACTATACACTTTCGCCAATGAAGGTGGAGCAAGTATTGATGACATGGAAATCACAGTAACCTCATCTGATCCTTTTTTAACAATAAACCAAAACACAGCAGATATAGGATTGATGGAAAATGGCTTATCGTACAATGCGAATTTTAATTTTACAGCCGATGCCGAATGCTTACCTGGACATGTAGCAATTTTAAATTTCCATATTACAGGAGCAAACGGATACGAAAAAGATATTATAGGATATGTAAGTATTGGACAAATTTTGGAGGATTGGGAAACAGGAAGTTTTGACTCATATAATTGGAATAATGGTGGAGATTTACCATGGTTTATATCAGATATTGAGCCTTACGAAGGGACTTATTGTCTTAAATCCGGGAATATAACTAACAATCAAAGCTCAGTTTTAGAAATAGAGTTGCAAGTTATTGCAGCAGGTAATATTAGTTTCTACAGAAAAGTTTCTTGCGAAGATGACCCTAATAATAACAATTGGGATTATCTGGCTTTTTATATTAACGATATAGAACAGGGACGTTGGGATGGAATTGTGGAATGGGCTCAAGAATCTTATTCTGTTACCGCAGGAATTCATAATTTTAAATGGGTGTACCATAAAGATGTTTCTGTTGCTGCCAATGAAGATTGTGCTTGGATTGATTTAATTGAGTTTCCCTCAATATATGATGCCGAACCCTTACTTACTATTAGTGTCGAAGAAATAAATAAAACAATGTATCCTAATGAAACTGAAAGCGATACAATTTACATCTCTAATATGGGTGGAGGAATTATCAACTACAATTTAAGATTATTAAACGATTTGCCATGGATAAGAAATAGTCGTAATATTATTGGCTCTAAAATTACTTGTTCTGCACAAGGTTTTTATGCTGGAGATACTGTTGCTTGGACATTCTATGCAAGTAACGCATCAACAGATAGTGAATGGATTAAAGAAATATCGATAAATTTTCCAGAAGGTTTTCTGATAGACTCCCTAACAGACTTTTATGACCAATCAAATGATACGCTACATATTACTAACGGTAGCCCTGGAGATGGAGCCGATTTTACATGGTTCGGCGAAAACCCCGCCAACAACTACGGACTGCTTTTGCCTAATGAAATTGCTCATACAACAGTCTATGGAATCATAAATGAAACCTTTGAAGAAAATATGAGAATATATTACTCAATGCAAGGGGATATTTATGGTTCAGAACCACATTTTATCGAAGATAGTTTAGATTTATTTAATTATGGACCACCAGTCAATTGGGTAAATAAAAACATAAATATTGGTGCATTAGGAATTGGGCAGGAAGATGCAATAGCTCTCAATTTTGATACTCACGATTTAATCCCTGGAGAATATATGTGTAATTTAAAAATCTATACAAACATAGACACAGTAACAATACCAATAAATTTAACTGTTGCAGAGCCTGTAAGTACCATACAAAATACAATTTCTCAAATAAAAGTTTATCCCAATCCAGCAAAAACCTCAATAACAATTCAATCTAAAGATATTATTACAAATATCTGCCTGATTAATTCCCTAGGTCAAACTATTTATCAGCAAAATACAAATGAGACTAAACTTAGTTTGAATGTTGAGGGATACATTTCTGGTATCTATTATTTAAAAATTAACACTACAGAAAACTGCCAATTCGTTAAATTGCTTATTGAGTAAAAAGCAACATTCTTGGATATTAGTTTTGCATGTACTTTAAAAATTATGTCAAACTTAGGATTAAAAAGTTTTTATTATTTTTACCAAATAATTATTATTGTCCTATTAAAATTAATATATATATAATTGGATTGGATAAAAAGAATATGTCGTAACAGATGGGACTTCTATAGCCTTGATTACTTAGTTTTTACCAAAACAATGTCCCTAAAGGACAAACCTCGTTAGAGGTCAAATATCGACAAAGTAAAACTAAGCCAATATTTTAAAAGTCTCGTTAGGGACGACATATTTCAAGAGTTACACATGATTTTAAAAATATTTTAACCGGACAACAATGCAAAATAATAGTGAATTATTATAATAACTAAATGAATACTTTAAAAGAGCGGATAAACCAACTATCGAAAGAACTTAACAAGCATAATTACAATTATTATGTTCTTAATCAACCAAGCATAACAGATTTCGAATTTGACAAAATGCTAGAAGAGCTAAACAAATTAGAAAACGAATATCCTCAATATAAATTAGCAGACAGTCCTACCCAAAGAGTTGGTAGCGATATTACGAACAAATTCGAGACAGTAGAACATGAATTTCAAATGTTATCGCTTGGTAATACCTATTCGGAAGAAGATCTTAACGACTTTCACAATCGCGTAATAAAAGAATTAGAGACAAACCCAGAGTATGTTTGCGAACTAAAATTCGATGGTGCTTCAATTTCGGTTACCTATGAAAATGGCATTTTTACACGTGCTGTTACTAGAGGAGACGGGTCAAAAGGAGATAATGTAACAGAAAACATTAAAACTATTCAAAGTATTCCACTATCTATTGCTGAGAATATAATATCTGATAAATTTGAAGTGCGAGGTGAAATAATAATGCCACACTCAGTTTTTGCTGAATTAAACACTATTAGAGAAAAAAACAATGATGTTCCATTTGCAAATCCTCGTAACGCAACCTCGGGATCCATAAAAATGATAGACTCTAGAGAAGTTGCAAAACGAAAACTTGATTGCTATTTTTACTACATGATGGGCAAATCATTACCAACAGATACGCATTTTCAAAGCCTTTCACTACTAAAAGATGCTGGCTTTAAGGTATCAAAGCATTCAAAACTATGCAAAAACATTGACGAAGTTTTTAATTATATTCATTATTGGGATACTGAGCGACACAATTTAGCGTATGATATTGACGGGATTGTAATCAAAGTAAACTCCTTTAAAATGCAAGAAATACTTGGTTATACTGCAAAAACGCCAAAATGGGCAATATCATATAAATTTAAGGCCGAACAAGTAATAACAAAATTGCTTAGTATCGATTATCAAATAGGACGCACAGGAGCAGTAACTCCAGTTGCAAACTTAGAACCAATCCAATTAGCAGGTACAATAGTAAAAAGAGCATCATTACACAACGCAGATCAAATTGCTTTACACGACATTCGCATTGGCGACATGGTTTATCTCGAAAAAGGTGGCGAAATTATTCCCAAAATTGTGGGAGTGAAAATTCACGAACAAGATTCATCTCCTACTCAATTTATTAGCAACTGCCCAGAATGTGGTGCAAAACTAATACGTATCGAAGGCGAAGCAAAACATTACTGCCCAAACTCAAACAATTGTCCTCCGCAAATAAAAGGGAAAATCGAACACTTTATTTCCCGTAAAGCAATGAACATAGATAGTATTGGCGAAGAAACTATTGCTCAACTTTATGATAGTGGTCTAATTAACAATGCCGCAGACCTATATATATTAACCAAAGAAATGATCCTACCACTAGAGAGAATGGCAGAGAAATCTGCCGATAATATTATTAATAGTATAGAAAAATCTAAAAGCACAGCTTTCGAAAGTGTATTGTTTGCTCTAGGAATTAGATTTGTAGGCGAAACGGTTGCTAAAAAAATTGCTTACGCTTTTAAAAATATCGAAAATCTTGCAAAAGCAAATAAAGACGAGCTTATGTCCGTTGACGAAATTGGTGAAAGAATTGCAGAAAGCATTATTCAGTATTTTAATGATACAAATAATATTAAAATCATCGCTGCACTAATGAACGCTGGAGTTAATTTCGAAATCCAAGATGAAGAAGAAAAAAACCTATCTGAAAACCTTAAAGACCTAAAAATTATTATTTCTGGAACATTCCAAAGACACTCTCGTGACGAAATTAAAGATTTAATTGAAAAACATGGCGGAAAAAATGTAACATCAATATCAAAAAACACTGATTTTTTACTCGCAGGAGACAATATTGGCCCCTCAAAATTAGAAAAAGCGAATAAATTAGGAATAAAAATCATCTCAGAAGAAGATTTTGAACAGATGATATAGATCCTCTGAAAATCAGATACAGCAAACAATACAAGTATTACCCTATCCTATTTCTAAAACTATTTTTAAAATATTTTCATTTTTTTAGTACTTTGTGTTGCATAGTACTAATTTATTTTCATATCTTTGCATTGTCAATTACTAAATTTTTGAATATGGAAATAAATAATAATAATGCCCAAATGCGAAAAGGAGTAATAGAGTATTGCACTCTACTCATCCTTTCAAAACAGGATTGTTACTCCATCGATATACTTCAGCAACTTAAAGAAGCCGACATGATTGTGGTAGAAGGCACAATTTACCCGCTTTTAACAAGGCTCAAAAACACTGAGCTTTTAAACTATCGTTGGGAAGAGAGCAATCAAGGTCCACCTCGAAAATACTATAGTCTTACCGAAAAAGGAAAAAAAATGCTTAACGAATTAGATAAGTCGTGGACAGAATTAGTAGAATCAATTAATATGTTAAAATCAATAAAACTTAAATAATATGAAAAAGACAGTAAATATAAATTTAAACTCCTTCATGTTTAACATAGACGAAGATGCTTATAAAATGTTAAGTCTTTATTTGAGTAAACTCGAAGAGCATTTTTCTAAACTTAAGGAAGGAAATGAAATTGTAAAAGACATTGAGGCAAGGATTGCCGAAATTTTTAACATGAGGATAAACGACAATAAGCAAGTAATTAACATCACAGATGTTGAGGAAATTGTCTTAATACTCGGAAATGTCGAAGATATTACTGGCGAAGATATGTCAGAACCTACAAGTGAGACAAAATCGGAAAATAAAAAAGAAAAAAAGAAATTATACAGAGACTCCGAAAACAAGCAGATTGCTGGAGTTTGTTCAGGTCTTAGCTATTATACAGGAGTCAGCACCACAACATGGAGGGTTTTGTTCCTAATTTTCTTACTTATAGGACAAATTAGCATAATTGCATATTTAATTCTTTGGATAGCTGTGCCTGAGGCAACAACCACTGCAGAAAAACTCGAAATGAAAGGAGACAAAGTAAACCTTTCAAACATTGAGAAAACAGTTAAGAAGGAATTCGATAATATTAAAAATAGCTTTAAAAATATTAATACTAAAAAAGCCGGAGATACAATAAACAGCATTGGAAAAGCACTTTTAAACTTTCTCAGTATTACTGTACGGGTTTTAGGCAAAATCCTTGGTGTGTCATTTCTTATTGGAGGAGCATTTATTTTAGTAGTTTTAACAATAGCATTTATTAGCGTTAGCAAAGAAAACATTTATTTCGCAAACGATTTTATAAACATGGTTTGGTTACCTGGATTACTCGAGTATGTTACTAATAGTGCAACAGCTTGGCTTTTAAGTATCGCAATTCTCATTTTTGGAATAATTCCAGTTTTTGCAATAATTTACTGGGGCTTATTACTGCTCTTTAATATTAAAAGTAATAAATATTTAAGTATAGGTACATTTATAGTATGGGTTTTATCAATAATTATTATTGCACTTACCAGTATTAATATCGGAGCATCATTTAGATCTATTGACAATAAGAGTGTGCATGCATATATACCATGTGATTCTACTACAAACTATAATTTTAGTTTAAATCCTGAATTTTCTGACAATATAATTATGAGTGAAGATGACATCGAAAACATTGACGACATCCATCTATACATCAATCAACACCTTATACTACCACAAGAAGGGAAATTAAGAACTCTGCCCGAAATTGATTTTTATATCGGAAACGACACCTGTGCAAAGATTCAATTTATTTATTACTCACGCGGTGCCAATCGAAACGATGCAAAAACAAATCTTAATAAAATAAAATATGATTATAATATTACTGATTCAATTGTATATTTGGATCCCTATATTATTATCGACTCCAACAGATACAGAGCACAGAACCTAAAAATCAAAATATATATACCTGAAGGGCACACTTTCACTATTGATAAATCTCTTTCAAAAATTATTGATATTGAAGATGCCACAGAGGAATACGAAGATGAAGAACTAACAGGAAAACTACTTATGGCTACTAAATCTGGATTTATTATAAAATAGTGTTAGCAATAAACTATTTTATACTTAGTCTTTGCAAGAAAACGTCAAATTACTCATAAATATTTATATACTTTATGGGTATTCGTGAATCGCTACGCTTATTTCTGCGTTACTCTCATTTCTGAAACAGTCATCCGTCAGCTGACGGAGTAAACTCCTTAGTTTCAGAAACTTCGAACCGACTGAAAGGAGCTCATGAACACCATTAAAATAATAAATTTTTGTGAATAAAGCCTTGTCTTTGACGCTTTCTTACCTGTCTGCCGACAGGCAGGTCAAAGATACAAAAAGCAGTAGTTTTCTTGCGGACACTACTTAGATACTGTGTTAAAATCCAAATTTGTTTTTTCAAAAAAAATATTTACTTTTAAAGTAGCAGAAAGAAGGTTAAAGTTTCTGGGGTCATGCTTAAAAAACTTACTCTATCAAAATAAGAAATCAGTTCTTCAGTAATTTGTTGGTTTAACCCAATTTCATTGAGTTTTTTATGAATAAGATTAGATTTATCGAACTTTCCCATTTTAAGAAATTCATTTTTTAATAAAATCATTAATGCTTATGAAACAAAAATAAACAAATAATCCAATTAAATACAAATAACTGGTCATAATTGTCTCAAAAAACCATTAATGACTACTAAATTGGTAATCGGTATGTCCTGTAATTAGGTAGCTGTATTTTGCATTTAGGTATGTAATTAGTAATCAGTAATTAGTAATTAGTAATTAGTAATTAGTAATTAGTAATTAGTGTCCGCAAGAACCGAGTTTACGAGCTCAGCGCAGCTAAAACTACTGCTTTTTGTGTCTTTGATAAGAAAGCGTCAAAGACAAGGCTTTATTCACAAAAATTCATTATTTTAATGGTGTTCATGAGCTCCTTTCAGTCGGTTCGAAGTTTCTGAAACTAAGGAGTTTACTTTTCGTAAATGACTGTTTCAGAAATGAGAGTAACGCAGTATTTGACGTTTTCTTGCAAAGACTAATTAGTAATTAACAAACAGAGAACCGTGAACAACAGCAAAGAACTTAAAACTTGTATGTAATTCCTAACCCAAACAATTGTTTCATTTGTAAACGAGCCCCTCTTCCCACTAACTCATCATTATCATTATATATAGCAATTTTAGTATCATCATCATACAACATAGTAAAGTGGATATTTGCACTAAAATAACTATTAAATTTAAAGTTAAAAGTATTTTCCCAATTTACATCAACATTTTGCGGATTTTCAAGATAATTAGAAAACAGTTCGAGTCTAGTAGTATAAGTAATATTATCGGCCAAATTTGCTTTAAACTGAGCTTTTACAAATCCACCAAATTCATATCTTACAATTTCACCAGGACTTACCCCATAAGAACCAATATTTGACAACAAAGTATCATTTACAAGAGTAATTTTACCAGAAAGAGGAGACATAAACAATGTAAAATTATCATTAGGTTTATAATCCATACCAATAGAAATATTGATATATCCTGGAGCTAAAAAATTTGACGATCTTATTGTATCAGTATTTTTTTTAAATCCTTTTGTAAATTGTGATTTAAAACTAACTAAAGCGGAATAATACCAATATTCAAATGCATATCGACCATATTTGGAAGAAAAGTCAATTTTATCATCGGTTTTATAATACAGTACGTCATCTCCAGTACCTTGACGCGTAAGCCCATACCCTAAATCGAGAGTATTATCCCATGCCATTTTTCCTCTTTTATAGTTTGCAAATAAATTAGTAAAACTATTTGCACTTATTGAGTTTGCACCCCCTGCCGCCCAGTTTGTAAATGAAACTTGCGAACCTGTTAAAGATAAAACTCCGCCAATTTTCCAACCTTTAACTGTATCAGGCACCTCTTCGGCTCTTAAATGCAATGAAACTAAGATTAAAATTATTACTGTTGCGTAAAGTTTAATTCTTGACATCATAAAATAAAATTTAAAATAGTTATAATTATTGTTTGATATGCACATCCATTTGTGGGAAAGGAATTTCTATACCTTCTTTATTAAATGTTTCATAAACTCTCTCATTCACATCAAAATGTAAGCCCCAATAATCAGGAGTTTTTGTCCACGCTCTTACAACGATATTTACAGATGAATCAGCCATTTCGCCAAGTCCTATAAAAACTTCGGGATCGTGCATCACACGACTATCAGCATTAATAATGTCAAGAATTATTTCCCGAACTTTTTTATAATCTGCACCATAAGCAACGCCAATTTTCCAATCTACTCTACGAGTTTCCTGGCGTGAGTAATTAATAAGAGAACCTGTTGCTAATCCACCATTTGGAATAAAAACAACTTTATTATCAGGAGTAGTCAAAACCGTATTAAATATTTGAATTTCCTTAACAGTTCCTGCATGCCCTTGTCCGTCAATAAACTCACCTACTTTAAAAGGTTTAAAGAGAAGTATTATAACTCCTCCAGCAAAATTACTAAGCGTACCTTGAAAAGCCAAGCCCACAGCAAGTCCAGCCGCACCAAGAACGGCAATAAACGAAGTCATTTCAACACCAACCATCCCCATAACGGAGATTACAATCATTATCTTTAGTAAAATACTAAGCAAACTTTTAGAAAAAGAGACTAAACCTGCATCGACATTCCGCTTTTTCATAAGTTTAACCAACTGACGCACAAACACTTTAACAACCCAAAAGCCTACTATAAGAACAACAATTGCACCAATAAGCTTAATTCCGTTTTGCACAATCCACATATAAACTTGATCTAAATTTTCCATAATAATTGTAATTTTTTAATTAAGTAAATACTACAAACAACAAAAGTAAGAAAATGTTCATAAAAAAAAAGCAGAATAACTAAACTCTGCTTTTGTACCCGGAGCCGGAATCGAACCGGCACTCCAACAATAGGAACTGGATTTTAAGTCCAGCGCGTCTACCTATTCCGCCACCCGGGCACTTATATGTATTTCTCTTTAAAAAAGAGCGAGAAACGAGACTCGAACTCGCGACCCCGACCTTGGCAAGGTCGTGCTCTACCAACTGAGCTATTCTCGCAAATAGTTTGCAAATGTACATCTTTTTAATTCATATTTCCAAATTTTTTTTTGTTTTTTTTAACTCTATATTTAACATCCATCCTTAACAACCTCACTATCAGACCCCTAATCACAAAACATCAAACAACTATAATAAACAAAATACAATTATTTTTTTTATATGCTAATAATTTCATTGAGAAAACTCAATAACATAAAGCAACGCACAACAGCATGCGATTAGCTTAATAAAAAAAACATCTTAATAATTTTGTATTCTAATTTTTTTTAATGATTTTTGAATAAAATTATTTCAATCATGCAAAAAAAGGATAATAAATCTGTGAAGCTTTTTTATTCAATTGGAGAAGTCGCTTCAATGTTTAATGTAAACACTTCGCTAATTAGATATTGGGAAACTGAATTTGACATTATCAAACCAAAGAAGAACAAAAAAGGGAATAGGCTTTTCACAAACAAGGACATTGAGAATTTCCATCTTATTTGGCATTTAGTCAAAGAAAGGGGAATGACTTTAAACGGAGCAAAAAAGAAACTAAAAGACAATCGACACGATACCGAAAATAATTTCGAATTAATAAAAAGACTCAAAGAAGTAAAATCGATGTTAAATGAAATAAAAAATGAACTCTAAATAAAACATGAAAGTAAAAGAAATAATTTCAGCACTAGAAGAATTTGCACCACCACAACTACAAGAAGACTACGATAATACTGGATTAAACATTGGAAACCCAAATTCCGTAATTACGGGAGTTTTGCTTTGTATCGACATAATCGAAGAGGTTATTGATGAAGCCATAAAAAGTGGTTGCAACATGATTGTTTCACATCACCCATTAATATTTGGGAAGCTAAAAAAAATCACAGGGAGCAATTATATTGAAAAGTGCATCATCAAAGCTATAAAAAATGACATCTCCATCTATTGTGGACACACAAGTTTTGACTCTGTTGACAAAGGCGTAAGCTATACAATATGTGAAAAACTGGAATTACAGAACCTCAAAATTTTATCGCCCAAAAAAGATTTTTTAAAAAAGATATCTGTTTACATACCAGAAAAGCATGTCGAAAAAGTTCGTCTTGCAATGTTTAAGGCCGGAGCAGGTTCCATTGGGAATTACAGCTCTTGCAGTTTTAATGTTTCAGGAACAGGAAGTTTTAAAGCAGGAACAAACACAAATCCATACATAGGCAAAAAGGGGCAAATTCATTACGAACCTGAAATTAAGTCAGAAATGGTATTCCCAGCCCACCTTGAATCAAAGATTATTAGTGCAATGCTATCTACACACCCTTATGAAGAAGTGGCATACGAAATCTTTTCTATTGATAATGAATGGAATAAAGCCGGATTAGGAATGACTGGTGAGCCAATAATGCCACTTGAGGAAAAAGAACTTTTAAAAATTTTAAAAGAAAAATTTAATGTCGAGAATATCAGGCATAGTAAATTATTAGGCACAAAAATAAATAAAATTGCTGTATGTGGAGGTAGTGGGGCAGACTTTATTAAGACCGCCATCAATTCAGGAGCACAAGTTTTTATAAGTGGAGATATAAAATATCACGACTATTTTTTAACAGAAAATAAGATACTTATTATTGATATAGGACATTTTGAAAGCGAACAATTCACAAAAGAAATCTTTTATGATATTATTACGAAAAAAAAGCCTAACTTTGCAGTCCGTTTTTCAAAAATTAATACGAATCCGATAAAAAATTATTGAGATGGCAAAAAAAGAAACAAAAACAGAATCTGTAACACAGAGTATTAAAGAAAGATTACAAAACATTTATAAGCTTCAACTGATTGATTCGGAAATAGACAGAATCAAAATTATGAGAGGAGAATTACCGTTAGAGGTTAGAGACTTAGAAGATGAGATTGAAGGACTCGAAACAAGAATTAAAAATCTTGAAAGTGAAGTTGAAAATTCTAAATCTCAAATTGCTGAACGTGAAAATGGCAAAAAAGAAGCCGAAGCTCTCATAGCAAGATATACAGAACAACAGAATAATGTTCGAAACAATCGTGAATACGACGCACTAACAAAAGAAGTTGAATTTCAAAACCTTGAAATTGAACTCTGCGATAAAAAAATTAGAGAACACACCGAAGATATTGAAACTAAAAGTTCTTTAATTAGTGAATCAAAAATAAAATTTGATGAAAGATATAAAGACTTAGAAGTCAAAAAATCTGAACTCAACAAAATTATCGCAGAAACACAAAAAGAAGAAGAAAAACTAAATAAAGAACGTGAAATAATTGCAACTAAAACAGAACCTAGACTTCTGTACGCATATAGCAGAATAAGAAACAATGTTCTTAACAAAATGGCTGTTGTTACAATTGAACGTGATGCCTGCGGTGGTTGTTTTAACAAAATCCCACCCCAAAGACAACTTGACATAAAATCTAGTAGAAAAATTATTCCTTGCGAATATTGTGGCAGAATTTTAGTTGACCCAGAAATACTAGAAAATTAATTGTAAAAAGAAAAAGAAAAAAGATTGTTAACATTTAGCAATCTTTTTTTGTTCCTAAATAATTACAATATTATAATTATTATATAATAATATTTACTAAATTTGTAATTCACAAAAAATAAAAATTATATATTTTATAAACTAAATTTATTGCACTATGAAAAAATTAACCTTACTTTTAATGACAATTTTTGCCATCACAGCACTAATTGCTCAAGAAGTCCCCACAGGTTGGACTACAGTATCATCAGATATTACAGTAGCAAAAGAAACTACAGATATTACAGATGGAACATTTGCAGTTGCTGCCACATGGACTTCGACTTCGACTCAAAAATTCTTCTCCAGCGATTTTGCTGTTACCGAAGGATCTAATTTTCAAATTACATTAGATGTTTTAGACAACACTAACGCTGGTAGATGCCGATTTGGCATTGGTTGGAATGGTGAAGGTATTGACTGGAACACCAACGCTAGTGAGTACAGTGTTGACGGTGCTGCCTTTCAAGAACTAACTTTTAGTGGTACTGTTCCCACTGGAACAACTACTGCTTATATCGACATTAGATTTTATGACGAATCTGCTGGATGGGAATCTAATGGTAATCAAGCAACAAACATAATAGACAATGTTGTTGTAAGCCTTGATGGAGGAGCAAATATTATCGCTAATGGGAGTTTTGAAGAATGGAGTATCCCAGTAACACTTAATATTACTGCACCAACAAGCTACGAAACTGTTAATGAAGACAATGTGGATTTAGTTTTCACAACAAGCAATTTTGAACTTGGTGTTGAGGGCAGCTTAGAATATGTTCTTAACAGTGGTACAGCTCAATACACAACTACAAGTCCTGTAAATGTTGCAACTCTAGTTGAAGGAGAAAATACTATTACAATGCAACTTGTTGATATGTCAAACAATCCATTGGACCCTGCTGTTACCGCTATTAGAACTGTTACTTACGAAATTCCTAGTACAGAACCAGCTTTAACCATCGACGCACCAACAAACGGCACAACAGTTTACGGCAATGATGTAGATATTGCATTTACAGTCGAAAACTTTGTCCCAGGCACTGATGGGAAAATTGCTTATACACTTGACGGTGGCTCAGCAATTTATCATACAACTACAAGCGACATTGCCTTAACCGGATTATCATATGCAGAGCACACTATGACTTTCGAATTAGTAGATATGTCTAACGCCTCTATTACCCCAGCAGTTACTGCAAACTTAACATTTACTTGTGCCGAAGCTTTGCCAGGTGGAATGGAAACTTTCGAGTTAAGTGATATAGGTAGCAGTTACTCTGACGGTTCATTTGTTGGAGATGATGACATTACTTGGACCTACGTCCACTCTAGAGATGTAGATATATTTCCAATAAACAATAAAGGGCACATGCTTCGTCGTGCATCTGACAGCAAATTAGTTTCTCAAACTATCTCTGGAGGAATTGCAAGTTTTCAAGTAAGTATGCGTAAAGCGTTTACAGGAGCCTCTACACGCCAATTAGAGCTTTATATTAACGATATGCTTATAGCAACTTCTGACGAATTTGGTAGTGGCACAGGTGAAGACCCAACCGTTCATACTTTTTATGTACCAGAAATTAATGTCCCTGGCGATTTTACAATTATGATTAAACCAGCTGGCACATCATCTTATAATGCTCAAGTAGTTATTGACGATATTATTTGGACAGGATTTTCATCTACCGAACCTTTTCTGTCAATTACAAGCCCAGCAAATGGTGAAGAAATAATGAATGCTGATGTAAATATTGCTTTTGCTGTCCAAAACTTTAATCTTGGTACAGATGGTAAAGTAAAATATACTGTCGATGGTGGAACAAGTTTATTTACAACATCATCACCAATAACTCTTTCTGGTTTAAGCAATGGTTCGCACACAGCAGTTTTAGAACTTGTTGATATGTCTGAAGCTTCATTAACACCAGCTATTACCAAACAAGTTACTTTCACAGTAAATCTTGATGGTCCTTCTTTTACAAGTATTTCTGATATTCAAAACGGTGCAACAGGAGATGTTTGGGTTAAAGGTATTGTTTCTGCTAGTTTCAACTCCTCACAACACGGTGAAGGATATTATCTCCAGCAAGGTGGAGGTGCATGGAATGGTATTTATGTTGAAGACTTAACAAACTCACCAACAATTGGAGACTCTGTTATGATTGCAGGTACTATAAACGAATCCTATGATTTAACACAAATCGAAAACATTACATCATATACTGTAACTGCTATTGACGGTATTGTTGCTCCACCAGCTGAAATATCAACAGCTGATGCAAATACAGAACCATACGAATCTGTTCTGGTAAAAGTTACTAACGCTACTTGTGATACAACTAAAAATCAGTACGGCGAATGGTATGTAAATGATGGATCTGCACCGCTAATGTGTAAAGACAATGGTACTGGAGCGTATCCTTTTACTCCAAGTCTTGGTGCAACTTATAATATCATTGGAGTATTGTATTATTCTTATGGTAATACTTCGCTTCACTATAGAATGGAGTCAGATATTACCATTGCAAACAGTATTGATAGTGAATTTGCAAATGCAGTAAGCGTATATCC
>JAQUBO010000358.1 GCA_028686735.1 Bacteroidales bacterium
GTTTAAACCATACCACAGCCAAACGCAATCCCCCGCCCGCCAAGCGGAAGCGGCGAACTCATGCAGCCGCGAAAGCGCAGGAACACGGGCGGGGACGGATGGCTCCCCCTTGGCATATACGCAAGAACTGAGGCCACGTAGAAACCACGCGGGTTCCCGGCCTTCCACCATCATCGAAACCCACCACCCCGAGACCGGGGAAATCGTCGAATTTGAGTGGTCCGGACAACAAGGGATCATTCCTCCCAGATACAGCGTAACGGACCATCAAAACACCCGCCTTGACCGCTATTCCATGCGCTGGTCCCTGGATCGGCTCTTGCCTGGATCACGTCAGACAAAATGCCACCGGTGGCGGATTCCTGGCCGTGATGTTGAACTCAAGCTGTCCCTTGAGCATCAGAAGTCTTTCGTCGCCGGGTGTGAGTGCTGTGGCTCCGTCTGGGGCTGTCCGATTTGTGCTCCCAAAATCACGGAGCGTCGGCGCGTCGAGGTATCCGAGGCAATGGAGAGGGCCAAGGAAATGGGCCTTCAGGTCATGCTCTTGACCCTCACCGTTCCCCACGGCCTGGGGGATGATGTCCGGGTGGTCTTGGATCAGATGAAAAAGGCTTGGCGCAAGGGGTCAACTTCCAGGGCTGGAAAGCAGATGCGGAAGATGATCGGTTTGAAGGGAACGATCCGCGTCCTCGAAGTCACTTACGGGGAAAACGGATGGCATCCCCATTTCCACGTCATGCTCATGCTGGACACCTCGTGGAGCCCCGAAGTCATCCGGCGTTTGTGGTATCCGATTTGGTTGGATGGCTGCCGAAAGTCGGGGCTGGCCGATCCGTCCGAGTCCCACGGCTGCCGGGTCGATGATGGCTCCCGCGCTGCTCGGTATGTGACCAAGTGGGGCATGGATTCGGAGCTGACCAAGGGCCATTTGAAGCGGGGCAAGACTTCCGTGAATCCCTGGGATCTGCTCCGGGTCTATACCTTCGGTGTTGATGATCGGCGGATTTCGCCAGAACTCCGTGAGGTGTTGGGGGGGTTGGGGATCGACAAGGAGAAAGCCGGGAAGCTCTGGCAGGTCTTTTTTTATGCCTTCAAGGGGGCGCGTCAACTCTACTGGTCAAACGGCCTCCGTAAGCTCCTGGGGCTCACGAAAGAGAAAACCGATCAGGAACTAGCCGAAGAGGAAATTGACCCTGTAGCGGCGCTCTTGGCGGTTTTGAATGACTATTGGCCGTTGATTGGCAAGACAAAGGCGTTGCCTGAATTACTCAACCTGGCGGAAGATTCGCCGGGGTTGATTCCGGAATTTCTGGATTCTCTTTGTAGGCGAAATTTAAAAGTCCACAAATTGAAATACGAAGAAAATGACGAATGTAAAAAACGAATTTGGAATTTTTTGACATACGGCACGTATGAAGGTTTGCGACGTGATGAGCGGCCCCAGGCGCGCAGCGGAGCGGACGGAGACCCCGGAGGGAGCGACGCTAGCGCAGGGGGCCGCACCGAGTCTGTGCTTGTGTCACAGTGACAAAAAAAAAGGAGGGCATGGTGGGGAAAACGACAAGCGCGGAACGGATGCGACGGATGCGGGAGCGGGCGCAGGGTGCGGCCTGGGGCTCTGATGATGATTTGGCGGCTGTGTCCCTGTCGGGGCTTTTGGAACTGCTATCGTCGGAGGTGCGTAGGTGTCACCGTGACGATAGCAGGGGTCGGGCGATCTGTGCCAGCTATCTGAAAGCGATTGGTGATCGGGTAGGGATCGAGGTCCATGCGGTGTATGATCGTCGGGATTGATCCGGGGGGCTGGGGCTTCCCCAGTATCAGCCCGCGTACCTGGGTGGGTGGTCGAAGTCGTCACTGTGACGTCGGGTCACGTAGGCGACCCCGAAGGGCAGACGCCGCCCCCCCAGAGGATTTCCACAAATCCCTTTTATTCGTGGCCTGCCTTTGGGTGTACAGGCCACCCGGAAACCTCGGAGGCCGCCGGCGCTTCGTCGGCTTGGCCCACGGTCGGCAGTGAGATCTTTCGACCTGTTTTCATTTGACCGGATCTCATATTTATGACTATGGAAGTTTTTGCAAACATAAGTCCGGCATACAAACAAACACAATTTTAAACGACCGGCGAAAAATCATGAATAAAAAAAAACAGTTAAAGCAGCTTAATCTTATCGTTTCCGTTGAATTTCACGATCTTTTGAAGGAAATCGCCGCTTATGATGACAAGTCTGTTTCGCAGTTGGTCCGTGATCTTTTTGAAACTTTAGAGCCTGGACTTAGGCAAGCTCGGGATCTCATGGCCAAAGCGCACAGCATGAATGCTAAAGCGCGGAAAGTTATGATGCCTGAGATCGTGCGTCACGGTGAGCAGCTTCAGTCCAACGTCAAATATGGGCTGGAAAATATCGAGAAGGCTTTGAAGGATTCGGACCAGTAGCCAGAGCAAAAAATAAACCCCCCTGCATCCAGCCTCCAAGCATGTTCAGGAGGGTTTCCAAGCCGAGGCAAAAGCCCCTGTCCAAGC
This sequence comes from Bacteroidales bacterium, assembly GCA_028686735.1. Lineage (GTDB taxonomy): Bacteria > Bacteroidota > Bacteroidia > Bacteroidales > ML635J-15 > Bact-19. The sequence goes on from JAQUBO010000358.1 coordinate 2,525, forward strand.
CGTCTAGATGGTTTCTAGTCGTTTGGAGTAAATTTTGTTTAAACCATACCACAGCCAAACGCAATCCCCCGCCCGCCAAGCGGAAGCGGCGAACTCATGCAGCCGCGAAAGCGCAGGAACACGGGCGGGGACGGATGGCTCCCCCTTGGTATATACGCAAGAACTGAGGCCACGTAGAAACCACGCGGGTTCCCGGCCTTCCACCATCATCGAAACCCACCACACCGAGACCGGGGAAATCGTCGAATTTGAGGGGTCCGGACAACAAGGGATCATTCCTCCCAGATACAGCGTAACG